>NZ_CP021358.1:2139191-2444790 GCF_002157205.1 Kushneria marisflavi | reverse complement strand
CTGGCTCAGGACGGCATCGTCATCTGACGCCAGCTCGCCTTCGATATCCTCAAGGGTATCCGTATTGTCGGGCTCAAGCGGCTGCGGTTCGGCTTCACGCTCGGCACGCTCGAGTTCTTCATCCCTTGGATCATGCGGCTTGTTGGTCATACCCCACTCCTGACTCGCTGTGTCTACTGTTGGATCATGGCGCTCATCCTGCGCGTGTACCGGCTGTCAGTGCGTCATCCCGTAGAGCGACATTGATGCTGAAAACTGTTTATCCAGATGGGGCATACCGAGGACGATCTCAAGGCGTAATGACGATGAAATTACCAATTCAGGGTATTGAAGCCTGTTTATAGCCGCTGTATAAAAACACACTCACTGTATATAAAGTCAGTTTCTATCCACTAAGCCCAGTCATCTGCGACAACGCACACGGGAGTGGCCATGCTGTCTCAGCTATCCATCAGTAATTACGCCATCGTCGAGCATCTGGAACTGGATTTTCGGGATGGCATGACGGCCATCACCGGTGAAACCGGTGCCGGCAAGTCCATTCTTCTGGATGCCCTGTCGCTTTGCCTGGGTGAAAGAGCCGATGCCGGCAGCGTGCGCCACGGTGCACCCCGTGCCGATCTGGCCGCGCGTTTTGATATCGAAGGACTGCCGGAAGCGCGTACCTGGCTGGCCGAAAGGGACCTGGACGAGTCGGAATGCCTGTTGCGCCGCTCAGTCACTGCCAATGGGCGTTCGAAGGCTTGGATCAACGGTGTACCGGCCACGCTTGCCGACCTCAAGGCCCTTAGCGAGCACCTGATCGATATCCATGGCCAGCATGCTCATCAGACCCTGATGCGCGAAGAGACACATCTGCGTCTGCTGGATGACTTTGCCGGCCACAGCGAGCATGTTGAGCAGCTCACACAGATCTATCGCCAGTGGCAACAGGCCAGTCGACGCTTGAAAGCCGCCCGGGAAAGTGGTGACGAACAGCAGGCACGCTGTCAGCTGCTGCGCTATCAGGTTGAAGAACTCGATGCATTGTCCCTGGGCGAAGAAGAGCTTTCAGTGTTGGAAGAAGAGCAGACCCGCCTGGCCAATGCTGAGGAGCTCATCACTCAGGCACAGTTTGCCGCCGACTGCTGCGACGATGATGAAAGTGGCGCCCTGTCCCGACTGGCGCAGGCCCGACAGCGTCTGGAGCAGCTGCCCGGCAGCGACAATGGCGCCTTGGCCAACATTCTGGGGATGCTTGGTGATGCCTGTATCCAGTTACAGGAGGCAGGGTATGAACTGCATCGCTACGTCAATGCTACCGAGCTTGATCCGGATCGTCTGATGACGGTCGAGTCGCGCCTGGCCGAGATTCATCGCATTGCCCGTAAGCATCACGTCATGCCCGAGGAAGTACCGGCACTGCATCAGCGCCTGCAGGCAGAACTCTCCGGGCTTCAGGATGGCGGGGAAGACATGGATACCCTGGTAGAAGCTACTGAAGCGGCGCGCAATGCCTGGCGCGAACTGGCCCGTCAGATTTCCGAGCAGCGCACCGAAGCAGCTCGCCGCATGAGTGCAGAAGTAAAATCGCAGCTGGCCTTTCTGGGCATGGAAAAGGCGGACTTCACCGTGGACGTCGCACGCAGGGATACCGCTCAGCCCGACGGCATGGATCGGGTCAGTTTCCTGATCAGCGCCAACCCCGGGCAGCCGGCACGTGCCCTGACCCGGGTCGCCTCGGGCGGTGAGCTTTCGCGAGTGAGCCTTGCCATCCAGGTTGTGGCGGCTCAGCACAGCACTATCCCGACGCTGGTGTTTGACGAAGTGGATGTGGGTATTTCAGGCGCTACCGCAGAAATCGTCGGTCAACTGCTGCGCCAGCTGGGCGGTCATGGGCAAATTCTCTGTGTCACGCACCTGCCCCAGGTGGCTGCACAGGGTCATCAGCATCTGCATATCGAAAAACAGGCGGATGAGCGCACCACGCATACCACCATGGCGCTGCTCGATGAGGGCGGACGGGTCAGGGAGCTGGCGCGAATGCTGGGGGGCGTACACCTTTCAGAACGCACGCTGGCGCATGCCCGCGAAATGCTGGACGTCAGTCAACGATCTGCCCACTAACCGGCAAGGCCTTTAATTTGCTGACATCAAAACGCCGCGAACATTCGCGGCGTTTTTGTGATCACCCAAGTGTTCGTCGTTTTGATCAGCGGCGATTGCCACCGCCATCCTGACGCGTCGCGCTGGAGCCCTTGGGACGGACATAAAGCACCAGAGCGTGATCGACCAGCTCGTAGCCGCGCTCTTCGGCAAGTTCACGCTGACGGCGCTCAATATCGCGATCGAAAAATTCGACGACTTCACCCGTTTCGAGACACAGCATATGGTCATGATGCTCTTCCTGAGACATCTCGAATACGGCATGGCCGCCGTCAAAGTTGTGACGTACTACCAGACCTGCGGATTCAAATTGCGTCAGGACGCGATAAACGGTAGCAAGACCGACGTCTTCACCGGAATCCAGCAGCGCCTTATAGACGTCTTCAGCGCTCATGTGCAGATCCTCTTCCCGAGTCGCCTCGAGGATCTGAAGGATTTTTACGCGGGGCAGGGTCACCTTGAGACCCGCCTTGCGTAACTCCTGATTTCTATCGGCCATGGTAGCTCTTCGCAGTCTCTGGATGTATCGGGTATGATCGATCAAGGCAAACGATAGGGAAAGTCCCAGGCAAATGCAAAATACGCTCAAGCTTATAGTTTTTTCTTTACTGATCAGTCTTTTAGCAGCTTGCGTCTATAAGCGCGACCTGCCTCAGGGCAATCTGATCACTCCCGGCATGGTATCGCAACTACAGCCCGGCATGAGCCGTCAGCAGGTAGTGCAGATCATGGGAAGTCCTCTGCTCTACAATGCCTTTGACGATTCACTCTGGAACTATGTCTATCGGCTGAAGGATGCAGACGACAATATCACTGAAAAGCAGGTTTCGCTCGTCTTTAATGGCAATCAACTGGCCAATATCCAGACATCCGGCGATATTGATGCCAACCCTCGGGTACAGCAGGAGGATGCCCCCGCTTCCGCGGCGGCAGCCGGTCCAGGAGAAGTGATTTCACCTCTGGGTCAGCCCACTCCAGGCCCTGATTCGGTCGACCCAACCCTGTAAGACGTTATAACAACCCCGTAAGGCGTTATAAAAGTGGGTGATATTCAGACCTTTCGTCGGGCACGGGCCCGGCGAGCCTGCTTCGGATCGACCTGAAGCGGCCGGTAGATTTCGATGCGATCTTCCTGTTGCACTAGCTGATTGGCGGGCGATTTAACATGCTCACCGAAGATCCCAAGCTTTAACGTCTCCAGAGGCACGTTTTTCAATTCGTCGATCCGGTCACAAAGCCCCGAGGCTTCCAGCGCCCCCAGCACTGTAGTCTCTGGAGGTACGGTGATGACCTCCAGGTACTGAGCCTCGGGTGTGGCCCAGACAACCTCACAGGTAATGCCGTCCACTTCGTGAGTCATCAACGGCCATACACCTTGTCGGCACGCTCGATAAAGGCATCTACCAGCTGACCGGCCAACTGATTGAAAAGCCGTCCGAAAGCCATACCCAGCAATCGACTGGAAAACTCAAACTCGAGATGCAGTTCTACCCGGCAGGATCGGTCATCAAGCGCCACGAATTTCCAGTAGCCTTCAAAGCGTTTAAAAGGGCCGCTGGCTAGAGACAGGTCAATACGATCAAAGGGTTTGAGGGCATTGTGGGTGCGAAAGGTCTGCTCAATCCCTCCCTTGCCCAGGGTCAGCTCCCCAACAAGATGGTCTTCTTCCCTTTCGACCGTACGCGCATTGCGACAGTTGGGCAGAAATTCCGGGTAGCGTTCAAAATCATTCACCAGATCAAACATCTGCTGATCGGTATGGCGCACCATCGCGGAGCGATCAACGGTGGGCATGCCCTTCTCCCATGACGCAGGCACGCTCAGCGCGTACCATGGTTGACGTTTGTTCACACATGCTTGAATGATATCACGCCTCCCCCCATTTTAAGGTGAGCACGCGCATGTGATGTATCGCATGATTTTTATCGTCAAGGAGATGACATTTCGATGGGCAAGAAGAAACATCAGCCCTCAGGCAATCTGATTGCCCAGAACCGCAAGGCGCGCCATGAGTACCACATTGAAGAGAGCTTCGAAGCAGGGCTTGCGCTATCAGGCTGGGAAGTAAAAAGCCTTCGCGCAGGCAAGGCGCAGCTGACGGATACCTACATTCTGGTACGTCGTGGTGAAGCCTGGCTCATGGGTGCCCATTTTACGCCCTTGAATACCACCAGCACGCATGAGATTGCCGAGCCGGCTCGAACCCGCAAACTGCTGCTGCATAGAAAGGAAATTGCCAAAATCTTTTCGCGCACGCAGGACAAGGGGCATACCTGCGTACCGCTGAGACTTTACTGGAAAGGTCATCTCGTCAAATGTGAGCTGGCACTGGTGGTCGGCAAGCAGAAGCATGACAAGCGCGAAACGGAGAAACAGCGGGACTGGCAGCGCCAGAAGGCACGCGTGGTACGCGAGCAACGCTGATCGAGCGAAAGCTTCATTGTCATATGGCGCGGATAGCAATTGGCGCTTACTGCAATTGTTGCTACACTCTACGCTGATCTGGGGGCGTTATGGATTCGACGCCGGTTGCAGATCCTGAGGTGCATGCCGAGAGCGTAACGTATCTCGTAAATACCACGTTACTCTAAAATAGTCGCAAACGACGAAAACTATGCTCAAGAGGGCGCGCTGGCAGCTTAAACCCTGCTGGTAACCTTCTTACCCCGAAGCGATGTGCCTGTTCATCGTAACGGGGCTATGAGCTACAGCTGACAGGATCGTGGTTGGCTTTGTTCTCGCGTCAACCGCTAAACATTAGAGAGCCCGTCGCATCGGATCCTGCTCGTCGGAGCCGGTGCGGTTGAACCAAAAGACGAAACTAAGCATGTAGAGCTGATGGACGAGTGCCGGCGGACGGGGGTTCAACTCCCCCCGCCTCCACCAAACATAAAAAAAGCCGCTGATTTTTTCAGCGGCTTTTTTTATTTCATCCGCTTTTGACAATCAAGTATAGAGATAGATATGTAAATCTTATAAATACCGAGATGGAAAAGCGTTTTTGATACTCGATAAAAAGATCAGGATTTGTAACTGTCATACCACAAAAAATAGTTTGCTAGCTTGTATAGATACTTGTATCAAGTTGAAAGTCTATAATAATTGTCATTATGCACGTTCCAGCCTACCTGTCAGGACAAGCAGCACGATTTAATATCCTGCCCCGCTAACAAGCCTTTTAACTGCTCGGCTTGCAGCGGTAATTATGCAGAAAGTAACAAAAGATACACAAAGTGACTTGCAGCACCACTTCGGCACATACCGGTGGTGAACACGCTGCCAATATAACGCTATCGCAGCTAATGACTATCGGAATGATGTTTCCCATGGATGGTGCCGTAACATTTCTCAGGTCAAACTGAAGAAAATTTACGACTACCTTCATACACGGTTCAGCGAGATATAAAGATATATTATTTCGTTAACCGGCAGGGTTATTCATGGCCAGTACCGGGCATCGCCCGATAGAGCATTCCGATTTAATGGACAGCTGTATCGCAGGGTATCCAAGACTGAAGGAGGGCATATGCCCAGGGCCGTAAAAAACCTGTTTGCCGACTCGCTGACGGCTGAATCGGAGCCTCAAATGAAGAAGCAGGACAGCAGGGTTGTCGATGTGGAGAAAAGGGACCGCATCGATGAGTTCCTGCGCCTGGCGCGTCGCAGCATCATGAATGTCCTTCCTGACAAGTGGCATACAGCGCTTCGTTATCGACGTGTATTTGGCGAATTTCCTGACCTGAAGAACCCGCGCACCTTTAACGAAAAAATTTGCTATCGCAAGATTAACCCTCAACCGATCTATTCCGTGTTGAGTGACAAGATTGCGGCGCGCGACTATGTAGCACATACCATTGGTGAACAGTACCTGGTGCCCTGCTATGCAATAGAGTCCGAGCCGACGCCGGCCACCTATGCAGCGCTGCCGGAAAGTTTTGTCATGAAGGCCAATCATGGCTTCGGGTATAACCTGCTTGTACGTGACAAGGCCGACCACCCGTTTCCCCAGGTGTATAATCTGGGACAGCACTGGCTGGGACAGGATTTCTACGATGTTTGTCGGGAAGCCCATTATCGTCAGATCAAACCACGCCTGATCTTTGAAAAACTGCTTCTGGATGACCTTGGTAACATTCCGAAGGATTTCAAATTTCACTGCTTCCAGCGTGAAGGTGAAGATCCGGTTGTTTTCATCGAAGTTACTCATGACCGCTTCACCAACTACAAGGTCGATTTTTACAATCAGGACTGGGAGCTGGTAGAAATTCGTCGTCCCGAGGTCAGCACCGGGCAGGCGATGCCACGACCACAGCAGCTTGACGAGGCCCTTGATCTGGCACTCAAGCTCGCCAACGGTTTCTCTTACGTTCGGGTTGATTTCTATCTGGTGGGTGATGCCATCTATTTTGGCGAAATGACCTTTACCCCGACGGCAGGCCTAACCAAATTCAAGGATCGAGAGACCGATCATCAGTGGGGCGCTCTGTTCGACATTTAAACGGTCCTGCACGACATGGCAACCGCCGGGTTGCCATGTCAGCATGCATGCTCGCTGCTAAGCATCGGGATTCAGCGGCATTCGCAGATCACGCTGCCATCGGCGTACTTTCAGTCGTTGACGACGTTTGCCCAACTGCTGTGTCCCGATCGTCTCGGGAATGAGACTCAATTTTTTGTCGTCATCATATTTCATGTTGAATCGTCGACTGGCTCCTATCGGACTCGTTTCGGCGCCGAAAATCATGATCAGACGAATTTCAACGCTGCTAAAACCTTCTTCTCCTGTTGGACGACAGCTTTTATCAATGCTGATGTCATGCTCGCTGGCGACCTTTTGCAATAGAGTTCGAAAGGTTCCGGCATTCATGTACTCTCCGGACCCCAACGGCCCCTGTCGTGTCACCTGACGCAACTCCCTCATATCAGCCTCGTTGCCATCTTCGCCCTGCTCATCAACAGTATCCGTAACGTCAGTCACATACTGCCCATCGCTGGTTTCAAGCTTGACGATGATGCTATCGACGAACACTGCAGACTGACTCATGTTGCTGACGATGCATCGCGAATCGATCCCACGCCCGTAGCCATGATTGATAATGATCTGTGGGCGACGCTGCATCCTGAAATTATGCAAAAGCAGCTGCAGATAAACACCCCAGATCAGGAGCATGCCGACACTGGTCAGCCCACTGAAGACCGTGGCATTTTCCTGTATCCAGTCCCATAAATTACTTAAAAAATAAATCACTACTGTCCCCTGAAAATAATACCCCGGATAACGCTTCGGCCATTCAGTGATACAGGCCAGCTACCGGACAAGCATGGCTTAAAAAGCAATTCCCCGCCCGGATACGCATCTCTATCGACCAATAGACGTCTTAAGCAGGCATACAAGGAGATGATGCCAACTATAGTACCAGACAGGTGGGCGCATTCTGGCGACCACTACATGAAGCATGGCTCGTTCGTCAGTGACATCAACGCTGTTGTGGACCCCAAGCGGTCCAGGGAGTGCATCATGATTCATCATGTCTGGGGCCTGATGGCTCACCCTCATCGAGAATGGAAACATATTGAAGATGAACACGAGACCGCGACACACATGTATGCCAGCCATGTGCTGTTATTGGCTGCCATCCCTGTAGTAAGCGCGTTCATTGGCACCACAACCGTTGGCTGGGACTTCGGACGCTCGGCGGTCGTAACGCTTTCGACCACAAGCGCCCTGCAATTGGCAATCCTGTTCTACCTGGCCATCCTGGGTGCCATCGCCCTGATGGGCTTCGTCATTCATCGCATGGCCCAGCGATATACCGTGCATCCCGACCTGAACCGCTGCATCGTTTTTGCCGGATATGTGGCCACCCCAATGTTTCTGGCAGGCCTGGTTGCCCTGTATCCAATGGTATGGCTTTGTGTCGTCGCGGGTGTGGCAGGGCTTTGCTATACGGGATATCTGCTTTATCTGGGCATCCCGGGCTTTCTGGGTATAGATCGCAAGGAAGGCTTCATCGTTTCCAGCTCAACGCTGGGCATTGGCGTACTGGTGCTTGAGGTACTTCTTGCCATTGCCGTGCTGCTGTGGGGATATGGGGCACATCTGGTTTATTAAACTCAGAAGCGTAAACCTGGAATGAAACTGAAAAATATGTAGTGGAGATAAATAAAAAGGGAGCTGCCATTGGCAGCTCCCTTTACAGCAGAATTTAATCTACCGACTTACTCGGGGCGGATTGCAGAAGCCTGCAGACCTTTTTTACCCTGAGTGACGTTGAAGGAGACTTTTTGGCCTTCCTGCAGCGATTTGAAACCTTCTGCCTGAATTTCGGAGAAGTGTGCGAACAGATCGTCGCCACCATCGTCAGGAGAAATGAAACCGAAGCCTTTGCTGTCGTTGAACCACTTAACAGTGCCAGTTGCCATGCTTTTGATACCTGTGCAATAAATTAATGATGGTTAGCCCACCGCGGGCACAAACAAGATAGCCATTCATATGCTCTCGACAGGATCGATTACAACTGACGATATACTGCCTTGTTAACCACCCGAACCATAGTGCACCTATCACTCTACCGGGTCAAGTAACCCTTTGGTAGGGGTATGCGATACGCACACTACAAGTAAGACATTTAACTCAGATAAGAAGCAAAGTCAACAGAAAAGGTAGGCATCAAAGCGCCTGCCGTTACAACTGGCACTTCTGATACTGAAATATCGACTTGAGCCATAAATCGACGACTCGGTCATGCACTTCAGATTGATCCAGGTCTGGCCTGCCTAGTTACAAAAAAACCGCCATGATGGCGGTTTCTTTTATCGATATTGCATTTGTTTAATGCAACTCGAAATGGTGCCGGCTGAAGGAGTCGAACCCTCGACCTACTGATTACAAGTCAGTTGCTCTACCAACTGAGCTAAGCCGGCTTATTCAGCAAGTAATGCGGAATAAAGTGGCTGGGGTACCAGGACTCGAACCTGGGAATGCCGATACCAAAAACCGGTGCCTTACCACTTGGCTATACCCCAGCAGATGGTGGCCAGAGACGGAATCGAACCGCCGACACGGGGATTTTCAATCCCCTGCTCTACCGACTGAGCTATCTGGCCGTTGCCAACGGCTGCGTATTAAATCGAAAACCTCTTCTCAGGTCAATACCTGTTTTGAGATTATTTCAAAAAACTATTGAGACGGGGGAACATAGCCCTCAGCACTGTCGGTCTCTTCGTTATTAAAAAATCGTGTCATCTGCGTCATCAGGTAGTCACGCGTTTCAGGATCAAGCATGTTAAGACGCTTTTCATTGATCAACCGCGTCTGTAGTGCCTGCCATTCCTCCCAAGCCTTTTTCGAAACATTGTCATGAATGTCCTGCCCTCTGGCACCGGGCAGAGGTGGCATCTGCAGCCCTTCCATGTCCTGCTGATACTTGCGGCAAAATACCGTACGAGTCATTGCAATACCTTTTGTCAGGACGCTTTCAAAGAAGCGAAGAGGATGACAGGGATTCCAGCAGCGCCTTGACCGGTGCTGCCAATCCTATGCTGTCAGGTTGGTCCGGATCATACCATCGCCGCCCAGACACGGCGGGATGACCACCGCGTCGAGACAGGTGCGCCTGAACCGGTGTGATCTCAAGTCGAAAGTGCGTGAAGACATGCGTAAAGCACGGCCACTGCTCACCAACAATGCTACCGGGCATCTCCCGGGCCAACCAGGCCCTGAGCGCCTCATGATCGTCAAACTGCGGCATCCCCCATAGCCCACCCCACAAGCCGCTTGAAGGCCGCTGCTCGAGCAGCACATGCCCATTGCCATCACGCAGCATGAGCATCAGTGTTTGACGAACGGGTTTTTCCTTTTTCGGCTTTGACGCCGGGAAGCGATGCTCTTCCCCTCGTGCATGTGCCACGCAGTCAGCTTCAAAGGGACACAGAAGACAGCTGGGACGCCGACGCGTACAGAGCGTGGCGCCCATGTCCATCATGGCCTGAGTGAAGTCGGCACAGCGCCACTGGGGGGTATAGTGCTCGGCCAGCTGCCAGAGCCTTTTCTCCACCTCGGGCTTGCCTGGCCATCCCTCGACACCATGCAGACGCGTCAACACGCGTTTAACGTTGCCATCCAGAATGGGCGCCCGCTGGCCGGTGGCCTGAGCAATGATGGCACCGGCCGTTGAACGGCCAATGCCTGGCAGCGCGCTCAGCGCCGTCACGCTCTCGACCGGAAATACCCCGTCATGCTCGCTGACAACGCATTGAGCGGCACGATGCAGGTTGCGGGCACGGGCGTAATATCCAAGCCCGGTCCAGAGGTGCAGCACCTCGTCCTGCTCGGCCGCTGCCAGCGTCTCGACATCCGGAAAGCGCTGCATAAAACGCTCAAAATAACTGATGACGGTCGTCACCTGGGTCTGTTGCAACATGATTTCTGATACCCAGACACGGTAAGGGCTTCTGTCCTGCTGCCAGGGCAGATGGGTGCGGCCATACTGATCAAACCAGCCCAGTAGCCGGGTGCGAAAATATTCGGCATCCAGCGGCTGCGGGGCCTTGATAAAAGTACTCACGGATTGGCTCTCGCCTGGATAGGAAACTCGAAAGGTGCCGACGCTCTGCTTGAGCAGGGCGCCGGCCATACGACGTGGTGACTGAAAACGGGGTTACTGAAAAAGCCCCTTGATGGCATCTTTCAGGTTGCTGCCGGACGCTTCACCCAGCTTCTCCTCGATCCGCTGCCCCAGCTTGCCTTCCAGCTGGCGGTCTACATGCTCACGCAGCTTTTCCTTGCCTTCATTGGTCGCAGTCTTTTGCAGGATGGCACTAAAGGCGTCGGCATCGAAGCGACACCACTGTGCCGGGGCATCGCTCAGGCTTCCCGAGCAATGTAGTGGCAGCGGTATATGGCTCAAGGTCGAACTGACCGGGCACCCTTGGGTATCAGCGGTGTTGACCAACCGAGCGGCCAGTGCCATATCCAAATCCTGTGCTTTCAGATCGACCTGGCCGTTACCGGTAATATCCACACCGGGCAGCGCCACGTTCAAATCGTCGTTTTGAATGACACCGTCCACAATGTCGACACTGGCGGCAAACCGATCAAACTCGGTGTCGCTTCCCCATTCATGTGAGGTGTTATTGCCCTGAAGCATGGCAGCCGTCGTGCACAGCTGCCCGGGCAAGTTGATGCCCATCATGGCCCCATCAGAGATGGTAAACGACGCCTTGCCATCAAGATGGTCAAGCCATGTGTCATTACCCTCAAGGGTGGATGACAGCGCAGCGCGGGCATTGAGCGTACCGCGAAAAAGATCGTCACGCCCCAGCGCATCCTTTAGCAGGGGCTGCAGCGCCACACCGGTCAGCTGCGGCTCAAACGAAAGCGATGCCGATGAAGCCGCAACATTCATGGCGCCGTTGGCCTTGAGCGCCCCATCATAGAGATCGGCATTCAATCTTGAGAGACGATAATGCCCTTCACGCCCCTGCGCCTTCAGAACGACGTTCTCGAGCTGGAATTTTCGTGCCTTGAGCGTCTCGAGAGTCAGATTCAGATCAAGGTCCAGCGAGCGGGCCAGTGCCAGAGTACTTTCATTGAGGGAAGCCCCGGCGTTAGCGGCCGGCGGTGCGCCATCAGCTCGGGGCTGCGGTGCCTGGTCGGACGATGCCGCACTGGCCGCACTCGGCGGCAAATAGCGATCGAGATCCAGCGAGTCTCCCTCAAGGCTGGCGTGAAGAAGCGGCGACCCCAGCCCCACCGAGACGCTTCCCTTGAGAGCGGTATCATCAATATCGACCGCTAGATCCGTGAATTTTGCCAAGCGCTGGTCGCCTTCAACCCGGGACGACAGTCCCACCCGCTGCAGGGCCTGCGCATCTGCGGTAGCCGGCAGTTTTCCCAGCCGTTCCAGCCAGCTGCGAAGATCGGCAGGCGCCATGTCGATCTGCCCCTGCCAGTGCAAATCATTACTCAACTGACTGGCCTTGCCGCTGCCGGTCAGCCGCAGCAGCTGGCCGCTTGTGAGTGCAAACGAGGTCAGGCTGGCCTGATCCTCCGCCAGCGATACTTCACCACTGGCCTCAACCCCGAGCGGCAAGGCATGCTCGCCCAGCGACGGTAAATAAAAGGTGCCATCAAGAACTGCGCTGTCAACGCTGTAGCGCTGCTGATCAAAATCCGCGGCCAACCTTGCGGCCTTCAAACCAAAACTCTGCTCATGAGTGTCGTCCAGAGCGGACAAATGCATTGCCCCTTTCAGCGCAAGATTGTCGAGACTGTAGACTGCGCTGTTCAGATCGAGGCTGGCCTGGCTTTTCAGGCTGATCGTGCCGTTCATTTCAGGCTGGCTGCCCTTGACAGCGAATGAAAGCTCCAGCGGAAAGGCGCCGCCGGAAGTCACATTGGATGCCTGAAGGGCCAGTGAAGACAGCGTCATGTTCCGGTCATTCTGATGATCTTCGAAATGTACCTGACCATCGCTGACCTGCACGCTGGCGATGTCCATGGCCAGAGGCCGATCGCCGGCCGATGCGACACTCTGTGGCCGTCGTGAGGGAGAAGCCGGCTGATCGTTGCCCTGTCGCGCGACGGTCTCGACCAGTGTTTCCCAGTTGCCATGCCCCTGCGCATCGCGCTCCAGATTGAGACGAAGGCCATCCAGCGTGAAACCATCAACTTCAATATTGCCACTCAACAGCGGGGCGAAGCGTAGCCGCGCCTCAGCCTGTCGAAATGCTGCAAAGGGCGCCTCATCATTACTCTGATCGGGAAGACGGGCCGAAGCATCTTCAACAGTGACACCGATGCGTGGATAGAAGGTCCAGGAGAGCGGACCGTTCAGTGACAGCTCAAGCCCCGTACGCTCGCGCACAGCATCTGCCAGACGCGGCTTGAGATCATTGGGATCAAGAAAGGTCGTCGCATAGATCACCACCGCCACGGCCAGCAGCCCCAGAACCCCGATCGCCGCCAGCACTATCCTGAACAACGCTTTCATTGAATACTCTCCCCAGGATATTTCCCGCCCGATAATCGCATCAACAGACCCCGACATCATGCCAGAGGCCGACCTGTCGGTGGCGGGCGTTAGTGTAGCGGATGGTCACCGCCCTTCTCTATAATGGCGCGCCGATGTCATGGCCCGAATGCCTGACCACAGCATTCTGGCGCATCGAGCCGCGCGGGCGTGAGCCGCTTTTGATATCGTTATGATCCATGACGCCCTTGAGGCGATGATCTTCTTTCTGCAGGGAGCCTTCATGACCCAGTCGCCGCGACGCGCCAGCATCTCACGCCACACCAGCGAAACACGTATCAGCGTTTCGCTTGACCTTGATGGTCAGGGCGAACTCAAGGCCGATACCGGCGTCCCCTTTTTCGAGCACATGCTCGATCAGATCGCCCGCCATGGCATGATCGACCTCACCATCGATGCCGATGGCGATCGCCATATCGATGATCACCATACGGTCGAGGATACCGGCATCACCCTGGGCCAGGCCTTTGCCGAGGCACTGGGTGACAAGCGAGGCATCCATCGCTACGGTCATGCCTATGTCCCACTGGACGAGGCGCTGTCACGGGTGGTGATCGATTTTTCCGGCCGCCCGGGGCTTTTCATGAATGCCGAGTTCACGCGCGCGACCATTGGCGCCTTCGAGACCCAGCTGGTCTCCGAATTCTTTCAGGGATTCGCCAGCCACGCGCGTGCCACCGTCCATATCGATAACCTGAAGGGCGACAATGCCCATCATCAGGTCGAGACCATCTTCAAGGCCTTCGGTCGCGCCCTGCGCATGGCGGTTTCCCCGGATGAACGCATGGCCGGGCGAATTGCCTCGACCAAGGGCAGCCTGTAATTCAACACCATCCGACCGGCGTGTACCCGGTCGGCAAGGAGTGTGTCCAGCATGACGATTGCCATCATCGACTACGGCATGGGCAACCTGCACTCGGTGGCCAAGGCCATCGAGCACGTCAGCCCCGATGAGCGTGTGACCATCACGCGGGATGCCCGCGCCATCAAGGGCGCCTCGCGCGTGGTACTGCCCGGTCAGGGCGCCATCCGTGACTGCATGGGGGAACTTGAACGAACCGAGCTGACGGGTCTGGTCAAGGAACTCCTGAGAGATGCCAGCAAGCCGTTGCTGGGCATCTGTGTCGGTCAGCAGATGCTGATGGAAAAAAGCGAGGAAAACGGCGGTGTACGCTGTCTGGGCTATATGCCCGGCCGGGTGACACGCTTTGACGACACGGCTCTGGACGAACAGGGTCAGCGGCTCAAGGTCCCCCATATGGGATGGAACCGTGTTCATCAGCATCATATGCACCCTCTGTGGGAAGGCATTCTGACCGGTGAGCGGTTCTATTTCGTGCACAGCTATTTCGTACAGGCCGATGACGATGCCCATGCGATGGGCTACATCGATTACGCCGGTAGCCGCGCCCATGTGGCCACCGGTCGTGATGCTGTCTTTGCCGTACAGTTTCACCCGGAAAAAAGTGCCGATGCCGGCCTCAGACTGCTGGCAAACTTTGTGGCCTGGTCGCCCTGACAGCCTCTGCGCCCAGGCCCCTTCACGACAAGGATAAAGGAATTCCCATGCTGGTCATCCCCGCCATCGACCTGAAAGACGGTCAGTGTGTTCGCCTCAAGCAGGGCCGTATGGAAGACTCGACCACCTACGGTGAAGACCCGGTGGCCATGGCCCAGCGCTGGGTGGATGCCGGCGCGCGACGCCTGCACCTGGTGGACCTCAACGGCGCCTTCGAGGGGCGCCCCGTCAACGCCGAAGCGGTCAGGGCCATTGCCGCCCGCTTTCCGGACCTGCCCATCCAGATCGGTGGCGGTATCCGCACCCGCGAGGTGATTCAGAGCTATCTCGATGCCGGCGTCAGCTGGGTCATTATTGGTACCCAGGCCGTGCGCGACCCGGACTTTGTTCGGGAAATGTGTCGCGAATTCCCTGGCCACATCATGGTCGGCCTCGATGCCCGTGACGGCTATGTCGCCACCGACGGCTGGGCAGAAGTGTCCACCATGCGCGCCGTGGATCTGGCCCGCCATTTCGCGGAAGATGGCGTCAGCGCCATCATTTATACCGACATTTCACGTGATGGCATGATGAACGGCGTCAACGTTGAAGCGACCGTCGAAATGGCCAGCCATGGCGGTGTACCGGTGATCGCTTCCGGTGGCGTGACCAACATGGAAGACGTGCAGAAGCTGGCAGACGTGTCCGCATCGGGCATTGTCGGTGCCATTACCGGCCGGGCCATCTACGAAGGCAAGCTTGATCTTGCCGAGGCCCAGACTCTGTGTGACACCATTGAAGCCCAGCGCGGCTGATGGTTCGGAGAAGCACATGACACTGGCAAAACGCATTATCCCCTGTCTGGACGTGGATCGTGGCCGTGTGGTCAAGGGCGTCAATTTTCTGGGCATCCGGGATGCCGGCGACCCGGTCGAGGTGGCACGGCGCTACAACGAACAAAATGCCGACGAGATCACCTTTCTCGACATTACCGCCAGCCATGAGGCGCGTGGCACCACACTGGACATGGTCAGCAGGATTGCCGGTGAGGTCTTCATCCCGCTGACCGTCGGCGGTGGCATTCGCAGCTGCGACAATATTCGTGCCCTGCTCAATGCCGGTGCCGACAAGGTGTCGATCAACACGGCAGCCGTCACGGACCCGGACTTTGTCTATGAAGCTGCCGAGCGCTTTGGCAGCCAGTGCATCGTCGTGGCCATCGATGCCAAGCGGGTCAGTGAGGACGGCGAGCCACCGCGCTGGGAAATCTTTACCCATGGCGGGCGAAAGGCGACCGGGCTGGATGCCGTGGACTGGTCCCGCAAGATGGTGGAATACGGCGCCGGGGAGTTACTGGTGACCAGCATGGATCGTGACGGGACCCGGGAGGGCTTTGATCTGGGGGTGACACGCGCCATCAGCGATGCCGTCTCGGTGCCGGTCATCGCCTCGGGCGGGGTAGGCAATCTTGATCATCTGGTGGCGGGTGTGAAGGAAGGCGGTGCTGATGCGGTGCTGGCCGCCAGCATCTTTCACTTTGGCGAATACACCATCGAGCAGGCCAAGCAGTACATGGCCGATCATGGCATCGAGATGCGCCTTTAGTGCTGCCCTCTACACGGCGTCGACCTCGACGCCGTGTGCCCGCAGGCTCCGCTTCTTGTCTATTCAGCCGTCAGGCCCAGATTACTGACGCCCTCGTTTTTCCCCAGCATTCGCAGCGCACGCAATCCTTCACGATCCAGTGTCTGCGTCTCGACGCTCTCCAGTACTGCCAGCTGGAAGGCCCGCTCGTCGCTCATCAGCTCGTTTTCCTCGATCAGAGCCTCACGCTCGGTATCGTCATGGATGGCGTCACCGGCATTCATCTCGATAAAGCGCTCGACGCCACCAATGGAGAGGCGACTGACGTCCACACTTGCCTCACCTGCCGGGCCTGATAACACATCCACGCAGGCCGACAGGGCCAGGGTCATGTCACGGGCAATACGCGCCCCGAAGCTGTCATCATCTTCCGGCGGTTCACAGGCCACGAGCTTTTCACCCTGGCGCTCGAAATCGATGCGGGCATCGCGAATCCCCAGACTCTCCCAGATCAGCGCCAGCAGGCTGGCCACGCCGTGAGCATCTCCCGCGTCGCCGATCTCGGCATAGAGGCGATAGTTCGGCATCAGTCGTTCACTCAATGCGGCCATGAAGGCCAGCGACTGACGTGGTGACAGCGCCCGCAAACGCTTTTCAAAACCCTGCGCGATCATGGTGGGCATCGCTTGTGCTCCCTGCTCGAAATCAATTCTGCTGATGATGTCATAACCTGCCCGATTTCAGGGATGGCCTGCCAATGCGGGCATGCTCGATAAAATGCGTTTGATCGCCCGTCAGGGCCAGAAAAAATGCGCCGGAATCCGCCCGCGCGCGTCAAATACCACGCCCTCGGCGTTCAACAGCTCGCGCTGCCGGCGGGCCCCGTCATGATCGGCAAGGCGACCGCCGGCAGCAACGACTCGATGCCAGGGCAGCGTATGCCCCTCGGGCAGCAGGCGCAGCAACGCGCCGATCGAACGCGCTGTGGCACCTTCCGTCATTTTGGCGATTGCGCCATAGGTGGTCACCCGCCCTTCGGGAATACGGGCAATAATGGTCGTGGCCTGCTCACGTACCTCGTCACGCATGGGATTTTCCGGTGATTGTCCAGATCGGTGTATGCTGAGTGATCAAATTATCGTTATCCATCATGGCCCTATCATGCATATCTATTTTTTGCAGCATGCGTCTCATTTTGGACCGGCCCGACTGGCGGACTGGCTGACCAGCATGGGCCACAGTTTCAACGTCTGTCGCCTTTATGCCGACGAAGTGCCACCCCGCCCCGGCGACTTCGACGCCCTGATCGTGCTGGGCGGCCCGGAACAGATCGTGGCACACGGCTGGACCAAACGTGAACAGCATCTTCTTGAGCGTACGCTCAAAAGCTCAAAACCGATCATGGGGCTGGGCTATGGTGCCGAGCTGATCGCCGAGGCGCTGGGCGCCATCGTATCGCTCAATACGCACGGTGAGTTTGGCTGGCACGCCGTCCGCGGCAATGAGGACGGCGACCTTGACCTGCCCGAGCGCTTTGACGCCTTTCTCTGGCATCGGCGTATCTTCGGACTGCCGGAAGGCGCCATCTCGGTCGGGGCCAGCGAGGCCAGCCCCCTGCAGGGGTTCACCTGGGACGGCGCCCGGGTAGTGGCCATGCACTGTCATCTGGAAGCCACCCATGACTGGGTAAAAACGCTGGTCGAAAAGGAAGCCGGCAGCCTGGCGGCCTCCGGACCCTGGGTGCAATCGAGCGACGAGATGCTTGATGACAGCCGCCGCTTTGCGCAGCAGGCGGCCGTACTGGATCGGGTCATGATCGACTGGCTGCGTCTTTAACCCTTATTCGACATCACCACTGCGACGCTGCTGGTCGACGGCCTCACGAACGAAGGCCAGCACCTCCTGCCACGTCCCGGTAAACGCCGGCTCATGCTCGTTCTGGCGCAGCTGATAGTGATACATGGGATCGTAGTACTCGCTCAGCAGCGGGGACAACCAGCCATCATGAGCCTGACTGTCATCCGTGGTGACATGGGTCTCGAAAGCCTGCTGCTGAAGCTGCAACAACCGCTCGAGACGCGCATTGCCCAGCCGCTTCCTGAGGCGCACCAGCGCACTGATCAATTGACGGCGCATCAGCGACCAGCCGAGCCACGGGCCATAGGACTGGCGATATTGCGTCCAGAGATCATCGATATAGTCCCGTCGGATCTGAGCCAGCCGCCATTCCAGCGGCATCTCGATCAGCACTCGAGGCGCGGCACAAAGGCCCTGCCAGAGCGGCAGTGGAATCTCGACACTACCAATGCGGCGGGACTCATCTTCAAAGACATAGGGCGCCCGGCGTGCGGCCAGATCCATCGCCAGTGCGTGCTCAAAGTTGATCTGCGTTGGCGGCTGCCCCGGCTGGCGGCCAAAGCTTGACCCCTTGTGACGCGCATGACCTTCCAGGTCAATGCCACTGTCGAGTGCCTTGATCATGTCGGTCTTGGCACAGCCGGTCAGTCCGGCGATCACCAGCGACGGCGCCTCGGCTGCCTGCTCGGTGAGCGACATCAGCGTTCGACGCGCTGCCTTGAATCCGCCTTTCAGACGTGACACCTCAAGCCCCGTCTCTGCCAGCCATTGCTGGGCAATGCCTGAGCGCTGACCGCCACGGGCACAGTAGATCAGGGCATCGGGATGACGTGAGAGTGCCTCGCGCCAGGCCTCGACGCGACTTTCCTTCAAGGCACCGTTAACCAGCTGATGACCTAGCCGGAGCGCGGCATCCCCCCCCTTTTCACGGTGGCAGGTACCGACCAGGGCGCGTTCGTCGTTGTCCATCAGCGGCAGGTTGATGGCACCGGGCAGCGCCCCTTGCGCAAACTCGATCGGCGCACGGACGTCGATCAATAGCGATGCCCCCTTGAGCCGGTCCAGCGTCGGCGTGAGCTGCTCTCCCTTATTGCTGGACATGGAAGACCGCTTCGCCCTCGCGCGCCACACACTCACCGAAGGCTTCAAGCGTCAGGCCGTGCTCGCGACCGATGCGCTCGACGTCATCTTCATAGGCAGGGTCGACCGCCAGCACCAGACCGCCGGAGGTCTGCGGATCACAGAGCCACTGCCAGTGATAGTCATCCATGGCCGGCATCAGTTTGCCCATCGCGCGATGATTACGCTCTGTACCACCGGGGACGGCGCCCTGACGAAGATAGCCATCCGCCTCGGGGATACGCGGCAGACGTCTGAAATCGATCCGGGCAGCCACGTTGCTGGCCGTGCAGACTTCACCCAGATGCCCGGCGAGACCAAAGCCCGTCACGTCGGTCATGGCATGAACGCCCGGCACGGTCGCCAATTTCTGGCCAATGGCGTTGGTACGCAACATGGTGTCACGTGCCAGCCCATGATGTTCCGGCGCCAGCAGGCCACGCTTTTCGGCCGTGGTCAGTATGCCCACGCCCAGCGGCTTGGTCAGATAGAGGCGGTCACCGGGACGAGCGCCGTTGTTGCGCTTTAAATGCGCCAGCTGCACCAGACCGTTGACCGCCAGGCCAAAGATGGGCTCAGGGGCATCGATGGAGTGCCCGCCCGCCAGCGCCAGCCCCAGCTCGCGACATACGGACTGGGCACCGGCCAGCACTTCTCCGGCAACCTTGGGTGAGAGCTTGTCGATCGGCCATCCCAGAATGCCCAGCGCCATGATCGGACGGCCCCCCATGGCAAAGACATCGCTGATGGCATTGGTCGCAGCGATACGACCAAAATCAAAGGGGTCATCCACGATCGGCATGAAAAAGTCGGTCGTGGCGATCAGGCCCTGACCATCGCCCAGATCATAGACGGCGGCATCTTCGCGATCCTGGTTGCCAACGATCAGCTTGTCACTGAAAGCGCCGGGGCCTGCGTTTTTCAGCATGCTATCCAGCACATCCGGTGCAATCTTGCAGCCACAGCCGGCTCCGTGGCTGTACTGGGTAAGACGAATCTGTGTCATGAGCGGTTCCCTTTTTGATCTGCAGTATACTCGATGGCGCCCTCTTTGCTGTGGCACCGCCGCCGGCCTCTCGGCCAGCCATTACCCTTTATCCGGTTTGATCAGATGGCCTCGAGCGCCTCGGAGAGACGATCCACGGCGATCACTTCCATGCCGGCCGGCGATTTTTTGGGCGCGTTGCCCCGCGGAACAATGGCACGGGTAAAGCCATGCTTGGAAGCCTCGATGATGCGCTCCTGCCCGCTGGGTACCGGACGGATTTCTCCGGAAAGACCGACCTCGCCGAACACCACCAGCTCGCGCGGCAGCGAGCGGTTCTGAAGGCTTGAGACCACCGCCAGCAAAACCGCCAGGTCGGCGCTGGTTTCCAGCACCTTCATACCGCCGACCACGTTGACAAAAACGTCTTGATCGCCGGTAAAAAGGCCACCATGGCGGTGCAGCACGGCCAGCAGCATGGCCAGACGCTGGGCATCAAAGCCGACCGCCACGCGCCGCGGGTTGCCCAGCGCCGACTCATCCAGCAGCGCCTGAACCTCGACCAGCAGCGGCCGGGTGCCTTCCCAGACCACCATCACGAGACTGCCGGGCGCCATCTCCTCACCGCGAGAGAGAAAGATCGCGCTGGGGTTTTTCACCTCCCGAAGCCCCTGCTCCATCATGGCGAAAACACCCAGCTCGTTGACCGCACCAAAGCGGTTTTTCTGCCCGCGCAGGGTGCGAAAGCGTGAATCGGAGCTCCCCTCCAGCAGCAGCGAGGCATCAATCATGTGCTCCAGTACACGGGGTCCCGCCAGAGCGCCATCCTTGGTGACATGTCCGACCAGCATCAATACCGTGCCGGTCTGCTTGGCAAAACGGGTCAGCGCGGCGGCCGATTCACGCACCTGGGCCACGCCGCCGGGCGCCGATGAGACATCTTCCAGATGCATGGTCTGAATGGAATCGATGATCAACACCGCCGGCTTTTCCCGCTCGGCCATGCTCAGAATGGTTTCCACACTGGTCTCGGCCAGCATGGAAAGCCCCTGAGTCGGCAGCGATAGACGGTGGGCGCGCATGGCTACCTGAGAAAGCGACTCCTCCCCGGTGACATAGACCACGCGGTGCTGCTGAGCGAGGTGACAGGCCGTCTGTAAAAGCAGCGTGGACTTGCCCGCGCCCGGATCACCGCCCAGCAAAATGGCACCACCGGGCACCAGCCCCCCGCCCAGTACGCGATCGAATTCATCATAAGTGGTCGAAAAGCGCGGCAGTTCGCTCAGATCGACCTTTGATAGATCTGTCAGCGCCACGCTGGCCCCGCCGGCATAGCCCTGACGGGCAGCACCACCTGAACTGCTGCCGGGACGAGCAGCACTCGAAAGGCGTATTTCCGTCAGCGTGTTCCACTCACGGCAGCTGCTGCACTGCCCCTGCCACTTTGAATACTCGGCACCGCATTCGGTGCACACAAATGCACTTTTGGCCTTTGCCATGCTGCCTGTCCGTCCTCTTTGGTGATTTCAGACATGAAAAAGGGCGGCTTGGCGCCGCCCTCTGTTTGATACTGCCCAAAGGGCAGCACTTTCGCGATTACTGCTGTCGGGTCAGACGCAGGGTCTGGCCGTTTTCAAAACGACGCAGCTGCGGATCCACCAGCTCGAGTGTGGAGTCGTTAACACGCTCGAAGTAGTAGACCTGACCTTCACCGGAGGGCGTCAGCTCATACACGGTCGCTGACGGATCATCCTGCATGCCGCTGATCACATCCCAGTTGCCGCTGTAGGTTTCAGTCGGCGGATTCTGCGGATGGTTCTGGTACTGTGCTTCCAGCTCGAACGTCCGATCCTGCGGGTTGGTCGCCTTCTCATCGCCCTGCAGATTGACCGTCAGTGCGATGCCGCTGCAGTTGCGACACGGCAGAGTACCCGTATAGGTGCGCGTTTCGGTCTGGGCCTGTGAAGACGAGGCCGTGGCACCTGTGCTGTCAGTACCCTGCTGCTCACCCCCAGTACCAGCACAGCCCGCCAGTAGCGCCATCAGTGCCGAACCGGCCAGCAACGTTTTCATCTGCATGAAGCTTACTCCTGATGCCTGTTTTTTGGCCGCTCAAGCGACCGGTGCCCCCTAGCATAGCTGCTCGTCGGGGGCACCGGAAAGACACCCGTGCAGATTAGGGTCACTACGGCAGGGTTAATGCCTTTTAGCGTGTCTGATCCGGCAGGAACGGATAATCGGTATAGCCCTTCTCATCGCCACCGTAGAAGGTATCCGGGTCAGGCTCGGCAAGCTCGGCACCAACACGAAAGCGCTCGGGCAGATCGGGGTTGGCAATGAAGGGCCGACCAAAGACCGCGGCATCGGCAATGCCGCGCTCGATCAGATCCACTTCGCCCTGTGCCGTATAGTGTCCACAAAAGAGCAGGGCACCGTTACGAAAGCGTGCACGCAGGGCGCGACGGAAGTCATCGGTCAAATGAATATCGCCACCGGCCCAGTCAGGTTCGTTGACGTGCAGATAGGCCAGCTCACGGACATTGAGCTGTTCGGCCAGATAGAAGGCCATCTGCTCGGACGCCTCGTCCTTGAGGCCGAAGATCTCGATAAACGGTGAGATGCGAATACCGACCCGGTCATAGCCAAAGACGCTGGCCACGGCATCAACGACCTCGAGCACGACCCGGGCACGATTTTCGATCGAACCACCGTAGCGGTCGGTACGCTGGTTGGAACCGGTCGCCAGGAACTGCTGCAGCAGATAGGCATTGGCAGCATGGACTTCGACCATGTCAAAACCGGCGCGTCTGGCGCGCATGGCGGCCTGACGATAATCCTCGACCAGCTCGGGGATCTCTTCGGTTTCCAGTGCACGGGGCGTACTGGCATCTTCCCGACCGGAGCTGCCGTCTTCGAATTCGACAAAGGCCTGAGCGCCTTCACCGCGCAGGGCGCTTGGGGCGACAGGCTGCTGACCGTCAGGCTGGACGCGTTCGTTGGACACACGGCCGACGTGCCAGAGCTGCAGCGCAATGCGTCCACCGCGCGCGTGAACGGCTTCTACCACGCCTTTCCAGCCGGCTTCCTGCTCATCGGTCCAGATACCCGGGGTATAGACATAACCGGCCGCCGTCGGTGAGATGTTGGTGGCTTCGGCGATAATCAGGCCGGCACCGGCACGCTGACCATAATAGATTTCCTGCAGGCGACCGGGGATGCGATCCGGTGTGCGTGCGCGTGTCAGCGGCGCCATGATGACGCGATTGGGAATTTCCAGCGAGCCCAGCTGAAGCGGTTCGAATAGAACATCGTGCATGCGAGAACCTCCTTGTTCGATGACTCTGATAAAAGCAAGGGAATTTGAGTCAGCCTCCTATATGGAGACTGTTAGCCTGCTTATCAAGTCACCCGGTTCAAATTGGCTCATTTCTCCAGGTCAGGGCGAGCCGAATCCTTCGATCAATCGCTGACGCAGGACATCCATTCCCCAGTGTGCACTGTCCTGATTCGGCAACATGCCTGACTGCCAGCCCCATTTTGCAAATTGGTTCAGCACGCTTGAATCCCGGGTCATGACATGCACCGGCACATCCATGCTGGCGCCTTCCCCGGTAATCAGTGAGGCCGGCTGGTGATCTCCCATGGCGATCACGACCAGGTTATCGTCACCGTAATGGGCCACGAAGGAAGCCAGGGCCTCAAGCGCGTAGTCGATGGACTTGAGATACTGTGCCCGAACACGATCACTATCCTGCCAGACCACATCGGGCGGATCTCCGGCATTGGCCCACTGATTGAAGATACGACCATCACCGACCCGATCCCACGCCACCATGGGCGGGATGGGCGTCCAGGGCGCATGACTGGTTAACGTCGCGATTTCAGCCATGACCGGGGCTCGATCTCCGGGAGCCAGTGCCAGCCTTTGAAGGACCGACCAGGTGTACTGATCCGGCATGGTGATCCAGTTAAAGGGGTCGCCCTTGTAACCGAGATTTCGGGCATCGAGCACCTCGTCAAATCGGAAGTAGCGGTTGGCCAGCCACTCGCGGGTCAATGCCGGCTCAACGGCCATGGTCTTCCATCCGGCGCGATTGAAAAGACGCGCCAGCGACACACGATCGGTGCCCATCAGCCAGTTGTAGCGCCGCTGCGAGTCGATCCAGAGCCCTGACTGCAGTGTGGCATGAGCCAGCCAGCTCTGACCACCCACCGTGGGCGAGGCCAGCCAGGCACTGCGCGCGCCAAAACCTGCCTGCCCCAGCTCACTATCGATGGCGGCCATGCGCGAACGCATGACGCCGGCGTAGCGCTCATCTTCAAGAGCTGTACGCCCATAGGATTCGATAAAGACAAAGAGAACATCGCGCCCTTTCAGGCCGGTGAGTAGACGCTCGGCCGGCATCTGCGCAGCAGGGTCGTGAAGGGCATATTCTTTCAGTGCCGCCAGATCACGAAGGTTCTGGCGGGACTGGTCAATGTGCTCAACAATCAGGCGCGATGAACCAGCCGGTCGTGGCACGTCATGCCAGACCAGGCCGGCCAGAGAGATCACAAGCCACCCTGCTGTTAGAGAACGGAGCCATCTGCGCTGACCTGCAGGCTGATTCGACGTGTTCTGGCGCGACAGAAGTGACCACCCTGCCATGGTGATACCCAGCATCAGTAGTAGCGTCGTGACCAGCACACCGGCCAAAAGCCAGGCCTTGTCAGCCCCCACCGTGCCGCTGAAGACATTCCATCCCGGCCCTATAAGACGCCAGTCGGAAACGGGGTCAAAAATGCGCCAATACGCCTGAAGCGCCACCATGTCGGCCAGCTTGATCAGCGCCAACAGCAAAAGAGCAATTGCCACTACTGGTGCCAGAAAACGACTCACACGATATGGCAGGCACCACAGCGCCATTACCATGAGAGGCAGCTCAAGCGGAGGCCACCACGCAACGGGTGAGCCCAGCGCGCCGATTTGATTGGGGAGGGCCAGCACGACATAGCCCAAAAGGAGGGTAACTCCCATGACACTGGTACGCAGGATCTTTCCAGACACCGGTCTGCCCCTCAACATTCAGTAAAGCTCCTGAGATTAGCAGAGACGCATGGGCGAGGCTTGCGAACGCCACGGGCAGGGGTCAACATGATCCTACCGTATTATTCCCTTGCAGAGAGCCACAATGAGCAAGTTCTGGAGTCCTGGAGTAGCAGCACTGACACCTTATGTGCCCGGAGAACAACCCCGGCAGCGCATGATCAAGCTCAATACCAATGAGAACCCCTATCCGCCGGCCAGCGGCGTAGAAGAGGTACTTCGACACTTTTCCTGTGAGCAGCTGCGACGCTATCCGGATCCGGAGTCGCTCGCACTGCGCGACATGCTGGCGCGCACCTATAACGTGACTCGCGAGCAGGTCTTTGTGGGTAACGGCTCGGATGAAGTACTGGCCTTTGCCTTTCGCGCCTTCTTCCTGCGTGAAGGCGAAGCACTGGCCATCCCGGAATACACCTACAGCTTTTATCCGGTCTACTGTCAGCTTTATGGCATCGATCTGGAAAAGATTGCTCTGAACGAGCGGTGGGAAGTGCCACTGGCACATTTCCCCGAGAACGGACATGCCGGGATCGCCTTTGCCAACCCGAATGCTCCGACAGGCCATGCGCACTCGCGTGCAGACATCAAGTTATTGCTGGAGCGTCAGCGTGAACGCGTAGTGCTGGTCGATGAAGCCTATTATGGTTTTGGCAGTGAAAGTGTCGTGCCGCTGATCGATGAGCACCCCAACCTGCTTGTGACAGGCACCTTTTCAAAGTCGCGCAGTCTTGCGGGCATGCGCATTGGCTTTGCTATTGGATCAAGGGAACTGATCGAGGGATTGGAGCGCATCAAGGACTCTTTCAACTCTTACCCCATCGATCCACTGGCCAGCGCCGTGGGGATCGCCGCACTGGAAGATACCCGGCACTATGAGGAGTGCCGTCATGCCATCATGGCGACGCGTGAGGCCACTACTCAGGCATTAGAGGCGCTGGATATCGAAGTGCTGCCGTCACAGGCCAATTTCATGTTTGTTCGACCCAGACGGCATGATGCCGTGTCAGTAGCTGCGCATTTGCGCGCTTCCGGCATACTGGTACGCCATTTTGGTACACCGGGTCTTTCAGACTGGCTGCGTATATCGATCGGCACCGATGCGGAGATGACGGCCCTGACCGACGCCCTCGCCGCACAGGACAGGGCGGGCTGAGACACCGCCCTGCCCGGTCACGTCAGTGACCGAGCAGGGCCGGCCGGCTCACGGCCGGTTTTTATCAAGCGCACATAAAAGAACCCCGGTCCATTGGACCGGGGTTCGGAAGGGGTGCCTGACGATGACCTACTCTCACATGGGGAGACCCCACACTACCATCGGCGCGGAGCCGTTTCACTACCGAGTTCGGGAAGGGATCGGGTGGTGCCGGCACGCTATGGTCGTCAGGCAATTCTGCAGACCGGCTGCTTTAAAGCAGCGGATCAAAATAGGGATCATGCTGATCATTACATCAACGTTTTCGTGTGATGCGAACCACTTGGGTGTTATATGGTCAAGCCTCACGGGCAATTAGTACGCGTCAGCTCAATGCATTGCTGCACTTACACACCGCGCCTATCGACCTCGTCGTCTTCGAGGGCCCTTCAGGGAGCTCGAGGCTCCAGGGAAGTTTCATCTTGAAGGGGGCTTCCCGCTTAGATGCCTTCAGCGGTTATCCCGTCCGCACATAGCTACCCGGCGGTGCCATTGGCATGACAACCGGTACACCAGCGGTGCGTCCACTCCGGTCCTCTCGTACTAGGAGCAGCACTTCTCAAACTTCCGACGCCCACGGCAGATAGGGACCGAACTGTCTCACGACGTTCTAAACCCAGCTCGCGTACCACTTTAAATGGCGAACAGCCATACCCTTGGGACCGACTTCAGCCCCAGGATGTGATGAGCCGACATCGAGGTGCCAAACACCGCCGTCGATATGAACTCTTGGGCGGTATCAGCCTGTTATCCCCGGAGTACCTTTTATCCGTTGAGCGATGGCCCTTCCATACAGAACCACCGGATCACTAGAACCTGCTTTCGCACCTGCTCGACATGTCCGTCTCGCAGTCAAGCACCCTTATGCTCTTGCACTCATTGCACGATTTCCAACCGTGCTGAGGGTACCTTAGTGCTCCTCCGTTACTCTTTGGGAGGAGACCGCCCCAGTCAAACTACCCACCACACACTGTCCTCACACCGGATCACGGTGCGGAGTTAGAACGCCGATGATACCAGGCTGGTATTTCAAGGTTGGCTCCACCCCGACTGGCGTCGGGGTTTCAAAGCCTCCCAGCTATCCTACACAAGTAACATCAGCGTCCAGTGTGAAGCTATAGTAAAGGTTCACGGGGTCTTTCCGTCTAGCCGCGGGTACACTGCATCTTCACAGCGATTTCAATTTCACTGAGTCTCGGGTGGAGACAGCGTGGCCATCATTACGCCATTCGTGCAGGTCGGAACTTACCCGACAAGGAATTTCGCTACCTTAGGACCGTTATAGTTACGGCCGCCGTTTACCGGGGCTTCGATCAAGAGCTTCGCCTTGCGGCTAACACCATCAATTAACCTTCCGGCACCGGGCAGGCGTCACACCCTATACGTCCGCTTACGCGTTGGCAGAGTGCTGTGTTTTTAATAAACAGTTGCAGCCACCTGGTCTCTTCGGCCGGTCAGGGCTAGGGGAGCAAGTCCCGTCACCCTGGCCGGCGCACCTTCTCCCGAAGTTACGGTGCCATTTTGCCTAGTTCCTTCACCCGAGTTCTCTCATACGCCTTGGTATTCTCTACCTGACCACCTGTGTCGGTTTGGGGTACGGTCGCATGTTATCTGAAGCTTAGAGGCTTTTCCCGGAAGCGTGGCATCAGTGACTTCCAGACCGTAGTCTGTTCGTCTCGCGTCTCGGCTTTATAGAGGACCGGATTTGCCTGATCCCCAGGCCTACTCGCTTTTACCAGGACAACCAACGCCTGGCTCACCTAGCCTTCTTCGTCCCCCCATCGCAATAACATCCGGTACGGGAATATTGACCCGTTTCCCATCGACTACGCTTTTCAGCCTCGCCTTAGGGGCCGACTCACCCTGCTCCGATTGACGTCGAACAGGAACCCTTGGTCTTCCGGCGGGGGAGGTTTTCACTCCCCTTGTCGTTACTCATGTCAGCATTCGCACTTGTGATACCTCCAGCATACCTCACGATACACCTTCGCAGGCTTACACAACGCTCCTCTACCGCGCATCCATAAGGATGCACCCGCAGCTTCGGTACCCGGTTTGAGCCCCGTTACATCTTCCGCGCAGGCCGACTCGACCAGTGAGCTATTACGCTTTCTTTAAAGGATGGCTGCTTCTAAGCCAACCTCCTGGCTGTCTGTGCCTTCCCACATCGTTTCCCACTTAACCGGGATTTTGGGACCTTGGCTGGCGGTCTGGGTTGTTTCCCTTTTCACAACGGACGTTAGCACCCGCTGTGTGTCTCCCACGCTGTACTCACCGGTATTCGGAGTTTGCCTCGGGTTGGTAAGCCGGGATGGCCCCCTAGCCGAAACAGTGCTCTACCCCCGGTGGTAATACGTGAGGCGCTACCTAAATAGCTTTCGAGGAGAACCAGCTATCTCCGAGCTTGATTAGCCTTTCACTCCGATCCACAGCTCATCTCAGCATTTTTCAACATACTTGAGTTCGGACCTCCAGTCAGTGTTACCTGACCTTCATCCTGGCCATGGATAGATCGCCCGGTTTCGGGTCTATTCCCAGCAACTAAGTCGCCCATTTAAGACTCGGTTTCCCTGCGCCTCCCCTATTCGGTTAAGCTCGCTACTGAGAATAAGTCGCTGACCCATTATACAAAAGGTACGCAGTCACAGAACAAGTCTGCTCCCACTGCTTGTACGCACACGGTTTCAGGATCTATTTCACTCCCCTCGCCGGGGTTCTTTTCGCCTTTCCCTCACGGTACTGGTTCACTATCGGTCAGTCAGGAGTATTTAGCCTTGGAGGATGGTCCCCCCATGTTCAGTCAGGGTTTCACGTGCCCCGACCTACTCGATTTCACAATGCTCGGATTTCGGCTACAGGACTATCACCTGCTATGGTCAGACTTCCCAGACTGTTCGCCTATCGGTTGCACTGCTTAAGGGCTGGTCCCCGTTCGCTCGCCGCTACTGGGGGAATCTCAATTGATGTCTTTTCCTCGGGGTACTTAGATGTTTCAGTTCTCCCGGTTCGCCTTCATGAGTTATGTATTGGCTCATGAATACTCATCTTGTGATGAGTGGGTTTCCCCATTCGGAAATCGCCGGGTCGCAGGTCATTTGCCACCTCACCGACGCTTATCGCAGGCTGTCACGTCCTTCATCGCCTCTGACTGCCTAGGCATCCACCGTGTGCGCTTAATCGCTTGACCATATAACCCCAAGGGGTCCGGTCTCACAATCACACGACATTTACTGAAATACATACGACATTATGTATCGCAGCAAATTTATACGTTGTCTGCCGGCCGGGTCACAACGCCCATCCGAAGATGAGGTGTTCACCGACCGACAGGTCAGCATGATCCACATTGTTAAAGAGCGTACTGTCAAAAAGACAGTCAGAAATCATGTCGATGATTGTCATCATCATGACTTTTGACTGTGGTTTCATCAGTATCGAGCGAGATTGTGACACCGAGCTGTATGGTGGAGCCTAGCGGGATCGAACCGCTGACCTCCTGCGTGCAAGGCAGGCGCTCTCCCAGCTGAGCTAAGGCCCCGACAGGTTGGTGGGTCTGGGCAGACTCGAACTGCCGACCTCACCCTTATCAGGGGTGCGCTCTAACCAACTGAGCTACAGACCCAGGCATCTTCGCTCTATCCGATCAGGCAATTTGTGTGGACGCGCTGGTTCGCGTGAGCACTTGTCGTTTAAGGAGGTGATCCAGCCGCAGGTTCCCCTACGGCTACCTTGTTACGACTTCACCCCAGTCATGAACCACACCGTGGTGATCGCTCTCCCGAAGGTTAAGCTAACCACTTCTGGTGCAGTCCACTCCCATGGTGTGACGGGCGGTGTGTACAAGGCCCGGGAACGTATTCACCGTGGCATTCTGATCCACGATTACTAGCGATTCCGACTTCACGGAGTCGAGTTGCAGACTCCGATCCGGACTGAGGCCGGCTTTATGGGATTGGCTTCACGTCGCCGCTTCGCAACCCTTTGTACCGGCCATTGTAGCACGTGTGTAGCCCTGCTCGTAAGGGCCATGATGACTTGACGTCGTCCCCACCTTCCTCCGGTTTGTCACCGGCAGTCTCCCTGAAGTTCCCGGCCGGACCGCTGGCAAAAAGGGATAGGGGTTGCGCTCGTTACGGGACTTAACCCAACATTTCACAACACGAGCTGACGACAGCCATGCAGCACCTGTCTCTGCGTTCCCGAAGGCACTCTCCCATCTCTGGGAGATTCGCAGGATGTCAAGAGCAGGTAAGGTTCTTCGCGTTGCATCGAATTAAACCACATGCTCCACCGCTTGTGCGGGCCCCCGTCAATTCATTTGAGTTTTAGCCTTGCGGCCGTACTCCCCAGGCGGTCGACTTATTGCGTTAACTGCGCCACCAAACCCTCAAGGGGTCCAACGGCTGGTCGACATCGTTTACGGCGTGGACTACCAGGGTATCTAATCCTGTTTGCTACCCACGCTTTCGCGCCTCAGCGTCAGTGTCAGTCCAGAAGGCCGCCTTCGCCACTGGTATTCCTCCCGATCTCTACGCATTTCACCGCTACACCGGGAATTCCACCTTCCTCTCCTGCACTCTAGCCTGCCAGTTCCGAATGCCGTTCCCGGGTTGAGCCCGGGGCTTTCACATCCGGCTTGGCAAGCCGCCTACGCGCCCTTTACGCCCAGTAATTCCGATTAACGCTTGCACCCTCCGTATTACCGCGGCTGCTGGCACGGAGTTAGCCGGTGCTTCTTCTGTGGGTGATGTCCTTCATGACGAGTATTAATCATCATGCCTTCTTCCCCACTGAAAGTGCTTTACAACCCTAAGGCCTTCTTCACACACGCGGCATGGCTGGATCAGGGTTTCCCCCATTGTCCAATATTCCCCACTGCTGCCTCCCGTAGGAGTCCGGGCCGTGTCTCAGTCCCGGTGTGGCTGATCATCCTCTCAGACCAGCTACGGATCGCAGCCTTGGTGAGCCTTTACCTCACCAACAAGCTAATCCGACATGGGCTCATCCGATAGCGCAAGGTCCGAAGATCCCCTGCTTTCTCCCGTAGGACGTATGCGGTATTAGCTCGGGTTTCCCCGAGTTATCCCCCACTATCGGGCAGATTCCCATGCATTACTCACCCGTCCGCCGCTCGTCAGCGGGTAGCAAGCTACCCCTGTTACCGCTCGACTTGCATGTGTTAGGCCTGCCGCCAGCGTTCAATCTGAGCCATGATCAAACTCTTCAGTTTATTTTGAAGCTTTGAGATTCTTTATCCGGCCCTGCAAAAGCAGTTCCGAAAGGCGAATCAATCCGGGCTCGAGGTCAAACTAGTACTCTTGACGAGTGTTCGTCTGCTCGATTATCTATGTGACTGGTGTCACACGAGCCAGACGCCCACACAAATTGCCTGATCGACTTGTTAAAGAGCGTCTCGAAGATGTTGCCTCAGTCGCCGTGGCGGCTGCTTCGAGAGAGTGGGCATTTTACAGCCCTGAATCGAAAAGTCAACCTCTTTTTTTCGATCCGGAAGTCGGCGGCTGGATTTGAAATCCTGATTGAGCGACCAAAACCTCAGTCAAAACAATCACCTGCAAACTTCCCCGCTGCCTCGTCGCCGTGTGCTCCGTGGCAGCGGATGCGTACTTTATAGATCAGACCCCGAGCGCGCAACCCCTTTCGGCAAAAAACTTCATTTTTCTGTCATGACTTACAGCACAGCCCTTTACTGACGCAGATAGCCTTCATCACCCAGACACCTCTCAAGCGCCTCCTTCCCCTTTACCAGATGTGAGTGCATCCCCAGCGCACGGGCTGCTTCAATACATTCGGGATTGTCATCAAGGAAAGTGATCTGGTCGGGGCGACACCCCAGTGCTTCCAGCACATGGTGCCAGGCACGTGGGTCAGGCTTGCGATAACCGATCTCGTGGGAAAGAAAGACAGCGTCGAAAGCGGCTTCCAGACCGGTCTTTTGAATGACGTCCCAGTGAAGTGGATTGTTATTACTGAGAATGGCCCTGTAAAAGCGCGGATCAATTCGCTCCAGCAGTTCAAGGGTGCCGGGATAAAGGCCCTTGACCCATTTTGCATAATGCTGACCAAATGCTTCAGGCGTCATCTCAAGTGACAGGCTTTCAACCGCAGCCTCCAGAAAGCCGTCCACCGACGCCCTGCCGGTTTCAAAAGGGTCCAGCGGTGCAAACTCTAGCCAGAACCGGCGAGCCTCCTCACGGCTCAATCGCCCATTTGTCAGCGTGACCAGTGGTGTGATGCCGTCCCAGTCAGCCAGTACACCCCCTACATCGAATAGAAGTATCTCTCGCGACGTCATGCACTCTCCTTATTTGAGTCAGGCCTTAACCCCAGAGCGCCCACACCTTGCTGCCAATCTGCTGAAGTGCTTCATAAGGTGGTAACCAGGGCGTCATCGACAGTATCACGATCCCCATAAGCAACGCCGTCTGAGGAGTGCCGTAATCATAGAGCTTGAAGGCCGTTCCGAAGGAGCGCTTCAGACGTCGGCCTTCGATATCGATACTGTAGATTTCATCGAGCAATAGATGAATGAGCACGCCCACCAGCATGGCCGCGGCAAAACACCAGGACTGCATGGCCGTCTGTATAAAGAGGTGGTAGCTCACCACGGCAACAGCCAGGGCGGAAAGCACAGCCGCAAGCAGGGAATGCCAGATGCCGCGATGCACGGAAAAGCGCTTGAAGAGACTACTGAGGGGATAACGCACGAGAAGATAGGCGGCGATGCCCGCACCACTCAGCTCTGCCAACGACAGAAAGGGTTGAAGCGCCGAGACACAGCCGACAACAGCCAGCATGGCCATCAATGTAAATATCAGGCGAACCGCACGGGATTGATCGGCATCGATATCCGGTACCACCCCGCCCAGTGCTACCAGTCCTGCGACCGGAAAACTGTCAACGAAGGGCCAGAGCCCTGCAAACCAGCCCAATCCGCCGACCAGGACACCGCCAGCGGCAGCCACCGTAAAATGCGTTGTAAAATTGGCCATAACTCAACCACTGGATATAAATCCATATTATGACGCAATTTTTCCAGCAACAACAAAGATATAGCGGCTACCGCGCTCACATTATCATTCGGTCTGGGAAAGGAACTCGTCCTTGAGCGCGACATAGTTGCCTGCCGAGTACTCGAAGAAGCGATATTCGGACTCCTTGAGTGGGCGCAGTTGACGCACAGGATTACCGCCATAGACGTAGCCGCTTTCCAGATGCTTGCCCGGAGGCACTACGGCACCGGCGGCCACCAGCACTTCGCTTTCCACCACGACACCATCGAGCACCGTGGCCCCCATGCCAATCAGCACCTTCGAGGCAATGGTGCAGCCATGCAAAATGGCGCGATGGCCGATGGTCACATCATCACCGATCGTCAGCGGATATCCCCCGGGGGCGTAATCGCTGGCATGAGTAATGTGAAGGATCGAGCCATCCTGAATGCTGGTCCGGGCACCGACACGAATCCGATGCATGTCGCCGCGGATGACGGCCGTGGGCCAGACAGAGGTATCATCTCCGAGTGTGACGTCTCCCAGCACCACGGCAGTGTCGTCGATGAAGACACGCTCCCCCAGCGATGGTGATACCCCTCTAAAGCTTCGAACTCCCATATACCTTCTCCCTGTCCGATGTGTCTGATCAGTCTGCAGCAACCCGAAAGGCGCTGCCAGCACTCCATACGGCCGTCAGGTCACGCCGGCGGCTGACTATTTCATCAGAAAAAAGCCCAGTAAAACCACAAGCAGCAGCGGAATGGATACCCATCGCACCACCGCCCGCCACACCTGATAAAAGCGCTCGCCGGCCCCGATCGCTGCCATCGCCCGTGGGGCATCGACAACCCAGACCGCAAAAACGGCGATCAGCAGCCCACCAATGGGCAGCATGATGTCGATCGGTAGCGTCGTGGCCAGATCAAAGAGCGTCATGTCGTGGAAGAGGTGAACATCCGACCAGATCGAAAAGGACAGTGCCGAGGGCAGACCCATCAGCCAGACGCCGACACCGATGATCAATGCCGCCAGCGGACGAGCCATGCCGGTACTGCCCAGCATGGCCACCATGGGTTCAGCGAGATTGATGGAAGAAGTCCAGGTCGCCAACAACAGCAAAACAAAAAAGCAGCCAAGCCAGAGCGCGCCCCCGGGGAGGTCGGCAAAAGCAATGGGCAGCGTCACGAACATGAGTCCGGGACCGGAAGCGGGGTCCATGCCCTGTGAAAAGACGATCGAGAAGATGGCAATGCCGGCCAGCAACGCCACCGCCACATCGAGGATAGCGACGGTCACGACAGCGCGCGGCAGACTCTGGTCATCGGGCATATAAGCCCCGTAGGCCATCAGCGCACCCGCCCCCACTGCCAGTGTAAAGAAGGCGTGCCCCATCGCGTTGAAAACGGCCACGAGGGTCACCGCCGAAAGATCAGGTTTAAAAAGCCATGCCAGCGCGGTCGTGAACCCGCTGGTCGTCACGGCATATCCCACCAGCAGAATCAGCAATAGATAGAGCAGGGGCATCAACAGATTGTTGAGCCGTTCAAGGCCACCACCGACGCCGAGCGCCACGACCGACATGGTCAAAAGCAGGAAAATGCTGTGATTGAGTAGCACAAGGCCGGGGCTTGCCAGAAAGGCATCAAAGGCCCCTCCGATTTCCTCGGGAGAGCGTGAAGCGAAATTACCGCTTAGTGCCTCGACCAGATACTCGATCGACCAGCCGGAGACCACTGAATAAAACGAGAGAATGAAAAACAGGGTGATGCCGCAAAAAAGCCCCAGCAACCCCCAGTGCCGACTCCTGCCGGCATCGCGCGCCAAGAAGGTCAACGCCTGCATGGGGGTACGCCGTCCGGCGCGGCCGATCATGATTTCGGCCACCATGACCGGCAGCCCCAGCAGGGCCAGAAATACCACGTAGAGCAATAAAAAGGCCGCGCCACCGTTTTCACCGGTCATCCAGGGAAAGCGCCATATGTTGCCCAGACCTACCGCCGCCCCTGTCACTGCTATAATGAACGCACGGCGTGACCCCCAGCGCTCTACCACTTCGGACATGTCCTGCATCCCTTCTACTGCGCCCTGAAGCGCACTGAATCGACTCATGATGCCGCGCGCTCTCATTGAAACCGGCGCCCGCCACCCTCATTGTCAGCAGTATATCTTTCGCCAACCGCGAGGTCGCTTCATGTCTACCAATCCCCTGCTCGAATCCCACGTGCTTCCCCCTTTCGAGGCCATTACGCCCGACATCATCGAGCCGGCCGTGGACGAGCTGCTCGCGCGCAATCGGGAGGCCATCGACAGGCTGGTCGAGGCAGGTGACTACACATGGCAGGGTCTGGCGGCACCGCTTGAAGCCATCAACGACCAGCTCTCTCAGGCCTGGTCACCGGTCTCGCATCTCAATGCCACCATGAACTCACAGGCCCTGCGGGAAGCCTATCAGGCCTGTCTGCCGAAGCTTTCAGCCTACGGCACCTGGCTGGGCCAGCACGAAGGTCTTTTCAAGGCTTTCCAGACTCTGGCCGACAGCGACGAGTACCAAAAGCTGGACCAGGGGCAGCGCAAATCGATTGATAACACCCTGCGCGATTTCCGTCTGGCCGGGGTCGACCTGCCGCCCGAAAAAAAGGCACGATTTGGCGACATCCAGGCCAGGCTCTCGACGCTGTCCAACACCTTTTCCAACAATGTGCTGGACGCCACGCAGGCCTGGCATCTGGACGTCCCACGTGAACGCCTTGGCGGTCTGCCGCAGAGCGCGCTGGAGACACTGGCCGCCAACGCCGAAGCCAAGGGCGTCGAGGGCTATCGCGTCACGCTCGACTTCCCGAGCTTCTTCCCGATCATGAGCCACGCCGATGACCGAGCCCTGCGCGAAGAAGTCTATACCGCCTTCGTGACACGGGCTTCCGATCAGGGCCCCAATGCCGGCGAGTTCGACAATTCCGACGTCATGGCCGAGATCGTGACGCTCCGGCAGGAACTGGCAGCATTGGCCGGTTTTGAGACCTACGCCGACTATTCGATGACAACCAAGATGGCGGAAAGCCCCGATCAGGTGCTCGACTTCCTGCAGGATCTGGCCGGCCGTGCCGTCCCCCAGGCCACTGAAGAATTCAAAAGCCTCAGCGATTTCGCTCGTGAGGAACTGGGCATTGAAACGCTTGCCCCCTGGGATACCGGCTATGCCAGTGAAAAGCTGCGAGAAGCACGCTATGCCATTTCACAGGAAGAGCTTCGCCCCTACTTTCCTGCCCCTGGTGCCGTCGACGGTCTATTCCGGGTCATCGGCAAGCTCTTCAACGTCAGCTTCCAGGAAAATACCCAGGCACCGCGCTGGCACAGCGATGTGCGCTATTTCGACATTCTTGAAAATGACAGCGTCATCGCCGGGTTCTATCTCGACCTTTACGCCCGCGAAGGCAAGCGCGGCGGCGCATGGATGGATGAGTGCCGGGTTCGGCGCGAGCGCGAGGATGGTGACATTCAGTTGCCGGTCGCCTACCTGACCTGCAACTTTACTCGTCCGGTCGGTGACCGCCCGGCGCTTCTGACCCACGATGAAGTCCTGACCCTGTTCCACGAATTCGGCCACGGATTGCACCACATGCTGACTCGTCAAAGGGTGGCGGACATTTCCGGCATCAATGGCGTGGCATGGGACGCCGTCGAGCTGCCCAGCCAGTTCATGGAGAACTACTGCTGGGTACGCGAAGGGCTCGATCTGATCGCCGCACACGTGGATACCGGAGCCCCGCTGCCGGACGACCTGCTGGAACGCCTTCAGGCAGCTCGCAACTTCCAGTCTGCCATGACCATGGTGCGCCAGCTCGAGTTCTCGCTGTTTGATCTGCGTCTACACCGTGAGCATCAGTCACCCGGCGCCGGAGATATTCAGTCTCTGCTGGATGACGTCCGTCATCAGGTTTCCGTGGTGCCCAGGGTTGAATTCAACCGCTTCCAGCACGGCTTCAGCCATATCTTCGCCGGAGGTTATGCGGCCGGCTACTACAGCTACAAGTGGGCCGAAGTCCTCTCGGCGGATGCCTGGTCGGCCTTTGAAGACGCTGGCGTCTTTGATCAGACCACCGGCATGCGCTTTCGCACCAGCATTCTGGAGCAGGGCGGCGCTCGTGACGCTGCGGTTCTGTTTCAGGAGTTTCGTGGACGCGAGCCAAGCATCGAACCGCTGCTGCGCCACAGCGGCATCCACCAGGCGGCCTGATTTCTGCATCACGACCGGCAGGCCCTTGCCTGCCGGTCAGGAGTTTTGATGAACCAATCCACACCCAAACGCTTTATTGCCGGCGCCATCTGTCCGCGCTGCAGCGCCATGGATCGTATCCGTAGCTGGGAAAGCAACGGCACGCGCTATCGAGAGTGTGTCAGCTGCGACTTTTTCGAGCAGCTGCCCATGACCGATGAATCGCCCGACCCGCTTGATACTCGCGTATCCAAATCCCGGCCAGCGTCGGAAAGCGACGATTTTCAGCCGGTTAAAATCATCGACCCGGGCAAGCGCTAGCTCCAGCGACACTAGCGCTTGCCTCACCGCAACACCATCAAAAAGGCCCTGCCGGCTAACCGGCAGGGCCTTTTCCATCAATAATGCTCTGAATCAGTTGGCGCCTTCAACCACGCCACAGGCCCAGCGGGCACCGCCACCGCCCAGTTTGGGCGTATCGCTGTAGTTGTCACCACCTTCGTGGATAACGATCGCATGACCGCCAAGATCACTTTCCTTCAGGCGGGGCGCCAGCACCGGCGTTGTAATGTTGCCATCGTTGTCCGCCACCAGCAGCGGCATGTCACCCAGGTGGCTATCCTCAACGTAAGGCCCGGCATGCGTGTCCGTGCCCTTCGGATCAAAATGCCCGCCGGCAGCACCCGCCGGTGTCACCTTGCCATCCGTCGTGGAAGGATCGCAGCTGGGGTTGGTATGCAGATGAAAACCATGCATACCCTGGCCCGGCAGCCCTGAAATATCAGGCGTCGCCAGAAGGCCGTAGTCGGTATCCTTGAACGTGACGCTGCCCACGGATTCTCCCGGCCCCTTGTCCGTTGCCTTGTGCAGCTCTACCGTCGTGTCAGCCATGGCCAGCGGCGTCAGTGCCAACAGTGCAGATGCCAGAAACAGTCTTTTCATTGGAAGTCCTCTTGAGTCAGCCCAATCATGATTGGCGTACTCTCAAGACTAGCTGGCTCAGGTCGATGCAACCAATCAGCGGCCTGCTTTCTCAAGCGACAGGTCCGACACGATACGCGTGCAGGCCTCGGCCTGATTGAGTGTATAGAAATGCAGACCCGGCGCCCCCTGATCCAGCAGCTGCTGACAAAGACGCGTCACGACTTCGTGCCCGAACGCCTGAATGCTGTCACTGTCATCGCCGTAGGACTCGAGCTGTCGACGTACCCAGCGCGGAATTTCCGCACCACACATTTCCGAGAAACGGGCCAGCTTGGTGTAATTGGTGATCGGCATGATGCCCGGCAGGATCGGAACATCTACCCCACGCGCCCGAACCCGATCCACGAAGTGATGGTAGGCGTCCGGATTAAAGAAATACTGTGTGATGGCCATGTCGGCGCCGGCACGCACCTTGTCGACAAAATGATCGATATCGCGTTCGAAGTTCTGTGCCTGCGGATGACACTCCGGATAGGCTGCCACGGTCAGGTCGAAATGATCTCCGGTCTCTTCGCGGATGAAATCGACAAGGTCACGCGCATAGCGAAACTCTCCCAGCCCCAGCATGCCCGATGGCATATCGCCCCGTAGGGCCACGATGCGCTTGATCCCGTGCTCACGATATTGGGTCAAAAGCCGGCGCAGATCGGCCTTGTCGCTGGCCACGCAGGACAGATGCGGCGCCGTACAAATGCCGGTATCGCGCGAAATGTTTTTGACAGCGTCAAAGGTGAAATCACGCGTCGTGCCACCGGCGCCAAAGGTGACCGAAAAAAAACGGGGATCGAGTTCAGCCAGTTTGGTATAGACCTCGGGCAGCCGATCTCGACCTGCCTCGGTACGCGGCGGAAAGAACTCGAAGCTGAGCTCGGGAGCACGGGAATCACTCATGGGTCTAAAGGTCCTTTTGACAAGTCACGCGGTTGACCGGCCGGCAGCATCAAGCTGTCTGTCAGGCTGCCTTTTTGCGGCAGCGGTCGACCATCGATTAATGCCGTGTATTGTGACGACACTGAAGAACTAGGCCAAATGAAAGATTCGGGGGGTCTGATCAAGCAGAATTCATGATCAAGCGTGTGAGAAGTCTGGAAGACAACAGAAGGAGACAGAGTTACCGACAGAGGGCATGGCAGAAAAATGGCGGAAAAGCGTGGGAGTCGAACCCACCAGGGACTGCTGGCAGCCCCTCTCGGGTTTGAAGCCCGAGCGCCCCACCGGGGAACGAAGCCTTTCCGCAACCGCATGATATACATGGTGTCATGCAGATGTGTCACCAAACCTGCATGATAGCTTAATTAATGCCACATGTCGGCCTGTCTTACGACATGGTCATCGCGTACCCGACGTGTATAGCCGATTCGGTCAAAGAACTCCAGGATCATGACGGCCAGCTTGCGCCCGATCCCCAGGCGATCGCGAAAGCTGGCCACGCGTGCCGCGCCCTGCTCCGCCTCGAGCTGCTGAATCATGCTGGCCATATCAAATACGGAGTGGGAGAGAAAAAAATGATCGCGGCGCACATGGTATACACGCCCCAGACGGGCAGCAGAGGTCAGCACCTGACGCACCTTCGCTTCATCGATGTTTTCCAGACCGACCACATCCCTCACTCGGGGCGGATCAAAGGGCGCGGCAGCCAGATGCGGCTCGATCTGCTGCCAGAGTGCCTCTTCATCCTCTGACAGTGCTGCCTGATGCTCAGGCAACGACAGGAAAGGGCCATGCTGTTTCAACATCCCGGCGGTCATCAGCGGCTGAAGAATCTGTCGAAACAGTGCGCTGGGCAGGCCGGGCATGACCTGACGACGCAGTCGCTCACGTTCGGTCCCCAGCATGGCCGGCTCGCGCTCATGATTTTCGGTGACCACCTCAAGAATGCGCACACGAAGCGACTCGAGTGACTCGGGCGAGAAGGCGCGCATCTCCTGACCGGCGCTGATGACCCGCGCGCCCAGCGCTTCAAACTCCCGCCCCAGCGAGGCCGGCGTACGATTGAAGTTTCGGGCCAGACCATAAACGTCCGGCCCGTCGGGTCGCAGCGTCAGTGCCACCTTGAGTGGCTCAGCCAGAGAAATGCCATCAGCACTGCCCGTTACTGCCTGGCGACAGCTCTCCAGCCACTGAAGTCGCGCCGGAGAACGCTGGCCACGACGCGGCGTCGCACCATCAAGGACAATGGCACCGCCAATGGTATGACGCGCCCCATGGTCACGAACGATAACGCGATCGCCGAGACAGGCATGCAGCGGCGACTCCAGAATCATCTGTGCCAGCATGCGCTCACCGGGCAGCAACTGCTGACCCTCCAGCAAAGAGATGCGACCGGTCACGTGCGATGCCCCCAGATGCAGGTGCACGCCCGACCAGTGGTTCAGGGGAGGCGCATCTTCCAGAAGCTCCAGCGCAATATCCACACGTGTCAGCGAGGGTGTAGGCAGCGCTTGAGCCACCACCCAGTCACCGCGCTGAACGATTTCACGATCAATGCCCGACCCTGCCAGATTCAGGGCCAGCCTGTCGCCCTGACGCGCATGTTCCGCCACTCGTCCCTGACGTCGCAGCCCTCTGACCCGGGCATCCCGATCGGATGGAAAAAGCCGGACATTATCGCCAACCGAAATCTCGCCGGCCACAACCGTACCCGTGACCACAAGCCCGGAGCCGGTCTTGGTAAAGGCGCGATCCACTGCCATGCGAAAATTGCCCTGAGCCACTTCGCTGTCGATGGCCCGGGCGCGCTGCCAGAGTTCGTCCTTGAGGGCCGTAATGCCTTCGCCGGTACGACTGGAAACCTCAAAGATTGTCGAGGCTTCCAGCGGTGAACCGGCCAGCAGCGCCTCGATCTCCGCACGCACTTCCAGAAGCCGTTGTGGCTCGACCAGATCACATTTGGTCAGCGCCACCACCCCCCGGTCGATGCCCAGCAGACGCAGGATCTGAAGATGTTCCCGGGTCTGTGGCATGACCCCATCGTCTGCCGCCACGACCAGCAGCATGGTATCGATCCCTGCCACACCCGAGAGCATATTGTGGATAAACCTTTCATGCCCGGGCACATCAATGAACCCGAGTTCGAAGTCATCGGACAACTCCGGATAGGCATAGCCGGCCTCGATGGTCAGACCACGGGCCTGCTCTTCGCTCAGCCGGTCAGTACTGATGCCGGTCAACGAATGAATCAGCGCTGTCTTGCCATGATCCACATGGCCTGCCGTACCTACAATCATGATCCGGTATCCCGATTAAGCGAGAGATGGCCAAGCTGTTCTGCAAAGGCGTGCTCTTCGGCCTCACCCTGTAGACAGCGTAGATCAAGCCAGAACGCGCCATCATGCAGCCGTCCAATGACAGGCCTTGGCAGCTGTCTGAAAGCGGTTTCAATCATGCGCAGAGTACGCTCACCGGCACGGCGTTCCTGCGTTGTGGGAGCCACCACGAGCGCCTGACTGGGCAGACGATCCACCGGTAGCGCTCCGCTGCCCAGCTGGCTTTTACATGGCGCAATACTGACCTCCATGTCCGGCAGATGTTCGCTCAACACCGGCAACAGCCGCTCGGCCGTAGCCGCAATATCCTCCTGAGCACGTGTCAGCAGCGCCAGTGTCGGGATATCGCGCGCAATCTCGTCGCTGTCTCGATAAAGTCTAAGCGTTGCCTCCAGCGCACTCATGATCAGCTTGTCGACACGCAGGGCACGCTTGAGCGGATGACGACGGATACGATCGATATAGTCACGACTGCCAACGATCAAGCCGCACTGAGGGCCGCCAAGCAGCTTATCGCCGCTGAAGGTCACCACATCGGCACCAGCCTCGATGCTCTGGCGTGGGCGGGCTTCATCCGGCAGCCCCAGAGCCGCCATGTTAGTGAGGGCACCACTGCCCAGATCCACAATAAAGGGCACCTCCTGGGCATGCGCAATCCGTGCCAGCTCACTTTCCTCGACGACCGCCGTGAACCCTTCCACGGCATAGTTGGAGGTATGGGCCTTGAAGATCATGCCGGTGGCATCATTCATGGCCTGCTCGAAATCGCGCGCATGCGTACGATTGGTAGTCCCCACTTCGCGCAGATAACAGCCGGAGGTATGCATGATATCGGGCAGGCGAAAGGAGCCACCGATCTCGATCAGCTCGCCGCGTGAAATCACAGCTTCACGGCCGGCGCCCAGTGCCGACAGCGTCAGTACCACAGCGGCGGCATTATTGTTAACCACGGTTGCGGCCTCGGCGCCGGTCAGCTCGCACAGCAGCGATTCGACGACCTGGTCACGATCTCCGCGATGCCCGCTATCGATATCGTACTCCAGCGCCAGCGAATACCTGGCAGCCCGTGTCATGGCCTCAATGGCAGGCTCTGCCAAGGGCGCCCGGCCCAGATTGGTATGAATGACGGTGCCGGTCAGATTGAAAACGCTGGGCGCATTCGACGCAGCCAGCGACCTGGCCATATCAATGGCGCGATCGACCAGCTGATCCGTGGCAAGCGGTGCAGCGTCCTCCTGGCCCAGCCGGCGGCGCTCACAGGCCAGCAGCTCGCGGACAGCACGTCGTTTAAGACGATGACTAATCTGCGAGCGCTCCATCGCCTGATGAGACAGCAGCACATCCACTGCCGGCAGATAACGACGCGGGTCATCCATCGAGGGCTCCTTTCATGAGGTCAGGGCAGGGGCGTTCATCCACGACACGCTTTCCATACTGTCATACACATGCTGCCATCCATCCAGCATCCGGCAGACACGCTGTCAGCTATTGAATCAAAATCGGACCATACGGTACACGACCATTCAAGCCGGTCATCATCCATTAAAAAAGTGCTGAAACAAGCAGGATACATTTTCTGCAGAGATCGTTTTGATATAACCAAATAAAAAACGCGCTCATCTTGAGCGCGTTGGTAAAACAGGACACCAGAATCAGCCCGCTATTAACCAGGGGTTATAACTGCTTCGGCCAATATCACGTTCATTGGCAATCATGATATCCAGCCCCAGACTTGCCAGATCATCGGACAATGCGTCGGCGTCCACCTCAAGATCACGATGGACAATCTTCACATAGCTTTGACAAGCCCCGCAGGTCTCCGCCCTGACCGGTAACGGCCGCTTGCCGTCCTCACCTTCAAGCCCGATGTAATCCAGCTTGCCGGTTTCAAAGCAGGTCGTGCAGCGGGCGCGCTCCATGTACCACTCGGCAGCGCAGATTGAACACTGCATGTAGCGCACACGGGAGCGTTCGCGACCGACCTGAATGAGGCTGGCCACTGGGAGCGAACCACAGCAGGGACAGACCGTCTGAGCCGTCCCTTCTGCCCGCTTCGGCGGTCGGGGCAGCACAGAGCACTGGCGAAGCCAGGCTACCTGCAGGGCCGCGGCCACCAGCGGCATGAAGGCACGAATCTCTTCCGTTCCGCTACCGGCATTGAGCACTTCAGCAGCGATTTTGCGGCGCGCCTCGGGATCAAGCTGACGCAACTGATGAATCAACTGCTGCTGCGTCGGCCCAACGTTGAGCTCCAGAGCATCACAAAGGGCATCCATATCTTCCTGCCAGTCCAGATCGTTTTGTAACGACTGCACCGACAATGGCGGCATGCCGTGCTCCAGCGCCAGATCAAAGGCCTCGTTGTCCGGCGCAAAGGTGCTGGTGCGCTTTTGCAGTACCTGATGCTGGGCCTGCGCCAGACGCGCGGCAAAGCCGAGGAAATCGGCCATTGAACGCATGCGTCTGGAAAGATCGCGCAGGCGACGCGCCCGATGGCTGAAAAGACGTCGTTCAGGCAGCACCACGACGGGGGGTTCAACGACCCCGCCGGGGGCAGCACCGTAATCATGTTCAGCCTGATGTTCGGCCGTCATGGCGAGCTCCGTGATGGGATGTCGTGTCACGCTCGGAAGCGTTCTCGTCTCCCGCACGCTGCGAGGGCTTTTTCATTTCATCTTCATACCACAGCGGATGATGATGTTTGGCCCAGGCATGCGTCACGCGACCGCGGGTCATGGCCTTGATCGACCCCTTGACCCAGATGGCTGCGTACACGTGCACGATGATGGTCGCAATCGCAATGAAAGCAGCCAGTGCATGCACAAGGCTTGCAACACGAATCAGCGGGATGGGAAAAAACCCGGCAAACCAAGGACGCCACATGATCACACCCGTGATCAGAAGCACTGGAATGCAGAGAATCAGCGCCCAGTACACCATCTTCTGGCCCGGGTTGTACTTGCCGATAGGCGGCAGTTTCTCATCCCGGTTGTTAAGCACATCACCCATCTGACGCATCCACTGCACATCGTTTTTCATCAGCAGATTATATTTGAGCTGTCGCACCGCGATGATGACGAACAGCACAAACAGAACCACGCCGATGAAGGGATGCAGGATCCGCGACCAGACCGGCCCGCCCAGCGTATGGGTAAAAAAGAAAAAGGGTGGATGAAAGAAGGCAAGCCCCGACAGCGTCAGCAAAATGAAGGCGCCGGCCATGGCCCAGTGATTGGCCCGGGTACCCGGGCCGTAACGCAGCATGGTCTTTTGTTTTCTGAAGTTCATGACCGATGCTCCTCTTCACGTGAATCACGATGATGGTCATCGCCTTCACCGAAGACTTCCTCATCCGTAGGCTCTTCCTTCGGGCCCTTGGTGATGTAGTGGAAGAAACCGGCAAACGCCGTGATGCCCAGAATGGCGGACATGATCGGTTTGGTAATGCCTTTCCAGGCACCGACGACCGGCGAAATTCGCGGGTCTTTTGCCAGACCGTGATAGAGACCTGGCTCATCGTGGTGGTGCAGCACGTACATGACATGCGTGCCGCCTACCCCTGCCGGATCGTAGATTCCGGCATTTTCATAGCCACGCTCTTTCAGGTCATTCACGCGCTTGTCGGCGCGCGCCAGCATGTCCTTCTTGCTGCCAAACTCGATACAGTTGGTCGGGCAGGCCTTGACGCAGGCCGGCTCGAGTCCAACGTTGACACGGTCAGAGCACAGGGTGCACTTGTAGGACTTGCTGTCCTTTTCCGAAATGCGCGGAATATTGAACGGACAGCCCGTAATACAGTAGCCGCAGCCAATGCAGTTGTTGGAATCGAAGTCCACGATGCCGTTGGCGTACTGCACGATGGCGCCAGGCGCCGGACAGGCCTTGAGGCAGCCCGGATCGGCGCAGTGCATGCAGCCATCCTTTCGGATCAGCCAGGACAGCTGCTTTTCAGCGCTGACGTCATCACCGCCCACGACCTCCGTTTCCACTTCGCTAAAGCGCATCACCGTCCATGATTCGGCGGTGAGGTCCATGGGGTTGTCATACACCCCATGGCACTCGCCAACGTCATCACGCAGGTCATTCCACTCCATGCAGGCGACCTGGCAGGCCTTGCAACCGATGCACTTGGTAACATCGATCAGCTTGGCCACTTCCACCACGTTATCGCGCGCATGCGGTGCCGGCAGTGTCGTCGCGGAACGGGCAACGATATTTTGTGAGTTGATCATATGCCCTCCCCCTATGCCTTCTCGACCTTGACGATGAATGACTTGTATTCCGGTGTCTGGGTATTGGCATCACCTACGAAAGGCGTCAATGCATTGGCCAGATAGCCCTTTTTCGCAACGCCGGTGAACCCCCAGTGAATCGGAATACCCACATGATGCACGTCGCGATCTCCGATACGCAGCGGCTGCAGGCGCTTGGTAACCACCGCGACCGCCTTGATAAAGCCACGGTTGGAAGACACCCGAACCCAGTCACCAGCCACCACACCAATTTCTTCGGCCAGCTGATGACCGATCTCCACAAACTGCTCCGGCTGCACGATCGCATTGAGGCGGGCGTGCTTGGTCCAGTAGTGGAAATGCTCGGTCAGACGATAGGTGGTTGCCGCATGCGGAAACTCCTGTCGTGTCCCCAGCTCCGCACGATCCTTGTCGAAAATACGCCCCGCAGGATTGTTTCTCGCCAGCGGATTGTTCGGATGCAGCGGGTTGTTGTCGATCGGCGATTCATAAGGTTCGTAATGTTCAGGGAACGGGCCATCCACCATGCTCTGCCCCCCGAAGAAGCTACCGCCACCGGACGGCTGCATGATAAACGGACCCACCCCTTTCGACGGTGCCGACGTCAACGGGAAGTCAGGCACATCAGCCCCGATCCAGCGGCCCTGCTCACTGCTCCACCATACGAACGCCTTTTCCCTGCCCCAGGGTCTGCCCTGAGTATCGGCACTGGCACGGTTGTACAGTACGCGCCGGTTGGCCGGCCACGCCCATGCCCAGCCCAGCGTGTTACCTGTCCCATATGGATCAGAGTTGTCACGCCGTGCCATCTGATTGCCGTCCTGGGTCCAGGCACCGGAAAATATCCAGCAACCAGAGGCCGTACGACCATCAGCCGTCATTTCAGAGAAGCCTGACAGCAGCTCACCGGCCCGACGGGTCACATTGCCGTTGTCATCGGTCAGATCAACCAGAGCACGTCCGTTGTACTCCTGTGCCAGCTCTTCCGAGGAAGGCGCTTCGGGGATGTCGTAGTCCCAGTCCAGATTCAGAATCGGATCGGGGAAGGCACCACCCTCCTGGCGGTAGAGATCACGAATCCGGATGAAAAGCTCACCCATGATGCGTGTATCCGGACGCGCCTCACCCGGCCCAGGCGCTGCAGCCCAATGCCACTGAAGCCAGCGGGCACTGTTGACGATCGAGCCGTCATCCTCGGCAAAGCAGGTCGTGGGCAGACGAATGACTTCGGTCTGGATCTGTGAAGAATCCACATCATTGTATTCGCCGTAGTTCTTCCAGAACTCGCTGGTCTCGGTATTCAGCGGGTCCATGACGACCAGATACTTGAGCTTTGACAGCCCTTCCGTGACCTTCTGGCGATTGGGGAACGACGCCAGCGGGTTGAAGCCCTGACAGAAGTACCCGTTGATCTCGCCCTTGTACATGCGATCAAAGGTATCAAGCACGTCATAAAGCGGTCTTGAAAGCTTGGGCAACCAGTCAAAGCACCAGTTGTTCTCCTGGGTTGCGGCATCGCCGAACCAGGATTTCATCAGGCTGACATGGAATTTCTCGTAGTTTTTCCAGTACGAGACCTCACCTTCCAGAATCGGCTGCTTGGCGCGCTTTTTGATATATGCGGGATAGTCCTGCTCGGCGGCGTTGGCCAGCGTCATGTAGCCCGGCAAAAGCTGCGAGAGCAGACCCAGGTCGGTCAGGCCCTGAATGTTGGAGTGACCACGCAGTGCGTTCACGCCGCCACCCGGCATCCCCATGTTACCCAGCAGCAGCTGGACCATGGCGGCCGTACGGATGATCTGAGACCCGATCGAGTGCTGCGTCCAGCCCAGCGCATAGAGAATCGTCATGGTCTGGTGGGGCACGGCCATCTTGCCGATTTCCGACCAGATATGTTCGATGTGCTCTTTGGGCATGCCACAGATGCTCGACACCGTATCGACGTCATAGCGGCTGTAGTGCTCGCGCATCAACTGATAGACGCACCTGGGATGCTGAAGCGACATATCGCGTACGGCCATGCCGTCATCGCCCAGCTCATACATCCAGGAAGACTTGTCGTCGTAGGCCTTCTTGTCAGGGTTGTAGCCGGTAAAGAGTCCGTCTTCGAAACCAAAGTCTTCACGCACCAGAAGCGAGGCATCGGTGTAATTGAGGACGTATTCCTGCTGAATCTGATTGGTCGTGATCAGGTAATGGATCAGACCGCCCAGAAACGTAATGTCGGTTCCGGTACGAATAAAGGCCTTGTAGTCAGCGACCGCGCAGGTACGGGTGTACCGCGGATCAATACAGATCAGCTTGGCCTTGTTGTGCTCAATGGCTTCGGTGACCCAGCGGAAACCCACGGGGTGAGCCTCGGCAGAGTTGCCGCCCATTGAAAGAATCAGATTGGCATTGCGGATGTCGACCCAGTGATTGGTCATCGCACCGCGACCGAATGTTGGGGCAAGACCTGCCACCGTCGGTCCGTGTCAGACGCGCGCCTGGTTGTCGAACGCTACCATGCCAAGATTACGCACCACCTTGTGGGTGATGTATCCAGCCTCATTGGAAGATCCCGAAGCGGCCAGAAAGCCGGTCGTGGTCCAATGATTGACCGTACCGCCATTGTCATCACGCTCGACGAAATTGGCGTCGCGATCGTTTTTGATGTGACGTGCGATCTTGTCGAGCGCCTCATCCCAGCTGACACGCTTCCACTCACTTGAGCCTGGCGCCCGCACCTGAGGATATTCAAGACGACCTTCACTGCGCACGAAATCCAGAAGCCCGGAACCCTTGGGACACAGGGAGCCGCGAGAGACGGGATGATCCGGGTCGCCCTCGATGTGAAAGACTTCCTGGCGAACATTTTTTGAGCCATCGCCCTGGCTGTAAATCAGGATGCCGCAACCTACCGAGCAATAAGTACAGTTGTTACGGGTTTCCTTGGCGTGCGTCAGCTTGAACTGACGTACGGACGCTTCAGCCGACTCCGGGGCAAACCCCATCATCGCCATGCTGGAAGAAGCAACGCCGGCTGCCCCCAGCTTGAAGAACTGTCTTCGGGTTACATTAACCGTCATGGGTCAATCTCCTCATCGCCTGCCGGATCAACAGCCTTCAGGGCAGGCAGGCGTCATGCTTGAACATCGGCTTTCAGCCAATGTGACCAGTCACTGTTTATCGGCATGACCTCACCGATTATTAATACTTCCCATGGCTGGGATAATTTTTATCAGGCAGTACAAAAAGAAGGGATAGGGAAATGGTCGTGCGGTCAGCGTCATGAAGACAAAATGCCGCATACGCCGATTTTCAAAGAGATTGTACGTTTTGTCATCATCGGGTTTCAAAAGTAAACGTCATATTTTTTTATAACTTTCAAAACCCCATGAAATTCATGACCTTGAGGAAGGGCACGACTTTAATTTTATTTTAATCGGAAGCGGATCCAGTCTCTTCATCCGCCAGCCAGTCCTCTGTTTCGGTTTTCTCGCGATGGCCGGAAGGGGGTCGAGGATCATCTACCAGCGTCTTGTTTTGCCAGTCGACCAGCCGCAATCGTCCATCAAACTCCTCAACCAGTGCCGTACAGTTTTCGACCCAGTCACCATCGTTACAGTATACGAAGCCCTCACACTCGCCAAAAAACGGGATGTGAATATGGCCGCCAATGTAGCCATCCACGCCCTCACGCCGCACACGCGCTAGCGCCGATTGACGAAAGGCACCCGCAAAATTTTTGACATTGCTCGAGCGACGCTTGAGCGCTGCCGACAACGACCAGTACGGGCGTCCCAGACGGCGACGCGCCTGCACGGTCCAGCGATTGGTGCGTCGCATGGTATGCAGCGCCATCTCTCCGACGACCAGCTTCCACTGTGGCGCCTTGAAGTGACCATCAAATTCGTCCCCGTGGCTGACCAGCAGTCGCCGACCGTCCTTCGTGACATGAATGGCGTCACGGCGAACCTCGATACTGCGAAAGGTTTCGCCACAGAAGGTACGAAAGGCGGCGTCGTGATTGCCCGGAATATAGATCACCTCGCAACCGGTTCGGGCCAGCCGCAGGATATGGCGAACCAGACGCTGCTGATGGCTGTCCAGTACCGAGATGGCCCGACGCTTCATGGCGATCAGATCAAAGACGTCGCCCACCAGATAAAGCCGCTCGGGGCGCACCTGCTGCATCAGGCTCAGCAACAGCTGCGCCTGAGCATCCGGCGTTCCCAGATGAAGATCGGACACAAACAGGGTGCGGGCATTGGGCCTTCGGGCCATCGGATCCTCCAGGACAGTCTCGATAACGCATGACCTGCGTCACGTTAAACACCTTCAATGACAGACAATTATCGACATAACATCGACATCCGTCGAATCGGCGCCCATAGCGGGGCACGAAGGCAGCTACACTCATGTGGCAGCCATCCTGTCATCACTATCAAAGGAGAACCCTGATGTCCGCTCCCGCCGAAAAGGTCTTTATCAGCCCCGGCCGTTATGTTCAGGGCGCCAATACACTGACGCGCGCCGGCCACTACGTCTCGCAGCTGGGTCAGCAGGCGCTGATTATCGCTGACGACTTTGTATGGAAAATGGCAGGCCAGGCATTGAGTGATAGTCTCAAGGACAGTGATATCCGCTTCGAGCGCGCCATCTTTGAGGGCGAATCTTCCACCGCCGAGATCGATCGACTGATCAAGCAGGGCGAGGCCTTCAGGGCTGATGTGATCATCGGTTTTGGCGGGGGCAAGACGCTGGATACTGCCAAGGGCGTCGCGGACAGAATGCAGGCAGCCTGCGCCGTATTGCCCACTACGGCTTCAACGGACGCCCCGACCAGCGCGCTCTCCGTCATCTACAGCGATGAAGGCGAGTTCGAATCCTACCGTTTTTACAACAAGAACCCCGATCTGGTGCTGGTCGATACCGCCATCATCGTCAATGCGCCCCCACGCTTTCTGGCCTCCGGCATCGCTGATGCGCTGGCCACCTGGGTCGAGGCACGCGCGGCCATTCGCGCCAGCGCCACCAATATGGCCGGCGGTCAGGCCACGATTCTGGGTCAGACCATCGGCGAAAAATGCGAAGAGGTTCTTTTCGATCACGCCCTGCTGGCCTATCAGGCCAACCAGGCCAAAATCGTGACGCCCGCCTTTGAAGCGGTGGTCGAGGCCAATACGCTTCTGAGTGGGCTCGGCTTTGAAAGCGGTGGACTGGCTGGCGCCCATGCCATCCACAACGGCTTCACTGCCCTCCATGGTGAAATACATGAACTCACACACGGCGAGAAGGTCGCCTACGGCACCGTCGCCCAGCTGATTCTGGACCAGACGCCTCAGGCCGAACTGGAAGAGTACCTGGATCTCTATCTGGCTCTGGGGCTGCCGGTGACGCTGGAGGCGCTCAAACTCAAGGATGTCAGCGACGAAGACCTGTATCGCGTTGCAGAAGCCGCGCTCAAGGAAGGTGAGTCGATTCACAACCTGGCCTATCCCCTTACACCCGATCAGGTCGTTTACGCCATCAAGGCGGTCGACGTTCATGCGCGCGCCTACATGGAAAAGCTCGGCTGGGAATAACCTCCGCTCTTTTAGACAAGGGCCGCGCCGCGGCCCTTTTTCATGGTGGCGGCTCGTTGCCGCCGACAACGAAAAAGGTTTGGCACCCCGCTATGCTGACAGCAGACCTGTCTCTCCTTTCATGTGACCGGACCGGAAGCCGAGGCTCATGCAAAACGCCGATATTGCTCGTACTCTCAACCGCCTGGCGAACATGCTGGACATCGAAGGCGCCAATGCCTTTCGCGTGCGCGCCTATCGCAGTGCCGCACAGACCATCGAGTCCCATCCTCGCGCCCTGCAGGAGATGGTGGCCCTTGATGAGCCACTGACCGAACTGGCCGGCATTGGCCAGGATCTGGCCAAAAAGATCACCGAGCTGATCAATACGGGCCGTCTGACGGTGCTTGAAGAAGCTGAAAAACGCCTGCCGCCCGGGCTTTTACAGCTGATGCGGGTCAGTCAACTGGGACCACGGCGGGTACGCCAGCTTCATGAGGCACTGGGCATCGACAACCTCGAAGCATTGAAAAAGGCAGCCCTTGAAGGCCGTATCCGCGCACTCGAAGGGTTTGGCGAAAAAACCGAGGCCGGCATCCTCAAGGAAGCCGAGCGTCTGGACGATGCCCCACCCCGAACGAGGCTTGATGAGGCTCATCAGGCCGCCGATGATCTGATTGCCTGGCTTGAACACGCCCGGGGCGCCCAGCGCATCAGCGCCGCCGGTAGTCTGCGGCGGGGTCGCGAGACTGTCGGCGACCTCGACATTCTGGTCAGCAGCGAGGATGGCCCGACGATCATGACCCACCTGATGGACTACCCCGAGATTGCCGAAGTCGTTTCTCACGGCAAGACAAAATCCACCCTTCGTCTTCACTCGGGTCTACAGGTGGATGTCCGCGTGGTGGCCGATGAAAGCTTTGGCGCGGCCCTTTACTATTTCACCGGCTCTCAAGCGCACAATATTGCCACTCGTAAAATGGCCACCGACCGTGGGCTCAAGATCAACGAGTACGGCATTTACAAGGGCAGGCAGCGGCTGGCAGGGCGCACTGAAGAAGAGGTGCTGGCACGGATTGATCTGGCCTGGATACCGCCCGAGCTGCGGGAAAATAGCGGCGAACTCGAGGCTGCGCTTGAAGGTACGCTACCCGAGCTTGTCACCCTCGATGACATTCGCGGTGACCTGCACATGCACACTACCGCCTCCGACGGCAAGGCAGGCCTTGAGGACATGGTCCACGCCGCCAGAAGACGCGGCTATCGCTATATCGCCATCACCGATCACTCACAGCGTCTGGCCATGGCCAATGGCCTGGACGCCAGGCGCCTGCGCGAGCAGATGGCCGAGATCGACGCGCTCAATGAACGGCTGAAAAATTTCACCGTTCTCAAGGGCAACGAGGTCGATATTCTGGAGGACGGTTCGCTCGACCTTCCCGATGACGTGCTCAAGGAACTCGACGTCTGTGTATTCTCGGTCCACTCCAAATTCAACCTGTCGCGGGAACAGCAGACAGCACGCATCCTGCGCGCCATGGACAACCCCCATGTCAATATTCTGGCCCACCCCACCGGCCGCATCATCAACGGCCGAGAGGGCCATGAGGTAGATATCGAGGCCGTACTGCGCGGGGCGAAGGAGCGCGGCATCTTCCTTGAAATCAACGCCCAGCCTGCCCGACTGGATCTCGCCGACCGCTGGGCTCGCATGGCGCGCGACATTGGCGTAATGCTGGCCATCAGCACCGATGCACACGCCACCGACCAGCTGGGGCACATGGCGCTGGGCGTGACTCAGGCCCGTCGAGGATGGCTGGAGCGAAAGGACGTGCTCAACACTCGTACCGTCACACAGCTCAGAAAACTGATGAGACGCTAGCGGGCCTGTCCAGTGCTCAGGCAGCACCAAGCATCAAAAACGCTCCGCCTGCCGCAATGACGGCGCCGCTGACATGCTGTACCCAACGCCCTGCCTGCCCGCGGGCAACGGTCAGCGCCATCAGGATACCCAGCCCGTGCAGGACCGCCGTGGAGAGCATGAAGCCGGCAAGATAGGGACCCACATGACCGCTGGCTTCGGTGGCATGCGCATGGCCATGCAAAACGGCAAAGAGCCCGATACACAGAAGGGAAGCGCGGGTCAGCATGACAGACTGCTGCTGGCCGCCTGTCAGGGTCAGCAGGCCAAAGACAATCACGGAGAGCACGATGCCGGGCTCCACCAGCGGAAGAGCGATTCCTGCCCAGCCCAGAAGCGCTCCGCCGCCCATGGCCGCCATGAAGGTCAGAGGGGCCACCAGTACGCGGCGCGGCATGACAAATCCGGCCCAGAGGCCTACCGCGACCATGGCCAGTAGATGATCCACTCCGGTCAACGGATGCATCAGTCCGGCCATCAGACCCGAGCCATGCTCATGGCCGGGATGTGCCATGGCCGGCAGGGAAAGCATCATCAGCGGGCCAGTCAGTGCCAGGGCCTGAGGGAAGCGCATACGGTTATCCTCTAAAGATTGATTCGGTCGTCCAGCCTGTTAATAAACAGGCCATGACCATTTGCAGGCCGGCCATTATGTCGCACTTGTTCCTCTGGCCCGGCTCTCTACGACGAAGGGTTAACACCATATCGTGCCGGTCACCTGAAAACGCTTCTACCAGCCCTGAAAAAACGCCCCGAAGGCTCGCTCAAGCAGCCCCGGGGCGTCCATGGTGTTGATCAAACCGGCCCGAAAAGGCCGGTCAGTCAGTCACTTAGTAGCGATACTCATGCGGCTTGAACGGGCCTTCCTGCGGCACGCCCAGGTACTCGGCCTGCTTCGAAGTCATCTTGGTGAGGGTGCCACCAAAGCCTTCAACCATATAGCGGGCAACTTCCTCATCGAGCTGCTTGGGCAGGACTTCGACCGTCACTGCAGGACGCTCATCGACCGGGATGTCGGCGAAACGGCGTTCGAACAGGTGAATCTGTGCCAGCACCTGGTCGGCAAAGGAGCCATCCATGACGCGTGACGGATGGCCGGTCGCGTTACCCAGGTTAACCAGACGACCTTCCGAGAGCAGCAGCAGATAGTCATCGCTGGTTGGGTCGAAGTTGCCCGGGGTGCCATCACGGTAGATCTTGTGGACCTGCGGCTTGATTTCTTCCCACGCCCAGTGCTTGCGCATGTAGGCCGTATCGATCTCGTTGTCGAAGTGTCCGATGTTACAGACCACGGCACCCTTTTTGATCGCACCCAGCATACCGGCGTCACAGACATTGATGTTGCCGGTGGTGGTGACCAGCACATCGATCTTGCCCAGCATGTAGGTATCGAGGTTGTTGCCGGACTCATCGTTGGCACCATCGATATAGGGCGAGACCACTTCATAGCCGTCCATGCAGGCCTGCATGGCACAGATCGGATCCACTTCGCTGACCTTGACGATCATGCCCTCGTTGCGAAGACCGGCCGCCGAGCCCTTGCCCACGTCACCGTAGCCGATGACCAGCGCCTGCTTGCCGGACAGAAGATGATCCAGACCGCGCTTGATGGCGTCCGACAGCGAGTGGCGGCAGCCATACTTGTTGTCGTTTTTCGACTTGGTGACCGAGTCGTTGACGTTGATGGCCGGTACACGCAGCGTGCCCTTGCGCATCATTTCGACCAGACGATGCACGCCGGTGGTGGTCTCTTCACTGATGCCGTGGATGGCGTCCAGCAGCTCGGGATGATCATCGTGGAGCATCAGGGTCAGGTCGCCACCATCATCGAGCACCATGTTCGGGCGCCAGCCGTCCGGGCCTTCGATGGTCTGCTGGATGCACCACCAGAACTCTTCTTCCGTTTCGCCCTTCCAGGCAAAAACCGGCGTACCGGCCGCAGCAATGGCGGCAGCGGCCTGATCCTGGGTCGAGAAGATGTTGCACGAGGACCAGCGCACACTGGCACCGAGCTCGATCAGCGTCTCGATCAGCACGGCGGTCTGAATGGTCATGTGGATGCAGCCGGCAATGCGGGCGCCCTTGAGCGGCTGCTGGTCACGATACTTGGCGCGGATCTTCATCAGCGCCGGCATTTCGGTTTCGGCGATGCGAATTTCGCGGCGGCCCCAGTCGGCAAGACTGATATCGGCGACCCTGTAATCCTGATGAACGGCGTTTTCGGCAGTAGCCATGAAATACTCCTGGCAAAATAGCGGGCGCCGTTGAATCCGGGGTATCCAGCTCGAGCCTCGCAAGAATCACTCTCTTGCTGCAGCGCCCCTCGAGTGGACATGACACCTCACGATGGCATGAGGCAAAAATCTGACGCAAATTATAGCGGGCTGGCGCCTTGAATGGTCAACACTGGACATAAAAGCCGTCAGCCCCGCTCATACTATCGGCACGTCGACGTGAAACAAGAGGTCTGAGGTCAATGGTGTTTCGTGGTTTCGGAGGACCTGTCGTCTTTTGGCACCAAATGACCGACCAGCTTGCCGATGGTCAACCCCTGCACCAGGATGGAAAACAGCACGATGATGTAGGTGATCATTACGATCGGCTCTCGGTAGTCACTGTCCGGAAGCCCCAGCGCGAGGGCCACCGAGATCCCGCCACGCAACCCGCCCCAGGTCAGCACCCGGGTCGTCCCCCGCCGATAGTCGATCCAGTGGCGCATCGCCATCAGCGGTAGCCCAATGGTGACAAGCCGAACCGCCAGAATGGCCACGATCAGCGGCGCGGCCACCATCAGATAGCTCCACTCGAACGGAATCAGCAAAAGCTCCAGTCCGATCAGAACAAACAGCACGGCGTTGAGAATCTCGTCGATCAGCTCCCAAAAGCCGTCCACATAGCGTCGGGTGTTTTCCGACATGGCATGTTCGCGACCACGGTTGCCGATGAAAAGCCCGGCAATCACCATCGCAATCGGCCCGGACACCTCCATCCAGGTGGCCAGCGCATAGCCACCCAGCACCAGCGCCAGACTGATCAACACCTCAACCTGGTATTGATCGATGCTTTTCATCATCTGGTAGGCGATATAGCCCATGACAAACCCAAGCAACAGACCGCCACCAGCTTCTTCGGCAAACAGTACCAGTGAATGCATTGCCGTGAGCTGCTCGCCTGCCGTGGCCGCCCCCGCCAGCAGGGTAAAGACCACCACGGCGACGCCGTCGTTGAATAACGACTCGCCCACAATCTTGATTTCCATGTCCTCCGGCGCGCCGGCGTTTTGCATGATGCCCAGCACGGCAATCGGATCGGTCGGCGAAATCAGCGCACCAAAGACCAGGCAATAAAGATACGGCACATGGATGCTGAAAGTGGCAAACAGCCACCAGGCAGCGCTGCCGATCGCAATCGTTGACACCACCACACCGACTGAAGCCAGAAAGCCGATCGAATAGCGATATCGCTTGAGCTTGTTGATATCCACATGAAGGGCGCCTGCAAACAGCAGAAACGACAGCATGCCGTCCATTAACAGGGCATTGAAGTTGATGCTGCCAAGCCACTGCTCGGTCAGGTCCGTGACATGGGTAAAGCCCAGATGATCCAGCGCGATCAAGACCAGCGACATCACCAGGGCGACCACCATGACGCCGATGGTGGCCGGCAGGCGGATAAAGCGATAGTTGAACCACGAAAAGAGCGCGGTCACGGTAATAAACAGTGCGGCAATGTTCAGCATGGAAATCGTGCTCGATCGAAGAATCGGTCTGCTCGAAACAGGCAGGGGCCCTTGAGCATAGCCAAACTTCCGGCACAAAAAAGCCCACGTATCCGTGGGCTTTCAGGAAGTGGACCGGAACGTTCCCGGCCCATCAATCAGGATTTACAGCCCGGCGGCGTCCCGAAGTGCCTCGGCCCGGTCGGTTTTTTCCCAGGGGAAGGCCGTGAAGGTTTCGCTTTGCATCTCGCCGCGGGTGTCCTTCCAGGTATAGGTGTGCTCGAAGGGGTCACGACCGAAATGGCCATAGGACGCGGTGAGCTGATACATCGGATGGAGCAGATCCAGCATGCGAGTAATGGCGTAGGGCCGCAGATCGAAATGCTCTCGCACCAGGTCGACGATCTTGTCATCGCTGATCCTGCTGGTACCGAAAGTGTTGATCGCCACCGAGGTCGGCTCGGCCACGCCAATGGCATAGGAGACCTGAATCTCGCACTTGTCGGCGATACCGGAAGCCACCACGTTCTTGGCCACATAGCGGCCGGCATAGGCAGCGCTTCGATCCACCTTGGAGGGGTCCTTGCCGGAGAAGGCACCACCGCCATGGCGGGCCATGCCGCCATAGGTATCGACGATGATCTTGCGCCCGGTCAGACCACAGTCGCCGACCGGCCCACCGATCACGAACTTGCCGGTCGGGTTGATGTGAAAACGCGTCGATTCGGTGATCCATTCCTCGGGCAGCACGTCACGGATGATCAGTTCCTCGACCGCATGACGCAGCTCCTCCTGGGAGATGCTCTCATCGTGCTGGGTCGACAGCACCACCGCATCCACCGCGACCGGCCTGCCATCTTCACCGTAGCGAAAGGTCACCTGACTTTTGGCATCCGGGCGCAGCCAGCCAAGCGTGCCGTTTTTACGCAGCTCCGACTGGCGCTCGACCAGGCGATGCGAGTAATGAATCGGCGCCGGCATGTAGGACGGCGTCTCATTGGTGGCATAACCAAACATCAGGCCCTGATCACCCGCGCCCTGATCCTCGGGCCTGGAGCGATCCACGCCCTGAGCGATATCGATGCTCTGCTTGCCGATCAGGTTGAGCACGCCACAGGTAGCACCGTCAAAGCCGACTTCGGAGGAGGTATAGCCAATATCGGAAATCACGCGACGCACCAGCTCTTCCAGATCCACCCAGGCACTGGTGGTAATCTCGCCGGCCACAATCGCCACTCCCGTCTTGACCAGCGTTTCACAGGCCACGCGGGCCTGCTTGTCGCGGGCAATCAGGGCATCAAGCACTGCATCGGAGATCTGATCGGCAATCTTGTCCGGGTGTCCTTCAGAGACGGATTCGGAGGTAAACAGGGAGTATTCGCTCATGAAGACTCTGGATCCTTTTGTCGCTCACTGACGAGCAGAAAAATATGAAAGGCCAGGCCGTCCTGCCCTTGGCAGACGTCCTGTCATGAATGTGGATACCGACACTATCGGCACAATGCGAAAAGTTTACACCCGGTAAAAGCAAAGTGCCTAACCCACGCCCGTGCAATGTCTTCATGGTCATCACGCAGGGCGTTCATGACGGGCAAGACCGGGTTCAAGCGGTATCGACTGAAGTGCCCGACCATGGTTGATGACGTTTCAATGAACCGTGCGCCCTACAATCAGGCACTGGATTAAAGGGGGCACGGCTGCAACGCTTGTCCCTTCACCTTCAACCTCAGGATGGGCCCATGTCATCACCGCAATCCCTTTTGGCCTATATCGGCTGTGGCGGCGCCGGCGAAGTCTGCCTGGTGCGCTATACCAACGACAGCCTCGAGCTGGTTCAGCGCGTCACCCTTCCCGACCTTGAAAAGGCCGGTGGTTCCCTGCCGCTATGCCTGAGTCCGGATCGGCGTTATCTCCATGCCGCCGGGCGGGGCACCCCCATGGGCATTTTCACCTTCGCCATCGATGAGCAAAATCATCAGCTGACGCCGGTGTCGACTTTTCCCATCCATGAAAGTGTCGCCTATCTGGCCTGCACCGCGAGGGATGGCCGCCTCTTTTCGGCGTCCTATCACCATCATCTGGTGGCCGCCTACGACATCGCTCGGGATGGTGGCGTCGAAAGCGAGCAGGGCCGCTGGACCACCGAACCCAACGCCCACTGCATCCTGCCCGACCCGGAGGAACGCAACGTACTGTTCACCAGCCTCGGCGGGGATCGGCTCTACTGCTCGAGCCTCGACGCGCAGCCGTCCTTCTCCGATACGGTTGAGGTCACACTCCCCGAAGGTACCGGCCCCAGGCACCTGATTTTCAACGCCGATGGTACGCGTGTGTACCTGCTTGGCGAGCTGGATGGCTCCATCACGCTGTTTGACTACGACAGCAGCACTCGAAGCCTGAACAAGCGACAGCGGGTAGTGATCGACAAGGGCGAGGCTGACACCTTCTGGGCGGCAGACATTCATCTCGATGCCGAAGGGCGTTACCTGTACGCGTCTGAACGCAGCAGCTCACTGGTGACCTCTTTCGCCGTCGATGCCGGCAGCGGAGAACTCACACGCATCGGTGCCTTCGAGGTCGAAACCCAGCCCAGAGGGTTTGCACTGGATGCTACCGGGCAGCTGATGCTGGTAGCCGGCCAGCAGTCTCATCATGTTGCGGCCTACCGCCTCGACCAGGGCAGGCTTGAATTGATCAGTCGTGTTGAAGTGGCCCAATCTCCGGACTGGGTTGAAATGATCTGAGCCGCAGGCGGTATCGGTTCACCACTGAAAGACGCGCATAAAAAAACAGCGCGGCAGAGCGGCCGCGCTGTTTCGAATCAACCCTTGGTTTCAGATCAACTCTTAAGGGATCAGCACGATCTTCAGTGACTTCGCCCCGCTGGTCATGAGCTCAAAGCCTTCCTCGAACTTCTCCAGCGGCAGCTTGTGGGTCACCACGCCCTCGGTGGGGAAATCACCATTGCCGATGCCGTCGATCACCAGCGGATAGCAGTACGGCCCCAGATGCGAGCCCAGCACATCAAGCTCCTTGCGATCGGAGATGATGCTCCAGTCGACACTGACCGGGTCCTTGAACACGCTGAACTCGACGAAGCGGCCCAGCTTTCGAATCATCGACAGGCCCTGCTCGACCGATTTCGGATGGCCGGTAGCTTCGATATAGACATCGCAGCCGTAACCGCCGGTCATTTCCTTGATGATCGACACCACATCATCGTTTTTGGGATTGAGCACCATGTCCGCGCCGAATTTTTTGGCCAGTTCGAGGCGCTCATCAAAGAGATCCAGCACGATCAGTTTTTCGGCCCCGGCCTTTTTGGCGGCCCCGACCATGCCGAGCCCCAGCGTGCCGGCCCCGGAAAGCACTACAACATCCCCCAGCTCGATCTTCGCGCGCTGAACGGCGTGCAGCGAACAGGCATAAGGCTCGATCAGAATCGCCTTTTCCAGCGGCAGCTCTTCAGGCACGTGATAGTTGATCGCCTCTTTCGTGAACTTCATGTACTCGGCCATGCCGCCGTTCACGTTGCTCTGGAAGCCGTAGAGATCGTGCTTTTCACACATCCAGTACTGCCCACGACCACAGAAGCGGCAGTCCCAGCAGGGCACGATCTGCTCGGAGATCACACGGTCACCGGGCTTATAATCCTTTACGGCATCGCCAACCTTCACGACCCGCCCGATAAACTCGTGACCCGGAATCATCGGTGCCTTGATATAGGCGGGCTGATACTCATCGCCCCAGAAGCTCGGGGCGCCATCAAAGGACTTGATATCGCCGGCACAGATACCGCACCCCTCGACCTTGACCAGAATCTCGCGGTCATTATCGAGCTCGGGAACCGGCACCTCCTCATAGCGATAGTCGCCGGGACCATAGGCCACCACGGCATGCATGGTTTTGGGAATCTCGTGCTGGGAGACGTTGTTCTGCGTCAGTGTGTCAGACATGATCACCTCATCGCGGGCTGCAAACATCATTTGTTCCTTCTGTGGACAAATGAAATAACGCTGCAGGCCGCCTCCGGTCAATCAAACGCTGCGCCTCTGAGCCTTATACTTTAGCGCAAGGTGCTATACCCCATTGAACTTGCGATGCTTTTTCAAAAGCTTTTAGACTAATGTCTGGACCGGTCGTAGCGCTCTGACATCACCTTTTAATGATCATTCATTGATCATTTGAACAAATCTTACAGGCAGCCATCTGCACGCAAGGCCCAACGAAAGAAGCCGCCCTGACGGGCGGCTTCGATGCTTTCAGAGACATGAGTTGAACGCTTATTGTTCCAGTACGAAGGGCGACGTCACCTGATCAACGTTGTCTGGCGTAATCAGCAGGCAGTCAAAGAGCTGCTTTTCGCCGTTCAAACCGGTTTCACCGGTGCGGATGAACTGATCGGCCAGCTCGACGGCACGCCTGGAGAACACGGCTACAGGCTGAAGCACGGTATAGGCCATGTCGCCATCCTTGACCGCCTGCACCGCATCCGGCGAGCCATCAAAACCGCCCACCACGACATCCTTGAGCTTGCCCGACTCGCGCAGAGCAGCAATGGCGCCCAGCGCCATCTCGTCGTTACCGCTGATCACGCCCTGAATGTCCGGATTGGCCTGCAGCATGCTCTGGGTCTTGTTATAGCCCTGAGTACGGTCCCAGTTGGCCACGTCGGACGCGACCAGCTCAAGGTCCGGGTACTGGGTCAACACGGTCTGGTAGCCGTTGGAGCGTGTGGCCGCGTTATTGTCAGAGGGGGCTCCCTTGAGCTCGACATAGCGGGCGCTGTCACCCACGGCCTCGACCCACTGCTGCGCCCCCAGTGCCGCACCCTGGGCATTGTTGGACACAAGCTGTGCCTTCGCCAGCCCCTGCTGGTTGATCTCGGCATTGACGATAAAGACCGGAATGCCGGCATTGACTGCCTTTTTCACGGCTCCGACCGAGCCATCGGCATTGGCCGGATCAAGAATGATTGCCCTGGCCTGGTTGGTGATCGCAGTGTCCACCTGACGGCTTTCGGCATTGGTATCGCCCTTGTGGGCGCTGACATTGGCGCTGTAGCCCATCTCTTCCGCCGTTTCGCGAGCAATCTGGCCCTCTGTAAACCAGTATGGGTTGGAGGTGTCATTGACGATGATCGAGATCAAACCCTTCTGCTGATCCTGCGCCAGCGCACTGCCGCCGAGAACCATGGCGCCGACGGCCAGACCCGCCATCAAAAGATGCTTTCCCTTTCTCAACATGATGTTTCCCCTTGCCTTGACGGTTGGTGTGCCGGCGAACCGGCGTTTCGATGCTGCCCGAGTCAGCCTATGCCGCCCCGGATGACGCTGAAGTCTTCTGCGGGGCATCGCCACCGGCCGCGCGCTTTTTGCGCGGCTTGTACTGGATGCTGTTCAACAGCACGGCCAGTACGATGACGCCCCCCATGAACACGGTCTGCCAATAGGAGGAAACTCCGATAATGACCAGACCGTCAGAGAGAAACCCGATCACGAAGGCCCCGAGCAGCGTGCCACGTACGTTGCCTCGCCCCCCGGTCAGTGCTGCCCCGCCAATGACCACGCCCGCAATGGCGGTCAATTCATAAGTGGTCCCGGCCGTCGGCCCGGCCGAGGTCAGCTGCGAGGAGAGCACCAGCCCCGCGATGGCAGCACACACCCCGGACAACACATACACCCACACCTGCACCCGCTTGACCGGCACGCCGGAAAGCTCCGCAGCTCGTGCATTGCCACCGGTGGCATAGACCCAGCGTCCGAAGGGCGTGCGATTGAGCGCAAACATGCAGGCAACTGCCACCGCCGCGAAAATCAACACGCCTACCGGCACCCCGAACAGCCGGTTGAAGCCCAGCCAGTCAAAGCCCGTATTGCCAAACTCCGGATTGCCGCCCAGATTGTTGTAGGTCAGGCCGTCGGTCATCAAAAGCGCAGCACCCCGCGCCACATAGAGCGTGCCCAGCGTCGCCACAAAGGCCGGCACCCTGAAAATCGACACCAGCACACCGTTGATCATGCCCACGAACGCCCCGGCCACACAGGTCAGCACCACGACCGCCCACACCGGCGGATAAAGCGTCACTCCGAAGGCATCCACCGATACCCCCTGCATCATGAAACCTGCGATCACCCCGCAAAGGCCCATGGTCGAGCCGACCGACAGGTCAATACCGCCGGTCAGGATGACCAGCAGCATGCCGATCGACAGCAGCCCGAAGATGGCCACATGGGAGGACATGGTCAAAAAGTTATTGGTCGAAAAATAGACCGGCGACAGGATCGAAAAGATGATGATGATGGCGATCAGGGCAAAAAAGGCTCGCCCTTCAAGAAGAATGCGCCCCAGATCAAATCCGCCGCTGCGACCTGACGCCGAGCGAGGAGAGGAGACGTTGGCGGATGAAGCACCCTGTTGAACATCGGACATGGTAGTGACCCCTGCTATACACGTATTTCAGCCTTCGGCAGACTCTCCGGAGGCGGCCATGATCTCTTCCCGGGTCACATCGGCCCCGAACTCTGCGCTGATGCGTCCGCGACTCATTACCACGATCCGGTGCGCCACACTCAGGCACTCGCCAACCTCCGAGGTCGAGTAGATAACCGCCAGCCCGTTTGACGCGCCTTCGGCCAACAGCCGGAACACCTCGGCCTTGGCACCGATATCGATACCGCGGCTGGGCTCATCCAGCAGCACCACGCGTGGATGGGTCGCCAGCATCTTGCCGATGACCACCTTCTGCTGATTACCGCCGGAGAGCGAGCCGATGCCGGCCGCCCCCCCGTCGGTCTTGATGTGCACGTTACGGATCGACTCATCGATGACGGCCTGCTCGCGGCCGCGCGAGGTCAAAAGACCACGGGTAAAGGCACCGATGCTGGCCAGCGACAGATTTTCACCGACCGACATGGTCTGGACCAGACCATCACGCTGGCGGTCTTCAGGGACCAGCACCAGCCCACGCTCGATACGATCGGCGATGCTCAGCCCGGAAATGTCTTCACCTTCGAGCATGACCCGACCATCACTGGCCGCCACGCGTCCGGCGGCGCACTCCAGAAGCTCCGTACGCCCGGCGCCCATCAGGCCATAGATACAGACAATTTCGCCGGCACGAACCGACAGCGACAACCGGTCCACCACCGAACGCTCCGGCACCGCCACGTCAGCCACACTGATGTTGTCCAGTGACAGCGCCACTTTGCCCATCGTGTGACCGGTCGGCGGCGAGCCCAGATCGAAGTTGTCACCCACCATATGGCGCACGATCCACTCCAGATCGATCTCGCGGCGCGCGGCATAGGCGGTCATGGCACCATCACGCAGCACCACGGCGTGGTCGGTGATGGTCAGCGCTTCTTCCAGATGGTGCGAGATATAGACGATCGACACCCCGCGGCTTTTCAGATCCGCAATCACCCGAAACAGCACCTCGACCTCGGAGGCCGACAGTGCCGAGGTCGGCTCATCCATGATCAAAATGCGCGAATCCACCGACAGGGCACGGGCAATCTCGACAATCTGCTGCTGCCCCAAACGAAGATCCTCGACCAGAGTCAATGGATCGATGGGCTCATCGAGTTCGGCCATCAATCGTTCGGTTTCACGTGCCTCCAGGGCGTAATCCACCCCCCGGGACCGCCCAGCTCTCGCCCCATGAAGATGTTGTCGCGCACGTTCATGTTGGGGGCTAGACTCAACTCCTGGTGGATGATCGAAATGCCATGACGCTGGGCATCCACGGTCGAGCCAAAGCTGACCGGTGTGCCTTCCAGCACGATGTCGCCGGAGCTTGGCTGAATCACGCCGGAAAGGATTTTCATCAGCGTGGACTTGCCCGCGCCGTTTTCCCCGAAAAGCGTGGTCACCTGCCCCCGGCGAATATCGAAATTGACGCTCTTGAGGGCCTGCACGCTGCCAAAGGACTTGGCCACATGACGCGCTGACAGCACGACCTCACCGGTTCTATCAACCGCCTCAGGCCTCTCCATGACACTCTCTTCACTGCTCATGACGCACTCCCGCCCTGGACTTCAAGGGCGACCGGTGTAATCAGCCAGTTTTTGGGATTGATCATCTGAAAAACGCCGGTCACTTCAACGGTTTTACCGCTCAGGTTCGCCGTATCCATACCCTCGAGCACTTCGGCCTTCATGGCATTATTGATAGCCGCGCCTGCGTTCTGATATTCGATCTGATTGGTAAACTGACCAAAGCTGATCTCGCCGGTCGCATCACGCAGCGTGGTCCCGTTGATGGCCGGCCCGGTCTGCACCCTGACACGCGTGCCTTCGGGCATATCGGGAATATCGATCGTATAGATACCGGATTTGCCTTCCCCCACCGTGCCGGTGACATGCACCGGGAAGATCGGGCCAATCCCGCTGGCGACGCCATAGCGCTCACTGGCGGCACTGGCATCATCAGCCAGTGCCCGGGCCAGCTCCGGCGCTTCCACGGCGCGGGATTCCACGCTCTGGCGAATGGCCGGGAATTGTTCCTGCCCATAGCGTTCGGCTGAAAACTGCCCGCTTTGGGCCTCAAGCTGCGCGCCCTGCTCAACCACATGCGTATCCCAGCCAATGGCGATGGCTACCATGACCACCACCAAGGCCGCTATGGCACGGCCGCGTTTTTTGCGAGCGCGAGGGCGTGCATGGGTACTGGCTTCTGCTGTCATATCAAACCGGTCTCCGCTGCAGAGGCAGGTTGTGGTCAAGACCTCAGGGCTTGAAGGACAATCAATCGGTGATGTCCATGCCGAATCATTTGACCTGCCTTCGTTCAAATGTATTAACGCCACAGCGCCTCTCGGCTGCAATCCCCACGCAGGCACCAGACGTTAAGACTTTATGCTTAAGGTCATTAAGATATTGAAATAAAAGGCAATAATTTGACCAGTCAGCCAGCCGTACGACTAAAGTTATTCAGGTGAACAGGGTATAGCAACGCGAACATTTCTACAGAAGGGGAACATTGGTACAGGACATGTCTCGACAAAAGATTAACCTGAACAGTGTCAGGCATGGCAAGGACCGACCTCTGTCAGTCCTGCCCAGTGAAGGGGTGTCGTGAAAGGATACTGCGGGGGCGAACGAGGGCTTATCCCTCGCTTTTGAGGCGCGTGGCCTCATCCAGGTGCAAAAGGGTATGCGCATTGGTAGCGCTGGTGGCGAGCACATCGATCACCCCGGTGCGTAGCGCCCCCAGAATACCGGCAGCCTTGGTGCTTTCACTGGCAATCGCGATCACCTCGGGAATACGTGCCAGATCCGCGATGGTCAATCCGATGACACGACCCTGCATGGGGGTGGTGGATGCGCGGCCGTTCAGGTCGATGAAGTCATACCCCATCATGTCGCCGACCGTACCGGACAGGCGCGCCTCGGCGATCTCCTGCGGCGAGAACCAGCCCATGCGTACCATGTTGCTGTCTTCCGACAGATCCCCCACGCCGATCATGGCAATATCAGCCCGTCGGGCGCGATCCAGCGTCTGGCGCACGGTGGGGTTTTCCAGCATGGCATCACGAAGCTCGGTACTGGCTACCATGGCCGGTGCATAGAGTGTTTCACTCTCGCCGCCGAATCTGGCCGCCAGACGTCGACAGATATGATCAGGGTTCATGTATTCCCCGGCACGCAGCGAACCACCAATGGCGCAGATGAACGAGCATTGCCGGGTGCGCTGGGTAAAGACGTTGTCGGCCACGGTGCCGACATTGCGCCCCATGCCAACGGCCACAATGGTGCCGTCTTCAAGGGTTCTGGAAAGATGATCGGCCACCAGACTCGAGACCTCATGGCGCTGCTGCTCGGCATCCGCGCAGTCGAGTGCAATCAGTGCCCGGCGGATGCCAAAGCGCCGGATCAGCGCCTGTTCGATCTCGGCGGACACCGAAGGATGGTGACGCACCCGCACATCAACGATGCCTTCGGACTGAGCGCGCTTGAGCATGCGCCCGACCTTGATGCGTGACATACCCATGCGCCCGGCAATCGCCTCCTGGGTTTCACCCTGCATGTAATACAGGCTGGCAATCTCGGTCATCAACGCGATATCGGGATCGGCACGCTCGTTCATGGGGTCTCCGGATCAGAGGCATGGGATTGATGGTGGCGGGAAGATACCTGCAAGCACTGTCCATGTCACAGTAGATGGACCGAAACAGGTCGCGGTTCATCCAAAAAGGGGCAGTACGCTGGCTTGCCGTACTACCCCATCACGTCGACCCATATGCCCTGCCTTGTCAGACAGAACCATGGTCAGGCGGATTATGCCTTGCCGTGCTGTTCCTGCTCGTAGGCCGCGATGCGGTCGACCTTGGCCTGGGAGCCGCCGCCGCTGAACTCGCTCTCAAGAAAGGACTCGGCAATCTTCTTGGCAAGCTCGACACCGATCACACGAGCGCCCATGGTCAATATCTGCGCATCGTTACTCTTGCGCGCGCGCTCGGCAGAATAGGTGTCATGCGCCTGCGCAGCACGAATGCCCGGCACCTTGTTGGCCGAGATAGCCACGCCAATGCCCGTGCCACAGATCAGAATGGCGCGATCGACCTTGCCGTCCTTGACTGCATGAGCGGCGGCAAAGGCGATATCGGGATAGAGCACCGGTTCGGCATTATGGGTGCCGAAGTCCTCGACCTCGTGACCCAGCGAACGCACGTGCTCCACCATGGCCTGCTTCATGTCATAAGCGGCTTCATCACATCCGAGTGCGACCCGAAGCCTTTTGGTCTCTACTGTCATGATCTCTCCTGGTGAACGGTCACCGTCTGCGTTGACATCCTTCTAGAGTACGCCCTGCCGATCATATGAACAAAACGTATTCATATGAAAAATATTTCAGCTCCTACAAACTGCGCCAAAAAACACCCTCGAAGGTCGACAATATCACTCGCCAACCAATAAATACGTCATTACACCCCCGACCAAAGGCGATATTAAAACCAAAGTCTCATGCGAACACATCGAGCCCAGCGCTAATATGGCCTGAATGCTTTAACAAATGTACATATCAGGATCATATTATCATTCTGACCATTTCCTGTTCGAGTGCGCACCGCACACGAAGGGGAGAGAGGTTTTCAGCGCTCCTTGAGTACAAGGTTGCGCAATGCCTGGTCATTTTCGCCTTATCAGGAGTACGCCCGTCATGACACGCCTTTTCAACGACCCGATTGCCTTTGTCGACGAAGCCACCGAAGGCTTTGTGGCCGCTCACGCTCACCGGGTACGCCAGGTGCCCGGTGGGGTGATCCGCAGTACAAAAAGCGAGCCCAATACCGTCGCGGTCGTGATCGGCGGCGGCTCAGGCCACTACCCCGCCTTTTGCGGCCTGGTCGGGCAGGGGCTGGCGCACGGAGCGGCCATGGGCAACCTGTTTGCCTCGCCCTCGGCCCAGCAGATCTATTCGGTCGCTCGTGCCGCCAATAACGGTGCCGGCGTTTTGCTGAGCTACGGCAACTATGCCGGCGACGTGCTGCATTTTGGTCAGGCACGTGATCGCCTGATCAGCGAAGGCATCCCATGCGAGATGGTCAAGGTCATCGATGACGTCTCCAGCGCCAGTCTTGAAGAGATCCAGAAGCGCCGTGGCATTGCCGGTGACCTGACCGTATTCAAGATCGCCTCGGCCGCCGCCGAAGCCGGCTATTCGCTTGAAGACGTGGTCCGTGTGGCGGAGGCAGCCAACCTGCGCACCCGCTCCTTTGGCGTGGCCTTTGACGGCTGTACCCTGCCCGGCGCCGACGACGCCCTCTTCCACGTGCCGGAAGGCAAGATGGCCGTCGGCCTCGGTATCCACGGCGAGCCCGGCATCAGTGAACAGGATATTCCCACCGCCGACGAGCTGGCCGAACTGCTGGTCAAGCGACTGCTTGAAGAGCTGCCTGAAGGTGTGGGCAGCGCAAAAGGTGCCCGTGCCTCGGTGCTGCTCAACGGCCTGGGGACGGTAAAATATGAAGAGCTGTTCGTGGTCTATCGTCGCGTCAATCAGCTGCTGAAAGAGGCAGGCCTTGAGATTGTCGAACCCGAAGTGGGTGAGCTGGTCACCAGTCTGGACATGGCCGGCGCGTCACTGACCCTGTTCTGGCTCGACGACGAGCTTGAGAAGTTCTGGGCGGCGCCCTGCGATACCCCTGCCTACAGCAAGGGCAGCGTCGTCAGTGCCGAGCAGCTCGATGCAGCAGAACTTGATATCCCCGACCCGGACGCCATCCCCGACGCCACGGAAGAATCGAAGGAAGCCGCAGCAAAGGTGCTGGCGGCACTTGAGGTCACCTATCAGGTGATTGAAGAAAACGAAGAGGAATTCGGCCGCATCGATGCTGTCGCCGGCGATGGCGATCACGGCATTGGCATGGCCCGTGGCGGCAAGGCAGCGCTTGAAAAGGGTCGTGACGTCAAGGAGCGCGGCGCAGGCGCCGGATCACTGCTGCGCATGGCGGGCGATGCCTGGGCCGACAAGGCAGGCGGCACATCAGGCGCGATCTGGGGCTCGGCGCTTCACTCGCTGGCGATGGCCATCGGTGACGAGAAAAAGCCAGATGCCGCTCGGATCGCTCAGGGCGTGCGGGACGCACGCGACAACATCATGCACTTTGGCAAGGCAAAGGTCGGCGACAAGACCCTGGTCGACGTGCTGGTCCCCTTCAGCGAGGTACTGACAGAGCGCGTCGAGGCTGGCGATGATCTGAAAACGGCCTGGCAGGCCGGGGCTGACCGCGCCGAACAGGCAGCGAAGGAGACGGCCGATCTCGTACCAAAGATCGGACGCGCCCGCCCGCTGGCAGAGAAAAGCAAGGGTACGCCAGACGCCGGCGCCGTCTCGCTGTCCATGATCATCCGTGCCGTGGTAGATGTGCTCTAGGCGATTATTCAGGATCTGACCACAGGAGAGAGACATGGCCGCCCCCCTGCTTATCGGGACCAGCCTCAAGATGTATTTCGGCTATCAGCAGACGCTGGACTGGTGCCGTCAGGTGACCGACATTGCCCGTCAGCACCCTGCCGTCACGCAGGGGCACGCCGCGCTATTCATCATGCCCTCCTTTCCGACGCTGGCGCCGGTACTCGAGATCGTGCGCGACACCGATATCCGCATCGGCGCGCAGAACCTTTCCGACCAGCCCGCCGGCGCCTGGACCGGCGAGGTCAGCGCCGCCATGCTGGCGGAGATGGGCTGTCGCTGCGTGGAAGTAGGACATGCCGAGCGCCGCCGCCACTTTCATGAAGACGAGGCGCTGATCGCGGCCAAAACGGCTCAGGCCATGGCCAACGGTCTCTCGCCTGTCCTGTGCGTGGGCGAGGTGGAGGAAGGCGCCCCGGAGCGCGCGGCCGGAGAGTGCATTCGTCAGGTGGCCAGTGCCATGGCCGACGTTTCACAGCCCAGACAGGCCGACCTGATCGTGGCCTATGAGCCGCACTGGGCCATCGGCGCGCCTCAGCCGGCACCGAGAGAGCACATCAGCGCGGTATGCACAAGGCTTCAGGCCTGGCTGGACGGTCACGGTGGCGGGCGCGTCATCTATGGCGGCAGCGCCGGCCCGGGCCTGCTCTCGCGCCTTGAAGGCAGCGTTCAGGGCATGTTTCTGGGCCGCTTTGTGCATGACGCACGTGCCTTCGAGAAGATTCTTGATGAGGTCATGACGCTTCACGAGGCGTCCTGATAACGCAGGCTCATGATCCGACCCGCTGGTTTCAGCACATCCTTCTTGATACCTGGGGGGCGACATCACCATTTCATGCAGCTACTCTTGGCGAATAAAGATGTGCGACATCGATGCGGGCGCTGGTGCCACGGCCCATGATTCTGGTCGATAGCGCCAACGTCCCTTTCACCACCACCATCAGGCAGGAGTTCACAAAGATATGACCTCGCGTCGTCACCTCGCCAATGCCATCCGTGCGCTTTCGATGGATGCCGTGCAAAAGGCCAACTCCGGCCACCCGGGCATGCCGATGGGCATGGCTGACATCGCAGAAGTGCTTTGGAACGATCACCTCAGACACAATCCGGCCAACCCGGACTGGGCCGAACGTGACCGCTTCATTCTTTCCAACGGTCACGGCTCGATGCTGCACTATTCGCTGCTGCATCTCACCGGCTACGACCTGCCGATGGAAGAGCTCAAGAATTTCCGCCAGCTGGGCTCCAAAACGCCCGGCCACCCGGAACATGGCTACACCCAGGGCATCGAGACCACCACCGGCCCGCTGGGTCAGGGTCTGGCCAATGCCGTCGGCATGGCGGTCGCTGAACGTACGCTGGCCGCCCAGTTCAATCGTGACGGTCACGACATCATCAATCACCGCACCTGGGTATTCGCAGGTGACGGCTGCCTGATGGAAGGCATCAGCCATGAGGCCTGCTCGCTGGCCGGTACGCTGGGCCTGGGCAATCTGGTCGTGTTCTATGACGACAACGGCATCTCGATTGATGGCGAAGTCGAAGGCTGGTTCACCGACGATACTGCTACCCGCTTTGAAGCCTATCACTGGAACGTCATCCGTGACGTCGACGGCCACGATGCCGAGCAGATCGACGCCGCCATCCGTGAAGCCAAGGAAGTCACCGACAAGCCGACGCTGATCATCTGCAAGACCGTGATCGGCTTTGGTTCGCCCAACAAGGCCGGCAAGGAAGAAAGCCACGGTGCAGCGCTGGGCGAAGAAGAAGTCGAAGCCGCACGCAAGCAGCTGGGCTGGGAATACGGCGCGTTCGAAATTCCCGACGATATCTACAAGGCGTGGGATGCCCGCGACAAGGGCCAGCAGCTCGAAGACGAGTACAAGCAGAAGATGGCCGCCTATGAAAAGGCCCATCCGGAACTCGCCAAAGAGCTACAGCGTCGCTACGACGGCAAGCTGCCAGAGAACTTTGACGGCGATGCCCTGATCAAGCGTGCCCAGGAAAAATCCGAAACTACCGCTTCGCGCAAGGCATCCCTTGGCGTACTCAACGAGCTGGCGCCGGATCTGCCCGAACTCTTCGGCGGCAGTGCCGACCTGGCACCGTCCAACCTGACCCTGTGGAAAGGCGCCAAGGCCGTCAGCAAGGACAACTTCAACGGCAGCTACCTGCACTACGGTGTACGCGAATTCGGCATGGGCGCGATTGCCAACGGTATCGCCACCCACGGCGGCTTCATCCCCTATGACGCCACCTTCCTGGTGTTCATGGAATACATGCACAACGCCGTACGCATGTCAGCGCTGTCGCACACCCGCATCCTGCACATCTTCACCCACGACTCTATCGGTCTGGGCGAAGACGGTCCGACCCACCAGCCGGTCGAGCAGCTGGCCGATCTTCGCAACCTGCCGGGTCTGGCCACATGGCGCCCCTGTGACGCCACTGAAACGGCCGCCTCCTGGGTGGAAGGCCTGATGCGTGAAACCGGCCCCACGGCGCTGATCTTCTCGCGTCAGGATCTGCCGGCCCAGTCTCGCAACGACGAGCAGCTCAAGAACATCCGTCGCGGCGGCTATGTCCTCAAGGACGCCGAAGGCGGCCAGCCGGATCTGATCCTGATCGCGACCGGCTCTGAAGTCGGCCTGGCGATGGACGCCGCTGGCGAACTCGAAGGCAAGGGTCAGAAGGTTCGCGTGGTCTCCATGCCCTGCACGACCAAGTTTGACGAGCAGGACGAGTCGTATCGCGAATCCGTACTGCCCAACAGCGTACGCAAGCGCATGGCGATCGAGGCGGCCATTCCGTCGACCTGGTACAAGTACGTCGGCCTTGATGGTCACGTGTTCGGCATGACCACCTATGGTGAATCCGGCAAGGCGGGTGATCTGTTCAAGCACTTCGGCTTTACCGTCGAGAAGGTCGTCGAGCGCGCAGAAACCATGCTCAAGGCGTAATTCGCCAACCCATGCCGGGCGGCCCTCACCGCTCGGTACTTCAAAGACCCAATGTGCCGTAGACAGGGGGTCTTTGAAGACAAAAAGAAAGGGCCCGGCAAATTGCCGGGCCCTTTTGCGTTTCAAGCGTTAGAACATCTCCATCAGGCGATGGTGATGTCCTTGTCGAGATAGACATCCTGAATGGCATTCAGAAGGGCCACGCCCTCTTCACGCGACTTCTGGAACGCCTTGCGTCCGGAAATCAGACCCATGCCACCGGCACGCTTGTTGATGACGGCGGTACGGACCGCTTCACCCATGTCGGAATGGCCCTTGGAACCACCACCGGAGTTGATCAGTCCGGCACGGCCCATGAAGCTGTTGACGACCTGATAGCGCGTCCAGTCGATCGGGTTATCGCTGAGCAGCTCGTCATAGACGCGATCATGCGTGTGACCGAAGCCGACCGCGCGATAGCCACCGTTGTTCTCCGGCAGCTTCTGCTTGACGATATCGGCATTGATGGTCGCCGCCAGATGCACGGCCTGACTGGTGAGGTCAGAAGAGACGTGATAGTCGACGCCGTTTTTCTTGAACTCGGGGTTACGCAGGTAGGACCACAGTACGGTGACCATGCCCAGCTCATGCGCCCGTTCGAAGGCTTCGCTGATTTCCTGAATCTGGCGACGGCTTTCCGGCGAGCCGAAATAGATGGTCGCACCGACCGCGACACATCCCATGTCATGTGCCTGCTCGACCTGCGCGAACAGCGTCTGGTCGTAGATGGCCGGATAGGTCAGCGTCTCGTTATGGTTGAGTTTGACCATCATCGGGATGCGATGCGCGTAGCGACGCGCGACCGAAGACAGTACGCCCAGCGTGGAGGCTACGCAGTTGCAGCCGCCTTCGATGGCCAGCTCAACGATGTTTTTCGGGTCAAAGTACTGCGGATTGGGCGCAAAGGAGGCGCCGGCCGAGTGCTCGATGCCCTGATCCACCGGCAGCATGCTGACGTAACCTGTGCCACCGAGTCGACCATGGTTGAAAATGGTCTGCATGTTACGCAGTACGTGCGGCGAGCGGCTGCTGTCCATCATGACCCGATTAACGAAATCGGGACCAGGCAGGTGCAGGTCCTCTTTCTTGAATCCGGCACAGGTATGGTTCAACAGGCTATCCGCTTCCTCTCCCAGCAGCCTGGCGATATCTGTCATTATCTTCATCCTCTTTTCTACGAAAGATTTTGCATTGCCGCCGGCCAATGCCGAGGCTCGGACAGCATAAGCAACTATACGTTGCAGTTCATGTCATGTTTTGTCAGTAGTATTCAAGCATGAAGGGGGTTGCACTGCATGCCTGTCATGGACGATCACATATTCAGGGCCGTCATGACTGGTTCCCATTGTGAGCCGACAAGGCCATGGACCACTTGACCGCGATGCGCGCTGCCATCGCCCTATAGACGAAAGTCTCATGCGCATGAGGACGTCCTGGCAGTCAATAATGGCGCCCGGCGCTGCTGTCTTCGCTTTCCGTGTCCCTGCTATGCTGAAAGCTGTTCAAATCGGCCCTGGCAACACTGCAGAGCCACCACCGCTCAATGCCGACCACTTATCATTACTACGGGAGTAGCGACATGACTGTGCGCAAGATGTCCGAGCTGAACCTCGCCGGCCAGCGCGTCCTGATCCGTCAGGACCTTAACGTGCCGATCAAGGATGGAAAGGTCACTTCGGATGCCCGCATTCGTGCCAGCCTGCCCACCATTCGCACGGCCCTTGAACAAAACGCTCGTATCATGCTGATGAGTCACCTGGGGCGCCCCACCGAAGGAGAGCCCAATGATGAGGAATCACTGGCACCGGTGGCCAACCACTTGGGAGAACTGCTGGGCATGACGGTTCGTCTGGAGCGTGACTATCTGGAGCAGGACCCCGAAGTGCAGGAAGGGGAAGTCGTGCTGCTGGAAAATGTGCGCTTCAACAAGGGCGAGAAAAAGGATGACGAGGCCCTGGCGAAAAAATACGCCAGCCTTTGCGACATCTACGTGATGGACGCCTTCGGCACCGCGCACCGCGCCCAGGCCTCTACTCACGGTGTGGCCCGCTTTGCGCCGGATGCCTGCGCCGGCCCGCTGCTCTCCTCGGAGCTGGACGCGCTCGAGAAGGCCCTTTCCAGCCCGAAGCGTCCGATGGTCGCCATCGTGGGCGGCTCCAAGGTCTCCTCCAAGCTCGAAGTCCTCAACGCCCTGTCCGAGAAGTGCGACCAGCTGATCGTGGGCGGCGGTATCGCCAACACCTTCATTGCCGCCGCGGGTTACAACGTTGGCAAGTCACTTTATGAAGCCGACCTGGTCGATCAGGCCAAAGCGCTCATGGACAGGGTCAACGTGCCCCTGCCCATCGATGTGGTCGTGGCCACCGAGTTTTCCGACAAGGCCGAAGCCGTCATCCGCAACGTCGATGACGTCCGCGATGACGAGATGATCCTTGATGTCGGCCCCCAGACCGCACAGACCTATGCCGAATCCCTGCGTGAAGCCGGTACCATCCTGTGGAACGGCCCGGTGGGCGTGTTCGAGATCGATCAGTTCAGCGCTGGCACGAAGGCCATGGCACACGCCATCGCCGACAGCGACGGCTTCTCGATTGCCGGTGGCGGTGACACGCTCGCGGCCATCGACAAGTACAGCGTCACCGACGATATCTCCTATATCTCCACCGGTGGCGGTGCGTTTCTCGAGTACGTTGAAGGCAAGACCCTGCCGGCCGTCAGCGCCCTGCGTGATGCGGCCAAATAACGTCTGACCTCACGGCGCCGGATGGCGGCCGTTGAAGGACAGACGTTGAAGGACAGAAAAGTGGCCCTGTTCCGGCAAGGAACAGGGCCACTTTTGTAACACCTTTTTGCAAGCATGTTTCCGTGGCACCCTCTCGGCGCTACACTGCGACAAAGTGCAAAACAGGCTCTCCATGAACAAACGACTCTTTTATGCCGGTAGCTGGCCCGATTCCGCCGCCCTGCTCGAAGGCGCCCTGTGGGTAGGCTATGCCTGGAGCATTCAGTGGTCGCTGGTCCATCATCAGAGCCTGGTCTTTTTGCTGGCGACCCTTGTGGTGCTGGTCTGTGCACTGACCACACTCATGTGGCAGCCGCTGAAGCTCACACTGGCCCGCTACCGGGTCAGAAAGCGGCGCACCGAAATGTGGATGCATATCCTCTACCCACCGATGCTGCTGGCCCCGCCACTGTGGTGGCTGCTGGAGCGCCTGGTCGGCAACCTGCCCGACGCCCAGCAGTGGACACTGGCCTGCCTTCTGATGACGGTCGGCTGGCTGGTCTTTCTGATCTCGCTTTTGATCAAGCGTCTGATCCGCCAGTACCGTCAGTCCTTGAGCGATCACGCCGCAGACTGACGGTCCACCCTGGACCCCTTGCGCCTCCAAACCCCTTAGAAGCTTTCCCACTCCTCGACCGCCGTATCTCTGGACGAGGCGCGCGAGGCGTCCGGCCGGGAGAGTTTTCTTGCCGGAGTTTCAGTGTTTCGAGCACTTCTGGAGGCCGTTGACGGCCGCGTCGAGGCTCCGTGCGCCCTCGGCGACTCGGCCACCACCGGGCTGATCGTCATCGAATCGGACAGGCGAAAGAACGAGACGGCCTCGACCAGCGCCCGTGACTGCTGATGCAGCCTTCGGGAGGCGTCACCACTTTGTTCCACCATGAGCGCGTTGTGTTGCGTGGTCTGATCAAGCTGGCCGATCGCCTCACCCACCTGGCTGACACCGGTGCTCTGTTCGGCACTGGCCCGGCTGATATCGCCCATGAGGTGGTGTACGCGCTTGATGGAAGTCACGACTTCCCCAATGGTCTGCCCGGCCTGATCCACCAGTGCCGTTCCCTCTTCGGTACGGGTCACGCTTTCCGAGATCAGCGCATTGATTTCGCGCGCGGCCTCGGCACTGCGGCTGGCCAGATTTCTCACCTCGCCGGCCACGACGGCAAAACCACGACCCTGCTCACCGGCACGGGCGGCCTCGACCGAGGCATTGAGCGCCAGAATATTGGTCTGAAAGGCGATGTTGTCGATGACGCTGATGATTTCCGAGATACGTCGGGCGCCGTCGTTGATGCCCTTCATGGTGACCACCACACTGCCAAACACTTCGCCGCCTCGCTCGGCCACCCCGGCGGCGCTTGTGGCCAGCTGCTCGGCATCGCGGGCGTTATCGGCATTCTGGCGCACCGTGGCGCTGAGCTCCTCCATGGCGGCCGCCGTCTGCTCCAGCGCACTGGCCTGCTGCTCGGTGCGCGAGGAAAGCTGACTGTTGCCCTGCTCGATGTGATCGCTGGCATGAGCCACTTCATGCGCCGAGCGACGGACATCGGCCACGGTCTCCTGCAGCCGGTCCGCCGTGCGGCTCAGCGCAGCCATGATGCTGCGATCCTTCTCCTGATAAACCTTGCGAGCCGCATCCAGCTCACCACGACCAAGCGCCTCGGCCAGCGCCCGGACATCATCGGGTTCGGCCCCCAGCGTTTTCAGCAATTGCCGCGTGATCAATGTGGCAATCGCAATGCCCAGCAGCACCGCCAGTGCACACAGGGTAATCATGGTGGTTTTGAAGCCACCACTGATACCGCGTACCACGACGGCCTCGGCATGATTCATGGCTTCCTGATGATCGATGAAGGCATTGATCGAGGCCAGCCAGTCCACGAAGGCCGGGCGTGCCTGAGACAGCAGCAATGAGCGAGCGCCCTCGATGTCACCGTTGCGGCGCGCCTGGAGCACACGATCAATCAACGGCATGGTGCGATCGTGTACCGCGTTGATGCTGGTCAGAAGTCGCTGGTCTTCGGCGGTAAACTGTTGGGCATCTGCCGCCATGGCAGCCATGCTGGCCGCAGCGGTCTGGTAATCCGCCGTCAGCTTGTCGATCAGCGCCGTAACCTGAGGCAATTCGCTGTCGCTCACCAGCGTGGCATCTCTCAGCGCAATGGCCCGGTCATGAACGCTGCCACGATAGTCGATGGCATGACGCTGCTTGACGCTATTCACGTCATTGATATGAGTCAGCCCACGGTCAATCTCACCGACGCGCCAGACACCGATGGCCGTCAGCAGAACAATCAGGAAAAGCACCGTAGAGAAGCCGAGCATCATGCGGGTGCGAACGCGCATGTTCGAGAAGGTTGAAACGCCTGACGCCATCGCCATGTGAACACCTGCCTGTATTAGCGCACGATTAATTAATGCGCGATTTATATGGACAGAAGTTATCGCCTTGCATCGAGCTGACTTGAGCCACATGGCCGTTGAAATATCTTATGACAGTGATAGTCACACCGGAGGCTATACCGCCCGGAGCTTCCCCCGGGCGGAAGGACCGCTACTGACGCTCAAGCACCAGTAGCGGATCGATACGGGTATCGAACCAGTTCATGCCCCAGTGTAGATGCGGGCCGGTCGCGCGGCCGGTCGCGCCGACCTCGCCAATCACATCGCCCTGTGCCACACGATCACCTACCTTCACATCCAGCTTTGACAGATGCAGGAAGTTGGAGCTGATGCCGTAACCGTGATCGATCAGCACCGTGCCGCCAGTCAGACACAGATCCGGGTTGGCAAAGGTCACGATCCCGCCGGCCGGCGCCTTGACCGGAGTGCCGGTGGCGGCCGCAATATCCATGCCCGAATGTGCCGAGCCCGGCGTACCGTTGTAGACGCGCTGATTGCCGAAACGTCCGCTGATGCGTCCCTTCACCGGCCAGATAAAGTCCTCGGTGAAATCGGTGATGCGCTCGTCACGCGTGCGCGCCTGGCTGACGCCGGCCTGCTCGCGGCGAATGCGCTCGGCAATTTTGGGCGGCGGCGACACGGTTTTTGGCGGTACGCCGTTGATGCGCTCAACCGGGAAATCCCGCGGCGTCACCCGGATATCCACCGTGCGCGACGGCTCGCCGGGCGGCGTGACGCTGACCTCGCTGTTGCCCGTGGCATCACGGCCAATCCCGAACACGACCGTGCCGTAGTCGGTCACGCCCAGCGTGCGGCCGGCATGAACCACCCGGCTGCCGGGCGGCACCCGACCGATCACCATGCTGCCCTGCTGAACGTGCTCGGGAAAGACGATGGGTACCTGGCTTTCGGCTGCCGCGGGGCCGCTCATCAGCACCCCGGCAAGCATCAGTACCGGCAACAGCCCGGACAGGGCACGGCGCAGGCCGGCGGTCGATAGTGTGGTATCAAAAAACATGGGTCACTCACTCTCGGCAGATGGTCAGGTGGGCAGTAGATAGGGGAGATAGACGATCAGGGCAATCACGGCCAGATGTCCGGGATACCAGCCCAGCCACAGCCAGCGCGGCATGCGCACCACGCCCGGAATCCAGCGTGCCAGCCCCGCCGCGATCACCAGCACCACCAGCGTGGTCGAAAAGGCCACGCTCTTGCTGATGGTGTAAAAGTTGAGCTGCGCCGTGATCAGAAGAATCGGCACGCCGGCCAGCCATGCCCAGATGCGGGCCACGCCATGGTCAAAGTGCTGATAGACCGCCATGGCCAGCATGAATCCCGGTACCATCAGGATACCGAAACGCCCGTACTCCAGCAGTGGCCCCACCGTGTACCAGACGATAATGGACAGCGCCACGGCGGCGGCACTGAGCAGCCGGGCGCGGGCCTCCCGGGGTGGAGACATCAGCAACTGGCGCAGCCAGGCGCCCCAGACCAGCCCGAAGGCGAGCGTGAAGCAGACGTTGATCACCAGCACGCTGGAGTAACGCGGCATCAGCATATAGGGTAACTGGGCGATCAGACCGATGATCAGGATGCGCCGCGCATAGCGCATGGGGTTACGGGTATCAAAGAGCCCATGCCAGGCCACCATGGCGGCAAACAGCGGAAACGCCACCCGCCCGATGGTGGAGCTCGCCCAGCTGAACTGCCAGGACAGCTCGTTGGACAGCGCGTAGCGCACCACGTGATCCACGGTCATGGAGATCAGCGCGAGCCACTTGCCCCAGTCCGTCCAGTGGGACCGGGTCATTCGGCGTTGACTTGCCGGGGCCCCGGCAGTTGTATCGGTCATGCGCGCTCCATCATTTGATCAGATTGTCAGAAGTAACATCCCGGGCCGCGGCCGGCGCGGCGCAAGCTCTCACAGTCAACGGAGACAGTCCATGCACTCCCCCATCAGAACCGTGATTATCGGCTTTGGGCTGGTCGGGCGCGTCTTTCATGCGCCCCTGATTCGCCACACCGATGGCATGACGCTTAAAGGCGTGGTCTCCAGCCGTCCGGACGACGTTCACCGTGAACTGCCGGACATCGACGTCTACGCGAGCCCCGATCAAGCCTTCCGCGACCCGGACGTGGATCTGATCGTGATCGCCTCTCCCAACGATACACATACCTCGCTTGCCATGGCCGCACTTCAGGCCGGCAAGCATGTGGTCATCGACAAGCCCGTGTCGCTGGATGGCGAGGAACTGGAACACATCACCGCCTGTGCCCGCCATCATGACAGGGTTTTCAGCGTCTTCCAGAACCGACGCTGGGACGCCGACTTTCTGACCCTCAAGGGACTGCTGGAGGCCGGTCGTCTGGGAGAAGTGACCCGCTGCCACCTGCACTTTGACCGCTTTCGCCCCGAGGTGCGCGACCGCTGGCGCGAGCGCCCCGGCCCCGGCAGCGGTGCCTGGTATGATCTGGGGTCGCATCTGGCCGATCAGGCCGTGACGCTGTTTGGCACGCCGCGAGGCGTCTACGCCGATCTGGCCACGCTCAGGCCAAACGGCGGCGCCGTGGACTATTTCCACGTGCTGCTGCGCTATGACCATCACCGGGTCGTGCTCTCAAGCCATGCCCTGAGTGCCCATGATGGGCTGCGCTACGCCATTGACGGCACCCGTGCCTCCTGGATCAAGCACGGCATCGACACCCAGGAACAGACCCTGCGCGACGGCGGCACCCCGGGCCAGCCCGGCTGGGGCGAGGACCCGCAGCGTGGCGTGCTCTACCAGGGCGACACCGGCGAGAGCGAGTCCATCGATAACGCCCGGGGTGACTATCGCGCCTACTACGACAATATCGTCGCGCACCTGCAGGGTGAGGCCGAACTCGCCGTGACGCCCGAGCAGGCGCGCGAGGTCATGCGCGTGATCGACGCCGCTCATGAGAGCTGCGCCACCCGATGCGAGGTCGTGCTCGACTAGCGCGTCTTTCCAACATCAGGTACCGCAGAAGGTGCGAAACACGCCTTCATCGGGTGAGGCCGGCAGTGTCCAGGCCTCACGCCCGGGCTGCGCTTCAAACGGGTGAGCGAGAATCTCGCGCAGCGTCTCAAAAGGCGCAAAGTCACCTTCTGCGGCCGCGTTCAGCGCCTGCTCGACGCGATGGTTACGCGGAATATAGAGCGGATTGACGGCCTGCATGCGCTGGGCAATCTCGTCACTTCCAGCCGTCTCACGGGCCAGGCGCTCGCGCCACCGGGGCAGCCACGCGCGGATGTCGGCGTCCTGCTCGAATAGCGCCAGCAGGGCGTCGTCACCCGCCTCGCCAAGGGCACACTCGCCGAGCTGACGAAACGTCAGAGTGAAGTCAGCGCGTCCGGCGCGCATGGCCTCCTGCAGCGCCTCGATCAGTTCCTGATCACCGTCTTCTTCCTGCATCAGCCCCAGCTTTTGTCGCATCACCCCAAGCCAGGCCTCCAGGTACTGCTCGGAGAAGCCCTGCACCACTTCGGTGGCGCGCTCGATGGCCTGCTGCTCGTCACTGTCAAACAGCGGCAGCATCGCCTCAGCCAGACGTGCCATGTTCCACTGCAGAATCATCGGCTGGTTGACGTAAGCGTACCGACCGTTGGTATCAATCGAGCTGAACACGGTTTTCGGGTCAAAGCGCTCCATGAAGGCGCAGGGGCCGAAATCGATGGTCTCGCCGGCAATCGAGATGTTGTCGGTGTTCATCACGCCATGAATGAAGCCCACCCCCATCCAGCGCGCCACCAGCTCGGCCTGACGCTGCTGGATGGCCTTCAGGAGTGCCAGATAGCGATTCTGCTCGCCGGTCTCAGCAAGCGCCGGGTAGTGGCGCTCGATTACGTGATCGGCCAGCGTCTTGACGGCCTCGGCATCATGACGCGAGCCAAAGTACTGAAAGGTCCCTACCCGAATATGGCTTGAGGCCACGCGTGTGAGCACCGCTCCAGGCTCCGGCATGCGCCGCATGACCTGCTCACCGGTGGATACGGCCGCCAGCGCACGGGTGGCGGGAATCCCCATGGCATGCATCGCCTCGCTGACCAGGTATTCGCGCAGCACCGGTCCGAGCGGCGCCCGGCCATCGCCACCGCGCGAAAACGGGGTGCGTCCGGCCCCCTTGAGCTGAATGTCGCGCAGATGCCCGTCGCGGTCGGTCACCTCACCGAGCAGTACTGCACGGCCATCGCCCAGTCGCGGCGAGAAGCCGCCAAACTGATGCCCGGCATAGGCCTGGGCGACAGGCTCGGCCCCGGGGGGCAATTCGTTGCCGGAAAACCAGTCGGCCGCCTGACGCTCATCGAAGGCGGCCAGATCAAAGCCCAGCGTTTCGGCAAGCGTTTGATTGAAGGCGATCAATGCAGGCTTTTCGACGACCACCGGCGTGAAGGGCTCAAAAAAATGGGCGGGAAGCTTCGAATAGCGAAGCGTAAAGGTCGGAAACATGGTGACTCCAGCGGCAGATGCCGCGCATTGATGAAATGATCCGTCCGGAAAAAAAAGGGTAGAACATCCCTGACGCAAGAGCCCGGCGCTCATTGAAGAGGCCGGGCCCTGGCAAAACCGTCAGCGGCGTGTTACATCAGTCGTTTTGCTTCATGGCGCTGACCATCTGATCGACGTTGAAGCGGAACATGTCAGCATAGGTGGCGGCCGGGCCGTCGGCCTTTGACAGCGACTCGACGTAGAGCTCACCGCCGGGCTGGGCGCCGGCGGCGTTGGCGATCTGCTCGACCAGCCGCGGGTCGTTGGAGTTTTCAAAGAAGTAGCTCTTGATGTGCTCCTCCTTCATCTGGGTAATGAGCCCTGCCACATCCTTCGCTGAGGCCTCGCTGTCGGTGGTCATGCCCAGCGGGGCCAGAAAGGTCACGCCGTAGCGGTCGCCGAAATAGCCAAAGGCGTCATGCGAGGTCAGGATATTGCGCCGATCCCCGGGGATGGCCTCGATCTGCGTTTTAGCGTACTCATCCAGCGATTCGAGTTCCTGCTTGTAGGCGTCCCCATTGGCGCGATACTCCTCTGCGCCGGCCGGGTCTGCCTTCGACAGCGCCGCGACGATATTGTCGACCCATACCTCGACGTTGGCCGGGCTGTTCCAGACGTGCGGGTCGGGGCCGTCATGATGGTGGTGATGGCCGCCGGCGTCATCCTCATGATCATCGTGACCGTGATCATCCGCGTCATGGCCGTGGTCGTGACCTTCGTCGTCATGATCTTCGTCATGGCCGTGCTCGTGGCCTTCTTCCTCCATCTCACGGGTATGGATGTGCTCCGAGACCACCACGGGCTTTCCCTTGAAACCGGAAGTCGCAATCAGGCGATCCATCCAGCCTTCCAGACCCAGCCCGCTCATGAACACCACATCGGCGTCCCGCACCCGGCGCACGTCATTGGGCGCCGGCTCATAGGCATGCGGATCGCCGTTGGGGCCGATCAGACTCGACACCTCGACCCGGTCACCGCCCACTTCACTGACCACATCGGCCAGCACGGTAAAGGTCGCCACGGCCTTGATATCCGCCGCCTGAGCCACGGCGGCCGACAACGGTGACAGTGCCAGCATTGCGGCCCCGGCCCACCAGACTCTGATCTTCATGCATGCTCCCCGTTGAGAAGTGGAAAACGCCGACCCGGCCTAACCGGCCAGATGCGGTCGAGACAGGCGCTGGCGCACGATGCCCAGCCGCCCGAACAGAAACGACAGCAGATAAATCCCGCTGGCCGAGAGCACGATGGTCGGCCCCGACGCCACGCCGGTATGAAAGGAGATGTTGAGCCCGATAATGCCGGCCAGAAAGGCCACCAGCATGGCACTGAACATCATGCCCGGCAGGCTTACCGCCCAGAAACGCGCGGCCACGGCCGGCAGCATCATCAGCCCCACCGCCATGAGTGTGCCAAGCGACTGAAACCCCGCCACCAGGTTGAGCACCACCAGCAGCAAAAAGAGCACGTGATAGAGGTGGCCTCGCCCGCCGACGGCCCGCAGGAACCCGGGATCAAAGCACTCCATGACCAGCGGACGATAGATCAGGGCCAGCAACACCAGCGTTAACGACGAGATGCCGGCAATCAGATACAGCGCGTTCTGATCGATGGCCAGAATGGTGCCAAAGAGCACATGCAACAGATCCACGCTGGAGCCCTTGAGCGACACGATCAATACGCCCGCGGCCAGTGAGGTGAGATAGAAGCTGGCGAAGCTGGCGTCCTCGCGCACCGCCGTCGTGCGGCTGACCAGCCCCGACAGCAGCGCCACCGCCAGTCCCACAATCAGACCGCCCAGCCCCATCGCCGGCAGCGACAGCCCGGCGACAAGAAAGCCGACCGCAGCACCCGGCAGCACGGCGTGGCTCATCGCGTCCCCCACCAGACTCATGCGACGCAGCATCAGCAGCACACCAACCGGGCCGGAGCCCAGCCCCAGCGCCATGCAGGCCACCAGCGCCCGGCGCATGAAACCAAATTCGACAAAGGGGGCCAGCGTGGCGTCATAGGCCATGGTCACAAGGCTCATGCCTGCTCCTCATGCAGTTCACAGGTATGGGCATCCTCGATCCACGACTCTTCCATCATGTTGGCCCGACGCAGGTTGTGCGGTTGCAGCACCTCCTCGGTAGGTCCCCAGGCAATGGCCTCACGGGCCATCAACAGCGTCTGAGGGAAGCACTGACGTACCTGAGACATGTCATGCAGCACGGCAATCACGGTGCGACCGTGCTCGTGCCAGTGGCGGATCAGGGCCAGCAAATCGCGGGTGGTGCGCTCATCAATGGCGTTGAAGGGCTCGTCCAGCAGGATGACCGGCGCGTCCTGCAGCAGCAGACGGGCGAAGAGCACGCGCTGAAACTGGCCGGAGGAGAGCTCACTGATACGCCGCTGTTCAAAGCCGGCCAGGCCGACCTTGTCCAGGGCATCGAGCGCCCGGGCCACATCGCGACGCTTCATGCCGCCAAAAATGCCCAGACGATGCCAGTCACCCATGGCGACGGTATCAAACACACTCAGGGGGAAACTGCGGTCGACCTCGGCGGCCTGGGGCAGGTAGCCATAGCGGCTGGCCGACATGCCGGCGCGGTCGATGCGGCCTTCGGATGCCGCCATGGTGCCGGTCAGCGCCTTGATCAGGGTCGACTTGCCGGCCCCATTGGGGCCGATAATGGCGGTCAGACTCCCGGCCTCGAAACTGCCGGCCACATGGTGGACGGCCGGATGGCGCTGATAGGTAATCGTCAGATTATCAAGATGAATGGGCGCACCCTTGAGGTCATCGCAGCTCATGGGACGGCCACCGCCCAGTGCACCATGGCCCAGAGTCCGACCAATCCGACCGCCGCCAGCAACAACCGCCAGCCCACCGATGAGGCCAGTACCGAGCGTCGGCAGCGGCTTATGACATTGTCATCGCGCACGCGCGAAGCGTTTGGCGAATCATCCCTGGTAGAAGAGTGATGAGAGAGTTGACGAGACACGATGTGATTCCATGACGATACGGTGCCGGGCAAGCAACTGCCCGGCACCTTGGATGTTATAAAGTATCATCACACGTGGTCTACGCCAGCGCAATCACGCAGCACCCCGCGATCGTCTGATGCTGCCAATCAACGCCCGGTGATTCTAGTCTTCGAGTCGCGCCAGTAGCCGCTGCCCACGTCGTGATCGGCGGGTACGACGCATGCCGGCCGAGGCTACTTTCCAGCCCACGATGCGGGCAGCACCCACTGCCATGCCGCTGGCCGCCCCCCAAAGGAGTGCCTGGCGCCACTCGACGTCGTCGCGATCGGGATTGATGGGCGGCTCAAAAACGCCATGGCGGAAGGTCTTTTTCATGGCCTGACGCATGGCGATTCCGGTCGCCGCCGCCGTAGCGGTGCCGACGAGGGTCCAGAGGGTTTGAGATTTCATGGCAGTATCCTGTTGATTGATCAGTGACAGCCCTTCAAGCCTGGCCGATCCCGTTTGATGCCACCAGTACCCATGGACAGCGCCACCGCACTCGCGCACCATCCGGTGATCTTCACTAGACCATCTCAGGACATGCCATGACCGAACAGCCCCCCGTCGTCATCGAACCCGAACACACGCCGGCCACTGCCGTGGTTATTATCCTGCATGGTCTTGGGGCCAGTGCCCACGATTTCGACCCGCTCATTCCGGCGCTGTCACTGCCGGACGACCTGGCGGTGCGCTTTGTCTCGCCCAGCGCCCCCATGCTGCCGGTCACCATCAACAACGGCATGACCATGCCGGCCTGGTATGACATCACCAGCATGGCGCTCAATCGCGAGATTGATGAAGCCCAGCTCAAGGCCTCGGCACAACGCATTCATCAATTGATCGATGAGCAGATCGCCAGCGGCATCGACAGCCGGCGCATCGTGCTGGCCGGTTTCTCTCAGGGCGGCGCCGTCGCCTATGAAGCGGCCCTGACCTACCCCGAGCCGCTGGCCGGCGTGCTGGCGATGTCGACCTACTTCGCCACGGCCGACAGCATCAAAACGGATGACGCCAATCGCGGCACACCGATCGAGATTCATCACGGCACCCAGGACCCGGTCGTGGACGAGACGCTCGGCCAACGTGCCGCCGAACGCCTGACCGACATGGGCTACGACGTTGAATATCGTACCTGGCCGATGGCACACACGATCAGCGCCGATCAGGTACCGGCCATTCGACAGTGGCTGATCGAACGACTCGGGGAACAGGGCTAATCCGGCAATAGAGTTACTTGAGGCTTTCCAGACGTACGGCCGCCGGGCGCGCGCCCGGCACGCGATCGATGCTTTCCTGCAGCAGGGTCATAAAGGCTTCTATAACAGGTCCTGGCTGAACCGGACGACGCCACAAACAGCCTAGCTCGCGTGACACGCCCTCGACCCGGTACGTGGTGACCTCACTGCCCAGATTGAACACTTCGATGCACGACGCCGGCAGCAGGGTATAGCCAAGCCCTTCTCTCACCATGGCAATGGCGCTGCTCATCTGAGCCAGCTCCCAGCCCGGCACCAGTGACAGGCCTGCCTGCTTGAGCGCCCTGTCTGCCAGTGGACGAATGCTGGTGTGGGCGGTCAGGGCGATGTAGGGCAGTGCCTGCGAGCAGGTCTGCCAGTCCCGGCCAGCGCCTTGGCCTGCCGGGACAACGGCGATGAGCTCGTCCTGCCAGAGCGGCTGAAAATCCAGCGCGCTGTCCGCCTCGGGTCGAGACGTCAGGCCAATATCCACACTCGCATCACATACCCATGTCTGTATGTCTCCTGCCAGACCATCCCGCACGCTAATGTCCACCTGGGGATGGCGCTCACAAAAGCGTGCCATCACCCCGGGCAACAGGGAGGACGCCACCGACGGCAGCACCGCAAGGCGCAGGCGCCCCTGACGCAGATGCGCCATGTCCCGGGCATCCTCCAGCGCCTGATCCATGTCGGCCAGAATCCGTTGAGCGTGACCCAGAAAATGTCGGCCACCCGACGTCAGCGTCACGCTTCGCGTATCCCGCGTAAACAGGGCAATGCCCAGCAGTGTCTCGAGCTTTCTGATGGAAGATGACAGGGCCGGCTGGGAAAGGTGAACGTATTCAGCAGCGCGAGTGAAGCTGCCCAGCTCCGCCACGCTGACAAAGGCCTGCAACTGCCGCCGTGCGAACATGAGCCGCTCCATAACCATTGCCGATAGGCTCATAAAATAAAGCAGCTGGTCATGGCAGCGGCACTACACCATGGTCAAAGGCCTCCTGATGAATGGATATGAGGCCCATGACGGACGACCATTCGGATCAAACGACACTGCATATCGGTTATGGCGCCGGCTTTGCCGGTGATCGGCCACAGGCGGCGCTGGCGCTGGCCCGGGACCTGGCCACCCGCCGTGGTCCTCGCTATCTGGCGCTTGAACTGCTTGCCGAACGCACGCTGGCCCAGTGTCAGCAAAGGCGCCATGACGATGAGACCTCAGGCTACGCGCTTAGACTATTTGACTTCCTTGAACCGATTCTTCCCACCTGTCTGGCAAGCGGTATTCCCGTCATCACCAACGGCGGGGCGGCCCATCCGGTCGCGGCCGCCCATCGCCTGAGAGGCTGGCTGGACGACCAGGGCTTTCACAATGCCCGCATTGCCTGCGTGCTCGGCGATGATCTTGTCGAGCAGCTGGGCGCCCTGCCCACCCCGGACTGGCTGCCAGAGAATGTGGTGCTCGATGAAGTGGTGTCCTGCAACGTCTATATCGGTGCCGAGCAGATCCAGCAGGCGCTGGAAGAAGGTGCCGACATTGTTCTTTGCGGTCGTGTGGCCGACCCCTCGATGGCCGTCGGTGCCATTCGACACGGGCTGGGATGGTCAGCCGAGGACCCCGAATTGACGGCCATCGCGCTGGCAACCGGTCATCTGCTGGAGTGCTGCACACAGATCACCGGAGGCTATTTTGCCGACCCGATCACCAACCCCGTCCCTGACCCGGCACATCCGGGCTGCCCGATCATCGAGCTGGGGACAGAGGGTCAACTGATCGTCACCAAAACTGCCAGCACCGGCGGCATGGTCAGCGCTCGCACCGTCAAGGAACAGCTGCTGTATGAAATTCATGATCCGGCCGCCTATCTGACGCCGGATGGCGTAATGGACGTCAGCCGGGCACAGGTCATCGATCACGGCAACAACCGGGTAGAAGTCCGCGACATTCATGGTTACCCGCCCCCGGCCACTCTCAAGGGCAACCTGGGGCTAACAGGTCTGTGGTTCGGCGAAGCCGGAATCTCCTATGCCGGCCCTCGCGCCCTGGCTCGAGCGCAACTGGCACGGGAGATCGTGATGACCCGCGCCGCCGAACTGACCCCGAATCTGGCACCGCGACTGGATATTGTCGGCGTTTGCAGCGTGCTCGGCGACGCTGGAGGAGAGGTGATCAGTCAGCGCCTGGACACCGGGGATGGCGTTGAGGACGTCCGCCTTCGCCTGGGAGTAGTGGATCGCGACCGCGGGGCCATTCAGGCACTGCTTGACGACTTCGAATCCCTCTATACCAACGGTCCGGCCGGTGGCGGCGGTATTCGCACCCATCTGGTCGAATCACTGCGCACCGAGGACTTCATGATCGACCGTCACGCCGTTTCCACCTTCCTTGCCTGGTATTAAGGAGCCTCGCCATGTCCTGCGCAGCCAACGCCCTGTCCTCCTCGGTGCTACTGGCGGATTACGCTCATGCCCGGGCCGGTGACAAGGGCAATCATCTCAATATTGCGGTGTTTGTCTTTGAGCCAGGCCACTACGACTGGCTCGTCGCCATGCTCACCCCTGAACGTGTCGCGGATCACTTTCATGCCCGACGCTCCTCTGCCGTGCACTGTCATGCGCTGCCGATGCTCGGTGGTCTCAACATCGTGCTGGAAAACGTGCTCGAAGGCGGCGTCAACCAGAGTGCCGGCCTGGATCGTCACGGCAAGACACTGAGCTATCACCTGCTGGGGCTGTACCTGCCCGCCCCCGCTGCCACGTCGCATCAACAATAAAAGCCATCGATGTCCCGGAGGTAGAATGCCATGGTAACCCTGCTCGGCTTCGTGATGATGGGGTCCATCATCGCCCTGATTCTGGCCAGACGTCTCAGTCCCATCGTGGCCTTTGCCACCATCCCGATTATCATCAGCCTGATGGCAGGGTTTTCAGCAACGCAGATCGGCGAGTTCGTCAAATCCGGACTCACGTCGGTAACGCCGACCGCCACGCTGTTCATTTTTGCCATTCTCTATTTCGGCATCATGCGCGAACGCGGACTGTTCGACCCGCTGGTGACCGTATTGCTGCGCGGCACACGCGGCCAGCCGGTGAGGGTCACCATGGCGACCGTCCTGATTGCCGCCGTGGCACACCTTGACGGCATTGGCGCCGCCACCTTTCTGCTGACCATTCCGGCCCTGTTGCCGCTCTATCAGCGTCTGAACATCAGTCCACTGGTGCTGGTGTGTCTGGTGGGGCTGAGTGCCGGCGTCATGAACATGATGCCCTGGGGCGGCCCCACCGCCCGTGCCGCGGCCGTTTCGGGCATTGATGCCACCGAGCTCTGGATGCCGCTACTGCCGGTGCAGCTGTTTGGACTGGTATTGATGCTGGGGCTGGCCTTCATGTTCGGACGGCGGGCGCTGCAACAGCTTCATCATCAGGGCATCACCGTGGATGAGACCTTCGTGACTCAAATGGCTGCCCGTGAAGGGGGGCTACCCACCAGCCACTGGCGCTACTGGGGCAATCTGGCCCTGACCCTGCTGGTACTGGCGGCACTGTTTACCGGACTGTTTCCGCTCTATCTGACCTTCATGATCGGTCTTGCCATTGCCCTGGTACTCAACTTCCCATCCCTGAAGGATCAGGCGGACGCCGTCGCCCGTCATGCCAGCGATGCGTTGTCCATGGCACTGGTGATGCTGGCTGCCGGCGTACTGCTGGGCATTCTGGCCGGCACCGGCATGTCCGATGGCATGGCGCATCGGCTTCTGGATCTGTTGCCCGGCGGTGCGGTGAGCTCCCTGCACATTATCGTGGGCGTGCTGGGCGTCCCGTTGCAGATGATCTTTTCACCGGACGCCTACTATTTCGCCCTGATGCCGATCGTGCGGGATGTGGCCCAGGCCGGTGGCGTGTCGGTAGAAGCGATCGCCCGCGCCATGTTGATCGGGGAAAATACCGGCTTCAGCGTCAGCCCGGTGGTGCCCAGTGTGTACCTGGCGATTGGCCTTGCCGGTGTCGACCTGCGTGCCCATATCCGTTTTTCCTTTCTGTGGGCATGGGGACTGAGCGTCATCCTGCTGCTGTTTGCCATGCTGATCGGTGCCGTCGCCGCCTGAGCCGGCAGACATCAAAAGGAGGCAAAAAAAGAAGAGGCGGCATGGTCTGTACCATGCCGCCCCTGTTCTCATTCACTCTTTCATTCGCTGGAGCCGTCAGGGCCGCTCTACGGCCATGGCCACTCCCTGACCACCGCCCACACAGAGTGTGGCCAGTCCACGACGAACCTCCCGGCGCCCCATTTCGTGGATCAGACTGACCAGAATTCTCGCCCCGGACGCGCCGATGGGGTGTCCCAGCGCGATGGCACCGCCGTTGACATTGACCCGATCCAGCGACCAGCCCATTTGCTGTTGTACGGCCAGTGCCTGAGCGGCAAAGGCCTCATTGGCCTCAATCAGTTCAAGATCGCTGACAGACCACCGGGCGCGTTCAAGACAGCGCTGCGTGGCCGGTACCGGCCCAATCCCCATGAAGGCCGGATCGACGGCCGCCTCACCGTAGCCTCTGATGACGGCCATGACGGGGAGCCCCAGCGCGTCGGCGCGCTCGCGTGACATGACCAGCACGGCAGCGGCGCCATCGTTGAGCGTGGAAGCATTGCCGGCCGTGACCGTCCCGTCACGGGCAAATGCCGGCTTCAGACGCGACAGTGACTCGGCCGTCACGCTCTCGCGCGGCTGTTCATCCCGATCAAGGGTCGTGGTCTCACCACGCCGGCCCGACACTTCGACCGGAATGATTTCAGCCTCGAAGCGGCCGGTCTCCCGCGCGGCGCAGGCACGACGCTGGGATTCGACGGCCAGATCATCCTGCGCCTGACGGGTAATGCCATAACGCTCGGCCAGATTCTCCGCGGTAATGCCCATGTGATAATCATTGAAGGCATCCCACAGACCATCATGCAGCAGGCTGTCCAACAGCTCGGCATGCCCCATGCGCAATCCCGTACGGGCTTTGGGCAGCACATACGGCGCCAGGCTCATGTTCTCCATGCCACCGGCCACCACGATATCGGCATCACCGCAGCGAATGGCCCGTGCCGCCATCGTCACGGCGCTGAGTCCGGAGCCACAGACCCGATCAATGGTCATGGCCGGCACCGTTTCGGGCAGACCGGCATGAATGGCGGCCTGACGGGCCGTATTCTGTCCGGCACCGGCACGCAGTACGTGCCCCATGATGACCTCATCCACCGAGGCCGGATCAACGTTTCCCAGTACGCCACGAATGACTGTAGCGCCCAGCTCGGCAGCAGGCACGGTAGACAGCCCACCCTGGAAGGCCCCAATGGCGGTGCGTCCGGCTCCTGTGATCACGACCTCACGCATGGTGTTTCTCCCGTTGATCGATCAATTCACAGCCGGTGGCCTCGCGAATCTCGTCCAGCGTCACGTCGGGTGCCAGCTCGACCAGCGCCAGCCCCTCGTCGGTCACATCCATCACCCCCATGTCGCTGATGATGCGATTGACCACACCGACCCCGGTCAGTGGCAGGGTGCATTCAGGCAGAATCTTGTGTTCGCCTTTGGCCGTGTGTCCCATCAGTACCACCACGCGCTGCACGCCGGCCACCAGATCCATCGCGCCGCCCATGCCCTTGACCATTTTCCCCGGGATCATCCAGTTGGCCAGATCACCCTTTTGCGAGACCTGCATGGCCCCCAGGATGGCGAGGTTGATATGCCCACCTCGAATCATGGCAAAGGATTCGGCGTTATCGAAAAAACTGCCGCCGGGCAGCGAGGTTACCGTTTGCTTGCCGGCATTGATCAGATCCGGGTCCACGGTGTCTTCGGTGGGAAACGGGCCGATGCCCAGCATGCCGTTTTCGGATTGCAGCCACACATCCATGCCCGACGGAATATAGTTGGCCACCAGCGTCGGCTGACCGATACCAAGATTGACGTAGAAGCCATCCTGCAGCTCACCGGCGGCGCGTGCCGCCATCTGTTCGCGGGTCCAGGCCATGTCAGCTTGCCTCTCTCAGGGTACGTTTTTCGATGCGCTTTTCCGGTGTTTGGTTGACCACGATACGGTCGACAAAAATGCCCGGAAGATGCACATCGTCCGGGTCGATCTCGCCGGTCTCGACGATCTCCTCGACTTCCGCCACACAGACCCGCCCGGCCATCGCGGCCAGAGGATTGAAATTGCGGGCCGTTTTGGCAAAGCGCAGATTGCCGGCGCGATCTGCGGTCTGTGCCTTGATCAGGGCAACGTCCACCGCAAGCCCCCGCTCCATGATGTAGTGCTGGCCTTCAAATTCGCGGACCTCCTTGCCTTCGGCCACCTTCGTGCCATAGCCCGTGCGGGTGTAAAAGGCTGCAATGCCGGCGCCTCCGGCCCGAAGACGCTCGGCAAGGGTACCCTGCGGGCAGAACTCAAGCTCCAGCTCGCCGGAGAGATACTGACGTTCGAACTCACGGTTTTCACCGACATAGGAAGAGATCATTTTCCGGACCTGTCGTGTGGCCAGCAAAAGCCCCAGCCCGAAGTCATCCACACCGGCGTTGTTGCTTGCAATGGTCAGACCGCGACAGCCAGTCTCCCGCAGCGCCATGATCAGCGCTTCGGGAATGCCACACAGCCCGAAGCCGCCGACGGCCAGTGTCATGTCATCGGTAATGATGTCGGCCAGAGCCACATTGGCACTACCGTACAGCTTGTTCATGTTCTGCCCTCGAGGTCGAAAGGGGGAAACGTTCACTCTGGTGACTCAACCCACACCGCACCAGAAGATTTGTTGAATAGGCTGATTCATATTGATGATGGCCTCTTTTGACACAATAAGTCGAAGGCCCCGAAGGTAGCTGACAGGTTCGCGGCGGCATCCGCGTGACGGTCATTTTTGGTCGGCAAATGATCAAGCGACTGAAATCATCGGATTTTTCATCACGGGCTGATCAGGGGTATCAGCCAAAAGAAACAGGAATTCAGGGATGCCTGCTCATGCCCGTCACCAGAAAAACCATGCTCGCCATGCCAGCGTGATTAAACAGGGCGCTGCCCGGGCTGATCGCCTTTTACGGCACGGATATGAGCCCGCACCAACGTCATCCTTGGGACATCGCTTTCATCGTCTTTCAAGGTGTCGACATGTCCTTTGCCCAGTCCTCGATCATCGAACCCGCCAACGGCCGCCCGGCGGATGCCTGCGTTATCTTCCTGCACGGTCAGGGTGGCAGCGGCTATGACTTCGAACCGCTGTTTCATGCGCTCGCCCTGCCGGCCGGCAGCAATGTGCGCTTCGTGCTGCCCGGCGCCCCGATGCGTCAGCTCGAATGCCGTCAGGGGGCTCGCGCCAGTGCCTGGTATGACGCCGCACCGGGGGAGAACGCCGGCGGTCATGCCCAGCAGCAGATGGTGGATGCCGTGCGTCAGGTCGAGATGCGCATCGAAAGCGCCCTGGCCGAGGGCATTGATGCCAGCCGCATTATTCTGGGCGGGTTTGGTCAGGGGGCCGATATCGCCGCGCAGACCGCGCTGGGCTATCGCAAGGGTCTGGGCGGGCTGATGATGCTTTCCACGGCGCTGGGCACGATGCCTTCCAATACCCATGACGCCAACCGTCACCTGCTGATCACCATGCACCACGGTCGCCAGGACCCGGTGGGGGGCGAAGCCTCGGCACGTCAGCGCGCGGATGCCTTTACTCGCATGGGTTACAGCGTCGACTACCACGCCCACGCCATGGGCAACGAGTTCTGCGCCGATGAACTCTCCCAGCTGCGCGCCTGGCTAGTCACGCGCCTGATCCGCACGCGTCTGGTCGCCTGATGGCCCGTATCGGACAACCCCGCACCTGATAAAAAACGCCGCCCATTGGGCGGCGTTGTCATTACCGGGATCTGCTGTGCTGACGGTTGGCAATCTGCATGAACCGTGCGCCGTCACGAGGCGGCCGGGTCACCAGACTGGCCCCAAGATACAGGATCGTGGCCATCGGCAGCCCCCAGAGCCCCGCCGGCAGTCCCAGCGGCTTGATGCCGGTGACAAAGCTTGCCAGCACCAGCGCCCCGGCACCGACAATGCTCACCAGCGCGCCGGTCGCCGTTCCACGGCGCCAGAAAAAGGCCCCCACGATGGCCGGCACGGCCACCACCAGCCCGCTGGAGGAGGCCACCGACAGCACCGCGATCAGATCAAGGCGCAGCTCGGCAAAGCCCAGCGCGATCAGCGCAATCACGGGCATCACCCATTTACCCAGTTTGAGCTGAGCCTGTTCGCTGCCTTTTGAAGATGAGCGCAGATCGCGTGCAATCATCGATGCCAGCGTCAGCATGATCGAATCAATGGTCGATACCGCCGCGGCCAGGATGCCCACCATCACGATCACCCCCAGCACGGGCGGCACATGGCTGGAGGCCAGAAGCGTCGGCGTGGCCAGATCGGCGCTTTCAAGCGAGGGAAAGGCGACCAGCGCCGAAAACCCCCACAGCACCGACACCAGCGTGTAGATAAAGCCGAACACCAGAAAGCCCAGCAGCATACGCCGCATGGCGGAGAGATCCTTCGGCATGAACAGCCGCTGGCTGACCTGAGGGTTGGACAGGCTGAAAAAGAACCACGGCAGGGTCAGCCCCAGAAAGTTGATCAGGCTGAACACACCGTTGCCCGGCACCACCAGCGACTGCGGATGCTCACGGGCCAGCCGATCGAAGAGGACACCAAACCCGCCCAGCTCATGAACCACCAGCAGCGCGACCAGCGTTGAGGCCACAATCATGAACAGCGCCTGGAGCGAATCGGTCCAGGCCACCGAGCGCATACCGGCAATCCGCGAGAAAAGAATCGCCAGCAGCGTGGCCACCACCACGCCGGTGGTAAACGACACCGCCCCGCCGCTCATGCCGGAGAGCAGATAGCCGACGCCTGCCAGCTGCACCGAGGCATACGGAATCAGAAACAGACAGCTGGTCAGCGTCACCGCCACCGCCACGCCGCGGCTTTCATAGCGATGGCCAAGCATTTCCCCGGGCGTCACAAAACCGAAGTGGCGGCCCACCGCCCAGAAGCGCGGTCCGAAGATCGCCACCAGCGATACGCCGGCAAAATACAAAATCTCGAACCCCAGCGCGCCCACACCGCCGGCGTAGGTCAGTCCAGCCAGCCCGACCATCATGAAGGCACTGTAGGTGGTGGCACTGTAGCTCAACGCCGAGACCATCCCGCCCATCTGACGGTTGCCCAGAAAGTAATCGGCCATGCCAGTGCCCTGCCCCTGCCGCGAACGCCAGGCCACCACCAGTGACACCACCAGATAAAGCGCCACGGCACTCCAGATCAGCAACTCACTCATGCCCGGCACCCTGGTCATCGGCCTGTGCGGCGTCATTGAAATGGCGCGTGGCCAGCGCATTAAGCACGATGACCATTAGCCCCAGTACGCACCAGAGCAGAAAGCTGCCATACCAGGCCTGCACCCTTGAAAGCAGCGTAAAGGGCAACACAATGGCTGGAATTACCAATAGCCATACCACTCCGATCCAGCGCACCGTGGTCATTTTCGCCTTGCTCCCGGGATTAATAGAGGGCCGTCAGCATAGCGCGCCTGACTTATGCTCGAAATAAGCAAATAGCGTGAAATGTGAAAAAAAACCGGGCCCGCCAGGCCCGGCTTTTTGAAAGCACCTTGGATCAGCGCAGCTGGCTGTCCTTGCTGCCGCGACGATTGAAGCCCGAGGTCCGACTCGTGTGGCGGTCCTCCTCGGCCTGGCAGTTCACGCATAGCCGAACGCCCGGCACCAGCTCACGCCGGCGCTCGGGAATGGGCGCCTCGCACGCTTCGCAGTGCGTCAGGCTCTCGCCCTTGTGTTGCAGATGACTGCGCGCCCGTGCGACCCCCTCTTCCACGGTATCGTCGATTTGATCCTGTACTGCGCCATCTCGTGTCCAGCCGCCGGCCATGATGCTCCCTCCTGACGATAAAAGACGTCGCGATAAAGCGTTGCCATCAAGCACGTCGCCATGCCCGCGCCAGCCAGTCACCGGCTCGGGCAATGTCCTGCTCATGACTTCCAGCATAGCCCAGGACCAGCCCGGCCTGCGCAGGTGGCCCTGTAAAATAGCGTGACAGCGGCGAGAGCTGGATGCCCTGGGCGCGACCGGCCGCCACCAGTGTCTGCTCGCAGGCCACACTCTCGAGCCCGGCCAGCAGATGCATACCGGCGTGCCCATCCGAGAGCGTCAGCCCCTTATCAACGGCCGGTGCCAGCGCCCGGCGCAGCGCTGCCTGTCTGGAGCGATAGGCCCGACGCATGCGCGCCACATGTCGGGAAAAATGACCCTGCTCGATAAATTCGGCGAGTGCGGCCTGCACCGCATACTGCCCCTCCCGGTTGATCCGGGCATTGGCCCGCTGGAAGGGTTCGACCAGCGCTTCGGGCAGCACCAGATAGCCGAGCCGCAGCCCCGGATAGAGTACCTTGCTGAACGTTCCCACATAGATGACCGGCGCCTGATCCATCAGCCCCTGAAGCGAGGCCAGCGGTGGCGAGCTGTAGCGAAACTCGCTGTCGTAATCATCCTCGATGATCCAGCTGCCCTGCGCACGCGCCGTTTCCAGCAGCGCCAAGCGCCGCGACAGGCTCAGCGTTACACCCCTGGGGTACTGATGCGACGGCGTCACGTAGATCAGCTTCGGCGGCGCCCCCTGCGGGGCGCGCTCGATATCGATGCCCTCGGCATCGACAGGCACCGGCACCAGCGATAACCCTGCCGCTTTCAGGGCCACCTGTGCGCCAACATAGCCGGGCTCTTCGATCCAGGCGCCGTCACCGGGATCGGTCAGCATCCGCGCGATCAGTTCGAATCCCTGCTGTGCGCCCTGGGTGATCAGAATCTGTTCAGGCGTACAGCGCACCGAGCGCGACAGCCGGAGATAGTCATACAGTGCCGTCTTCAACGCTTTAACGCCGCCGCCACTCTGGTAGGCCAGCCACGACTCGGGGGCACGCTGCTGATGACGGCGCAGCAGGCGCTGCCACTGCTCGCGCGGAAATAGATCCAGCGCCGGGATGCCGGGGGCAAAGGCGCGATGATGTCCGCCCGACAGGGCACAGTCCGCCAGCAGGTCATCACCGCGTCTGGAGAGCTGCCTCTTTTGTGGGGCAATCGGTGCCTGATGAATCGCCTCGGCCAGCGCCAGCCGCGCCACGAACAGCCCCGCTCCCGGTCGGGACACGACAAACCCTTCCGCGGCCAGTCGATCCAGCGCCGAAAGCGCCGTATTGCGGGCAATGGAAAGTTCACGTGCCAGTTGCCGGGACGACGGCAGCGCCTCGCCCGCGGCCAACTCTCCGGATTCGATCCAGCCGCGCAGGGCGACATAAAGCTGTTGACCCAGCCCCTGATCGCGATGACTCGTCAAACGGATGGCGAGCGCTTCGCTCACCCAGGCAGTGCGTGCAAGCCGGCTCAACCGGTTCTCCTGATTTTCCTGAAACTGGCCCTTATGGAAGAACCAGTATGCGGTCACGATGATCGAACGTCATCACCTGCCTGGAGCGATCCATGTCCCCTGTTCGAACGGCCACCCTTTCGGATCTCGATGCCCTGACCACCCTGCTGGACGGTTATCGTGTTTTCTATCAGCAGCAAAGCGATGAAGCGGCCTGTCGCGGCTTTCTTCAGGAGCGCCTTGAGCGCGGCGACTCCTATCTGCTGGTTCACGACGCCGGCCACGGCCCGGACGCTTTCGTGCAGCTCTACCCGGTGCTCTCAACGGTAAGTCTTGCCCCGCGCTGGCTGCTCAATGACCTGTTTGTGGCTCCGACTGTGCGCGGTCGCGGTATCGGCCGAGCATTGATGCAGGCCGCCGCGAACCTGGCCCGAGAGCACGGCGTGGCGTCACTGACGCTGAGCACCCAGATCCACAACCACGCGGCAAAAGCGCTGTATGAATCGCTGGGCTGGGAGAAAAACGAGGCCTTCGACACGTACCTGCTCTCCGTTCCGGGGTCAGGGTCATGACACTCTCTTCATCATCCTCTCCCCCAACAGGCGCTCTGATCCATGACTGGCAGCCGCCGCCAATGCCCGGTCACGACACGCTGAAAGGACGCTATTGTCGGGTGGCACCGCTGAACGTGGCGACACACGGCGAGGCGCTGTTCAACGCCTGGCAGAAGGATGACGCCTCGCGCTGGGTCTATCTCGGCGGGCGCCCCTTCCATGACCGGGACAGCTGTCTTGAATGGCTGGCCGGTCGGGCCATCTCGCGCGACCCGACGTTTCTGGCGCTCATCGACCGGGAGCGTGATCAGGCGATGGGCGTGGCGGCCTGGCTTAACATTGCCTGTGAACACGGCACCCTCGAGCTGGGTCATCTAAACCTTTCCGGGCAGATGGCACGCACCCGTATGGCAACAGAAGCGCTGCATCTTTTGATCGCTCACGCCTTCTCACTGGGCTATCGCCGTGTGGAATGGAAATGTGATGCGCTCAATGCACCGTCACGACGGGCCGCCGAGCGGCTCGGCTTTCGCCATGAAGGCCTTTTTCGCCAGCATCGCGTGGTCTGCGGGCGAAATCGCGATACGACCTGGTATGCCTTGCTTGATCACGAGTGGCCACCTGTCGCGGACGCGCACAGGCAGTGGCTGATGCCGGATAACTTTGACGACACGGGCTATCAGAGCGTCGCGCTATCGACGCTGACCGCGCCCCTGCGACAGGGAGAGTAAGCCATGTATTTACCCCGTCACTTTCGGATGGACAGCCTCGAGGCGCAGCATGCCCTGATGGCGCACTACCCCTTTGCCACCCTTGTCACCGTCTCAAGCGGCGACATCGAGGCCAATCCGTTGCCCCTGTTGCTCAACCCTTATCAGGGAGAGCATGGCGTGCTCGAAGGCCATATCGCTCGCGCCAACCCGCTCTGGAAAACGCCGGCGGCACAGGCCATGGCCATGTTTCATGGGCCTGACAGCTACATTACTCCGAGTTCGTATCCCGCCAAACGCACGCATGGCCGGGTCGTGCTCACCTGGCATTATCTGAGCGTACAGGCACACGGCACGCTTCGATTCATCGAGGGCCCTGACTGGCTCAAGGCACACGTCGCCAGGCTGACCGATCGATTTGAACAGGGCCAGGCCACGCCCTGGTCCATCGGCGATGCCCCGCAGGCGTACATCGATGGGCTGTGTCAGGCGATTGTGGGAATCGAGCTTTCCATTGAGCGCCTGATCGGCAAGCACAAGGCCGCGCAGCACAAGGATGAGGCGGCGCAGCAGGCGGTGTGCAGCGCCCTGAAGCAACAAGGCATGAGCGACTCGGAAGCCGGCTGGCTGAGTGGCGCGCCCTTTACCCGGCATGGGTGAGGGTTCACCGGATATCCATTTTTATCGTTTTTTCCAACACGACTGGCAGGGGGCGTCATGTATCGCGTTTACGGCGATCAGCACTCGGGCAATTGCTACAAGGTCAGGCTCGTCCTGCAATATCTGTCACTGCCTTATGAATGGATAGAGATGTCCATCCTGAACGGGGATACCCGAACGCCGGCCTTTTTACAGCGCAATCCGAATGGCAGGATTCCCGTGCTGGAACTTGAAGACGGCACCTGTCTGGCAGAGTCCAATGCCATCCTCTGTTTTCTCGCTGACGGCAGCACGCTGATCCCGACGGGTCGGCTGGCGCGGGCACGCATGTTTCAATGGTTGTTTTTCGAGCAGTACAGCCACGAACCTTCCGTGGCGTCGGCACGATTTATCGTGCGCTATCTAAACACCCCGGCCGAGCGGCGCCAGGATCTGGCCGATCGACAACAGGAAGGACACGCAGCCCTGGCCGTCATGGAGCAGCAGCTTGTCACCGCCGACTTCCTGACAGGTGAGCGTTTTACGCTGGCCGACATCGCCCTGTATGCCTATACCCATGTGGCGCCTGAAGGGGGTATCGATCTGTCCGGCTACCCGGCCATCAATGCCTGGCTTGCACGAGTGGCATCACAGAAGGGTCATGTCGCCATGGCGAGCTAAAAGATGTCTTGTCGGAGAAATCCCTGGATCATGCCTCCCGCCCAAGGTCCGAATCGGTGGGTATAAGGTCGTTGTCGACATCGCCGTCTGACCGCACACTCTCTACTGTTTCCCTGCGGAAAGCCGGCGATGCACCATACCCTCGATCTCTTGATCCATCCGAACTGTCCGCGATGCCATTTGTTCGGCTCGGGAGGCACATCATGAATCAACCACGTCGATCAACGCCGCTGCCGGCTACGGTCTGGTGGCTGGCCCTTTGCCAGGCACTGCTGGTCAGCGGCAATATCATGCTGATCACCATCAATCCGTTGATCGGCGCGCACCTGTCGCCGTCGACCGCGCTGATCACCCTGCCGGTGGCCGCCCAGATGCTGGGCACGACCTGTGCCACCCTGCCGGCCGGCTGGTTGACCGAGCGCCTTGGGCGACGGCGCACCTTTATCATGGCCAATCTGACCGGGCTTTCCGGCATTGCTCTGGCAGCGCTGTCGCTGGCCGGGGAAAGCTTTGTCGGCTTTAACCTGGGCGCTTTCGGAATCGGCGCCAGCATCGGGGCCGGCATGCTCTATCGCTTTGCCGCAGCGGATGCCGCGCCCGAGCAGCGTGATCGGGCGCTTTCGATGGTGATGGCCGGCGGCGTGCTGGCGGCGCTGTTCGGCCCCTGGCTGGCCGGTATCTCTCGCCATCTGTTCGCCGTGCCCTTTCTGGGGACGCTGGCAGGGCTTGCCGGTCTGTACCTTGTCGCGCTGTTGATTGTGGCCAGCCTGAATCTGACCGACCCGGTGCCGCGCGGCCGCCGGGGCACATCAATCTCAAGGCTTGCGCTGTTGCACCGCCCGCGACTGGCCGCCGCGATGGTGGCCGCCGCCCTGGGTTATACGGTCATGAATCTGGCCATGACCGCCACCCCGCTGGCCATGGCCCACCATGGCCACGGTTTTGAAGCCACGGGACATGTGATCAGTGCGCACGTGCTGGCCATGTTCGCGCCGTCCTTTGTCACCGGCCATCTGATTCGACGGTTTGGTCACGTCCGCATGATCGTGACCGGGGCGATGCTGCTGGGGCTGAGTGCGCTTTGTGCCCTGCTGGCACCGGCTCTGTCCGCCTTCGGCGTGGGGCTTTTGCTGCTGGGACTGGGCTGGAACTTCACCTTTATTCCTGCCAGCGCCTGGCTTGCCAGCACCCATACTCCGGAGGAAGCCCCCCGGGTACAGGCACTCAATGACTGTGTGGTGTTCAGCATGGTGACGCTTTCAGCGCTGGCAGCAGGACCGCTCAATGCGTGGCTGGGCTGGCAGGCGCTCAACCTCTGGCTGCTGGTGCCCGTGGGCGTGATGGCACTGGCCGTGATGTGGCTGAACCGTCGGTCCCACGTGTCCGCTTCGGCCCGCACATCTGCCTCGTCATGAGGCAGAGGTCTCGACCCGACTCAGGGTGATGGCGGAGCGGTGTCATCCTGAGTGCGCTCATCGGGAACCTCGGCGCTACCCTGCGGCGTTTTGGTGGTGTTGTCGTCGTTCATGCTGCCCACACCCTGCTTTTGATGCTGGCGCTCCATTGCGCTGGATGATTCATGAGAATCCTTGAGCTGTTGCTGGCGCTCGCGCTGCATGCTGCCGCTTTGATCCTCCATACCGCTGGCGCCGCCAGGGCGGGAGAGCTCATCAGTATTCTGCACAGACGACACGGAGGGGGATGACTGGGTCGATGACCCGTCCTCTTCCGACGGCGGAGACGTGGCCAGCGCCAGCACGGGCACCAGTGCCAGGCTCAGTCCACAAACCACGATTCGCAATGTCTTCATGACGCTGTTCTCCAGGGCGTGATGCCAGATCCAAGCATAGTGGGCGCACCAGCTTTTACGGCTGCTGCTTTGGTCATGTGACAAGGCCGCTGACGACGATTGGCGTGGCGGCATCTAGACTGACATCATCAGTGTGCCGTCATGTTGACGGTTGCCTGCATCCATCCCTCATGCCCGTTCGTTCGAGATCCCGACCCATGTCCATGTCTGACCACCATTTTTCTCCCGCTCATGGCGGCCGGCGCGCCCTTCACTGGCAGTGTCTGGCGCTGCTGTGTCTGTGTTTGACGCTCTCCGGCTGTGGCATCAACAAGATTCCGACTCTGGATGAGAAGGTCAAATCGGCCTGGTCACAGGTCGAGAACCAGTACCAGCGACGTGCCGATCTGGTCCCCAATCTGGTCGAGACGGTGAAGGGGTATGCCAACCAGGAGCGAGAAACCCTGACGGCGGTCATCGAGGCGCGCTCGAAGGCGACCTCGATTCAGGTCGATGCCGACACGCTCAACAACCCCGAACAGATGCAGCAGTTCCAGCAGGCCCAGCGCCAGCTCAGCGGGGCGTTGAGTCGTCTGATGGCAGTCTCGGAACGCTACCCGGACCTCAAGTCGAATCAGAACTTCCTGGCGCTGCAGTCCCAGCTCGAGGGCACGGAAAATCGGATTGCAGTGGCACGACGCGACTTCATCCAGGCGGTTGAGGCCTACAACACCGAGATTCGTACCTTCCCGGGCAGCATCTGGCACAAGATCATGTACAGCGATCTGCCGATCCGCGAAAACTTCGAAGCCACTGCCGAAAACGCAGAACAGGCCCCACAGGTGAAATTCTGATGCCGCAGGTGATGACGTGAGACGACTGACACGCTCGCTGGCCGTCGGCCTTGTACTGCTGCTGTGTACGGCAGCGGTCCAGGCCGCCCCTGACTTTCCCGAGCTGACCGGGCGCGTGGTAGATAACGCCCAGCTGCTCGATGCGTCTACCGAAACGCAGCTCTCCGAGACGCTGGCGGCCCACGAAAAGGCCACCGGTGAACAGCTGGTGGTGGTCACCCTGCCCGACCTGAGCGGTGAGACCATCGAGCAGTACGGCTATCAGCTCGGCCGTGCCTGGGGCATCGGTCAAAAGGATCAGGACAACGGCGCCCTTCTGATCGTGGCCGTTGATGAGCGCAAGATGCGCATCGAGGTTGGCTATGGCCTTGAAGGGCGTCTGACCGATGCGCAATCTTCCGCCATCATCAATCAGGTCATCACCCCGGCCTTTCGCGACGGCGACTATGCCCGCGGCATTGTGGAAGGCAGTCAGGCGATGATCCAGGTGCTGGGCGGCGATCCGCTGGCCCGGAGCCAGCAGCGCGGCGAACGCGATTCCCGCGAGCTCGGCGGTGCCGGTATCTGGCTGACAATTTTGATGTTCATCGTGCTGATGATCGTTCGAGGTGGTGGCGGTCGTGGCGGACGAGGTCGAGGCGGACTGCTCGGCGGCATGCTGCTGGGTGGCGCGCTTGGCGGTGGTGGCCGCTCGGGAGGCGGTCTCGGCGGCGGTGGTTTCAGTGGCGGTGGCGGCGGCTTCGGCGGCGGCGGCGCGTCCGGCGGCTGGTAACGGTCGCGCTCACACAAGGATAACGTGGTATGTCACTACTCAAAGAGCACGAACAGCGCGAGGTCGGCGAGGCCATTGCCCGCGTCGAACGCGACACCGATGCCGAGATCGTCACGGTCCTGGCCCCGCGGGCAGACGACTACGCCTATATTCCGCTGCTGTGGGCAGGGCTTGTGGCCCTGATCGTGCCCGGGGCGCTGGCCCTGCTGGCCGGCTGGTTCGGGCTCGACGTGTTCTGGACCGGCCCCTGGATCGTACTGCTGGTGCAGTGGGCCCTGTTTGCGGTGCTGGCGATCCTCTTTCGCCGGCCCGGGATCATCACGCACCTGATTCCTCGCCACGTACGGTTCTGGCGCGCGGCCAATCTCGCCCGGCGTCAATTTCTCGAACAGAACCTGCACCGGACCGAGGCCGGCACCGGCGTACTGATCTTTGTTTCGGAAGCCGAGCGCTACGTCGAGATTCTGGTCGATCACGGCATCTCCCAACGGCTGGATAACGCCGTGTGGGCCGAGATCGTGGCCGATTTCACCCAAAAGGTGCGCGAAGGGCATACCCAGAAGGGATTTATCGACTGCGTCGAGGCCTGTGGCATGATTCTGAAAACGCATGTGCCCGCCACCCATGAGCGAGACGAGCTGCCCAATCGTCTGATCGTGCTGGGCCAGAACGACATCAGCTGATCGTTTTATCGCCGGTACTGACGTCCGATATGTCATCACCAAAAGCCATCCTTCGGGGTGGCTTTTTTGCGGGACGACGTTTTGCAGCGAGCAATGACGGCCGTCAAACCATGCTCAAGCTGAAGGCCACATCATCCTCCAACCCTGTCAGGTTGCCGGTCCCGGTCTCGATGGATAACATCTCTTCACGAATAAGAAATATTCTCAATACCAACGTATAACAACCAGACCCCGGGAACCCTCATGCCTTATCAGGGAGACGCCATCACGCCGCTGGCCATGGCGATATCGGCCGGACTGCTGCTGGCGCCATCAATCGCTGCCGCCGAAGCGCCTTCATCGGCCGCCACCACCACGGCCACCACGGCCAGCCTTGCGTCAACGTCCGAGTCACCGCCTTCCGAGACCATGGTGGTGGTAGGCTCACGCACGCCAGCCTCACCGGATCAGATCCCCGGGGCCGTCTGGCTCGTGGATCAAGAGCAGATCGAGCGCCGGGCTCAGGCCGGCGAGGATCTCAAGACCATGCTGGGCAAGCTGATCCCGGGACTCGATTTCGCCCCTGAAGGGCGCACCGAGTACGGCCAGAACCTGCGGGGGCGCAGCCCCCAGATCCTGATCGACGGCGTCTCGATGACCAGCTCCCGGGGGCTGTCGCGCCAGTTCGACTCAATTGACCCGTTCAATGTCGAGCGCATCGAGGTGCTTTCCGGCGCCAACAGCCTTTACGGCGGCAATGCCACCGGCGGCACCATCAACATCGTCACCAAAACGCCCGAGGCGGGCGGGCCACATTTTGAAACCCGGGTAGGCGCCACCTCCGGGTTTAATAACCACCGCGATGTTGACCGCCGCGTGGCGCAGTCGGTTTCGGGCGGCAGCGAGCGGATACGCGGTCGGTTGAGCGTGGCCTACGAGGAGAACGGGCGCTTTTATGACGGTGACAATCAGGAAATCTTTCCGGATCTGGCCCAGACCGATCTACAGGACAACCGCGCCCTCGACATGCTGGGACGGGTGGACATCGATCTGACCGAGGAGCAGAGCCTGTCCCTGCTGGCCCAGCATTACGACTCGGGCTTTGAAGGTGATCGTGGCGTGCGCTTCCCTGATCTGGATCAGGGCAGCCTTGCCAGCGCCGACATCCGCGGCGGCTATCACGCCGATCGCGACCCGCGTACCCGGCGAAAGCTCTACAACGCCAACTATCATCACGCCGATCTGCTGGGGCAGGATTTCTACTTTCAGGCGTATTACCGCGAAGAAGACAGCAGCTTCTCGCCCTTCCCCTACTACGTGGATGACAACACCGCCGTCGAGTTTCGTGCCTCCGAGCAGCGCACCGATCTGGGCGGCGCCAAGGCCCTGTTTGTGGCGGCGCTGCGAGATGACCTCGATCTGACCTACGGGGTGGACTACTACCACGAGCGCTTCAATTCCGATCAGGCCTTCTTTGACCGCGATATTTCCGATGTCACCGAGGGCCTGAGGCTGGCCACGGATCGGACCGGACCGCGCTACCCGGGCTACTCGATCGACGGGCTGGCCGGCTTCGCTCAACTGGAGTGGCAGGCCACCGAACATCTCAAGGTCCAGGGGGGCGTGCGCCAGGAGCATGCCGACGTGGAAGTCGATGCCTTCGACAATGGCACCCCTGGCGGCAACGCAGGCGGACGCAACAGCTACAGCAATACGCTCTATAACCTGGGGGTGGTGCAGGAGTACGACAGCGGCCACCGCTTCTGGTCAAGCTACAGCCAGGGCTTTGAGCTGCCCAACGTGGGCGCGGTGTATAACAACGCGCGGTTCGATATCGGAGATAACGCCGTTGAAGGCATCCAGACCGATCAGGTCGAGCTGGGCTGGGGCTATCGCAGTCGACACTGGAACTCCCAGGTCGCGCTGTATTACGCATGGTCGGATCGGGCGCTGGAAAATGACCGCCAGCTGGGCACCAGCATCATCGATGAAAAACGCCGCGACTACGGCATCGAGGCGGCGACTTCCCGTTTTCTGGGCGATCACTGGGAGCTGGGAGGCACGGCCCATCTGACCCGCTCCGAACAGCTCGGCGAAGACGGCGACTGGCACAGGCGCGATGCGCGCTACGCCTCGCTATCCAGCGCCACCGCCTTTGTCGAGTGGGCCGACAGCGACCGCTCCGTGCGCCTGCAGGGCAATCACGCCTTTGACCTGTCCGACGATGCCTCAGAGCTTGGCGCCTCAAGCGATAACGACATCGACGGCTTCACGACGTTTGATCTGATCGCCCAACAGCGTACCGATGGTTACGGCACCTTCACGGCCGGCATCGATAACCTGCTGGACAAGCGCTACGCCACCGTCTGGGGTCAGCGCGCCGCGATCTTCTATTCACCGGCCTATGGCCCCGAGGAGCTTTACGAGTTTCAGGGCCGCGGCCGCACCTTCTCGCTGGGCTGGAACATGGACTGGTAGCGCACCCTTCCTACCGTGGCGGCTCACGCCGAGCCGCCACCGCTCCATAGACCCATCCCCTTGTAGATCAGATAGCCGGCCACCGCGACGCCCAGCAGGACCATCATGGTCCGCTCGTTGCGCTTCCAGAGCTTGAGGGCCTTGTCACCGAAGAAGTGCACCAAAAGCGCCAGACCGAAATAGCGGGCGCCCCGGGCCAGCAGCGCGGCCAGCATGAACAGGAAAAAGGAGTAGCCGGTGCTGCCGGCCACCAGCATGGCAATCTGAAACGGAATGGGGATCACGCCGATCGACAGCACGGCCAGAAAGCCATTGTCGCTGAAGCGCTGATCAAACGCGTTGAACGCCTGCTGCCCGCCAAACAGTCCGATCAGTTGATCATTAAACTGACCCATCGCCCAGACACCGAGCCCGTAGCCAACCGCAGCGGCCAGCAGATTTCCCGCCAGCGCGACCGAGGCCAGCCACCAGCGCTTTTGTGGACGCAACACCATCCATGGAATCAGGATTGTTTCGATGGGGATGGGGACGATCAGGGTTTCCAGTATCGACGCCACGAACAGCAACCAGACCGCACGCCGATGATCCATCAGCGCCGCCAGCCGATGACCGAGGCGCTGCTTCTTTTGATGCCAGGACCCTGCCATGATGCCTCGTTTCCTGTTGTAAAGTGGCACTGCGATCTCTTTCAGATATTTGCAGACCACGGGCCCAACAGTCTGGCACAGCCGGAAAAGGACGAGGCCGCGCTCTTCAGACGATAATTGGCCAGTCCGACCGCTGTCTCTCAAACGCAAATGCCCCGAAGACCAGCGACAGAATACCCGGACACGGCACACCCGAGCCGCACCGGGACGTTCGATGGACGCTGATGTACGGCGAGCTTATGCACCCGTCAGGGTGCGCTGTTATACTCGCCCTGATCGGATCGCTGGCCCATGTGTGCTTATCCGCCATCTCCGCATGGAGTCCGGGCGCTTCGCAGGCAAGACGTATCGTCGGGCGAGTGGGTGTAAAGACAGACGACAGACTGCCCTTGCACGACCACTGCGTACCGCTCCAGCTTCATGCAACCGTCATGTCCCCATCATGCAATCGCAGTGACAAGAGAGGTTTATACCAGGATGTCCAACACGCCGAAAATCATCTACACCCTCACCGACGAAGCACCTGCGCTGGCCACCCATTCGCTGCTCCCCATTATCGATGCCTTTACCGATTCGGCCGGCATCATCGTTGAAACCCGCGACATCTCGCTGGCCGGCCGCATCCTGGCGCAGTTCCCCGACTACCTGAAAGACGACCAGAAGATGGGTGACCATCTGGCAGAACTTGGCGATCTGGCCAAGACGCCGGAAGCCAACATCATCAAGCTGCCCAACATCAGCGCCTCGGTGCCCCAGCTCAAGGCCGCGGTCAAGGAACTGCAGGCACAGGGCTACGCCATCCCCGACTATCCCGAGTCGCCGCAAAGCGATGAGGAAAAGGATATTCGCGCCCGCTTTGACCGCGTCAAGGGCAGCGCCGTCAACCCGGTCCTGCGCGAAGGCAACTCCGACCGTCGCGCGCCGAAGTCGGTCAAGAACTACGCCAAGAAGTACCCGCACCGCATGGGCGAGTGGTCGAAGGACTCGAAGTCCCACGTGGCGCACATGAGTGAAGGCGACTTCTACGGCAGTGAACAGTCCGCCGTGATCGACCGCGCCGGCAACCTGAAGATCGAACTGGTCCAGAAGGACGGCACCACCACCGTGCTCAAGGAAAAGGTGGCCGTCACCGAAGGCGAAATCGTCGATGGCGCCAGCATGAGCAGCCGCCAGCTGCGTGCGTTCATCCGCGAGCAGATCGAGGACGCCCGCCAGAAGGGTGTGCTGTTCTCTCTGCACCTGAAGGCCACCATGATGAAGGTCTCTGACCCGATCATGTTCGGCATCGTGGTCGACGAGTTCTATCGCGACGTGCTGGAAAAGCACGGCGAGGCCCTCAAGAACGCGGGTTTCAGCCCCAACAGCGGTGTGGGTGATCTCTATTCTGCCCTCTCCTCGCTGCCGGCAGATCAGCAGGACGCCATCAAGTCCGATATCGAGGCGCTCTACAAGGCGCGTCCGTCACTGGCGATGGTCGATTCCAGCAAGGGCATCACCAATCTGCACGTGCCGTCTGATGTCATCATCGATGCGTCCATGCCGGCGATGATTCGCGACTCCGGCAAGATGTGGGGCGCCGATGACGCCCGTCACGATGCCAAGGCCGTGATTCCCGATCGCTGCTACGCCACCATCTATCAGGCCACCATCGAGGAGTGCCAGAAAAACGGCGCCTTTGACCCGACCACCATGGGCAGCGTGCCCAACGTCGGTCTGATGGCCCAGAAGGCCGAAGAGTACGGCTCCCACGACAAGACCTTCCAGATTCCGGCCGATGGCACCGTGCGCGTCACCGATGAGGCAGGCAATGTGCTGTTCGAGCACTCGGTCGAGCGCGAAGACATCTGGCGCATGTGCCAGACCAAGGATGCGCCGATTCAGGACTGGGTGAAGCTCGCCGTCACGCGCGCCCGTGACAGCCAGACCCCGGCCATTTTCTGGCTCGACAGCGCGCGTGCCCACGACGCGCAGATGATCAAAAAGGTCGAGCAGTACCTGAAGGATCACGACACCAGCGGTCTGGACATCCAGATCATGACGCCGGTCGAAGCCATGCAGTACACGCTGGCACGTACGCGCCGCGGCGAGGACACCATCTCGGTGACCGGTAACGTCCTGCGTGACTACCTCACCGATCTGTTCCCGATCATGGAGCTGGGCACCAGCGCCAAGATGCTCTCGATCGTCCCGCTGATGAACGGTGGCGGCCTGTTCGAGACCGGTGCCGGCGGCAGCGCGCCCAAGCACGTGCAGCAGCTGGTGGAAGAAAACCACTTGCGCTGGGATTCACTCGGTGAATTCCTGGCGCTGGCCGCCTCGCTCGAGCACCTGGGCAAGACGTTTGATAACCAGCGCGCCATCGTGCTGGCCAACGCTCTGGATCGCGCCAACGGCGAGTTCCTGGACAGCGACAAGTCGCCCAAGCGCAAGACCGGCGAGCTGGACAACCGTGGCAGCCACTTCTATCTGGCGCTCTACTGGGCTCAGGCACTGGCCGAGCAAAACGACGATGCCGAACTCAAAAAGCTCTTCGGCGAGCTTTATGAAACGCTCAGCAACAACGAGCAGGCGATCCTCGATGAGCTCAACGGCGTGCAGGGCAAGGCCGTCGAGATCAAGGGGTATTACCATCCGGATATCGAACTGGCCGGTCAGGCCATGCGTCCGAGCAAGATCCTCAACGACGCACTTGCCACGCTCTCCAAAAAGAGCTGATGCATTGATAACAACCTGTCCATCATGACAGGCCATCACGAAACCGGCGCCTCAGGGCGCCGGTTTTTTATTATCCTTGAGACTTTCTCAAAACTTAAAAATCAGGGAGCGTCTTCCATGCCCCATCGCTGGATCGCATCGATCATATTCATGTGTTTGTCGCCGACCGGGCCGCCGCCGAGCGCTGGTATCAGGGCGTATTGGGGCTTAAGCGCGTGACGGCCCTTGAGGTCTGGGCCGAAGACCCGAACGGCCCGCTGATCATGGCCAATAGTGGCCACACCGTCTGCCTGTCGCTGTTCGAGCGGGCGCCCGAGCCCTGTCGCACCACCATCGCACTGCGGGTCAGCGGCGAGCCGTTTTTACAGTGGCAGGACTGGCTGTCAAAAAGGCTCCCCGAACCGCCGCGACTCGAGGATCACCAGTTGGCATGGTCGCTTTATTTCAGCGACCCGGACGGCAACCCTTTCGAAATCACGACCTATGACCGCGATATACCGATCAGGCGTGCGTGACCCGCAGGTCAGATCGCACCGGAGGAAAACAGTGTCACCATCACTGCTCGCACGGCCAGCCCGATCAGTGCAAGGGTCGAGACCAGAAACAGGGGAAAGCGCACCGCCACGCGATTGACGGTGGCCTGATACACGGAGTGGATGATGCGAAACAGTACATAGGCCCAGGCAAGGAACACATCCACGGGACTGGCGCCCATCACGGCCAGAATGATGACCGCCGGATAAAAGATCGTGGGCTGTTCCATCAGATGGGTGTAGTTGTGCGCCTTCCAGTTGGCGCGCTCGGGCAACACGCCCTCCAGATCCTGACCGCGCCCGCTAGGCTGAGCGCTTCTCAGATCGCCGCCGGCTTCCTTCATCGCCCTGAAACGGCTGAAGGCCATCCAGAACAGCATGATCAGTGACCACAGGATCAGTACGGCAGCAGGCGCGAGCATGGCGGCTTTCATCAATGTTCTCCGGAAAATGGTCTGACGTGACAGGCGCCGCGCGGCCCCTGCCAGGGCGTTACCGACTCAGATCCACTCTGACCGAGCCGCCGTTTTTCACCCGTACCTGCTTGAGGATGAACGGGCTGCGGCCCTGCCCGTTGGGGAGCGCCACGGTGCCGGCGACGTAAAAGGTGCCGGCCGGAATGTCGGTCGCCGTAAAATAGCCGTTGGCGTCGGTGGTGGTCACATGGGTATAGGCCTGAGCGCGTGGGTCCGCCGGCTCAACGCGCTGACCCGCCAGTGCCTTGTCGGCGGCTTCCGCCGAGTACTCGGTGGCCGGTGCAATCGAGACCTTCTCCCGGTTGCCGTAAACGGTCTGCCCCGACGTCAGTTTGTAGGCCAGCCGGCCCTTGATGGTCGCGGTACCGGTTTTGGGCAGTGCCGCGTAGGTTTCCGCCGGGAAGGGCACCTGCCTGGGGACGGTCGTCTCGACCGGACCGGAACTGGAAAGTCCGGGAATATGCTCGGCGCCCGGAATGTTCTGCGCCATTCGCTGCACGCTTTCACAGCCGGCCAGCCCCATCATCAATACGGCACCTGCCCATACCTGCCACTGACGCATTCCAATACTCTCCTGTCACTGCCCACTGTTTGATCGGCCCAGCTTATCGCACCCTTCAGCGGCGTCCATGTCTTTTGTTTTCCCGCCCTGTTCGGATCTTGCCTGTGGGTGCTCGCGCATCTCGGCCAGCTGGATCAATGCATGATCCAGCTTGTCGTGGAGCTGGCGAATTTCCAGCTCGGCCATAAGGTTGATGCGGTAGTCACTCTCTGCTCGGGCCCGATCCTTCTCTTCCTGACGTCGCTGGCTCATCATGATGACCGGCGCCTGCAGCGCCGCCAGCGATGAGAGCACCAGATTGAGCAGAATGAAGGGGTAGGGATCAAAGGGGCGTGCCAGAAGACCGATTGTATTGAGCACCATCCAGCCGATCAGAAGCACGGTAAAACTCAGGATAAAGCCCCAGCTACCACCAAGATTGGCCAGGCGGTCGGCGGCGCGATCTCCTAGGCCTGCACGCTCGGGCATGACCTCCTGCGGTGGACGTGAGACGGGCTCATCGCTCTCGATGGCGGCGATGAGTGCCTGATCCGGCGGTGCGCCCCGGTGATGGCGATGCAGCCAGGCATGCAGGTGGTGACGCCGAACACGCGCCAGATCCGCATGGCAGATATAACAGCCGGGCTGCCAGCCGGCTGCCAGCGTTTCGATCTCGGCATGCAGTGCCGGGCGAACGGCGCGCTGTGGAACCAGATCGACTTCGGGCGGGCGCCGGTCACAGAGATGACAGGCGGGTACCGAAGGATCGCGTTGTGATGATGGCCGGGAAAGGGTCATGGCAAGTCTTGTGTCTGGCCGGTAGCGGAAGTCTCAATATCGCCTGTCCGCATTCGAGGTACAATCAGGGCCTGATCCACGCATTTAATCGCCGGCTCGTTTATCAGGGATTGCCGCCTCTCATGATCATTCGTTGATAGAATGCCACGACCACTCGAAGGTTGAGCTACCACTGATCGGCAAGCGTCGTTCACACATCAATATGCCCGAACGCTCGGTCTTGCCCGACATTGACAGGAGCCCCCGTGCCGCTTCGCGATTTCTATCTGGTCCTGGCCGTCATTCTGATATGGGCGTTCAACAACATCATGATCAAGCTCGGCCTTGATGAGATGCCGCCGCTTTTGATGACCACCCTTCGCTTTGCGCTGGTAGCAGCGCTGATCGTACCCTTTACCCGCATTACGCGCGTACAGCTGCCGCTGGTGCTCAAGCTCGCCGCCAGTTTCGGCTTGATGCATTTCGGGTTTCTGTTCATCGGGCTCAACTACGCCGAGGCCGGCACCGGGGCACTGCTGGTCCAGCTGGGCACGCCCTTTGCCACGATTCTGGCCGCCATCTTTTTGAAGGAGCGTCTGCGGCTGAAGCCGGTCATCGGCATGCTGGTCTCCTTTTCCGGCGTGGTGGTACTGGCCGGTGGCCCCACCCTGCCCGGCCCACTGGCGCTGACGCTTTTACTGTTGAGCGCGCTGGGCTGGGCGATTACCAATCTGCTGGTCAAGACGGGACCGGAGATCGAGCCGCTGACCATGGCCGGCTGGCTGTCGATGTTCGCCATTCCGCTGGTCGGGGTGGGCTCACTGCTGTTTGAACAGCATCAGTGGACGGCCATGACCGAGGCCGGCTGGCGAGGCTGGGGCGCCGTGACCTATAGCGCCGTGATGTCCTCGATTCTCGCCTATGGCCTTTGGAACACCCTGCTGCGACGACACTCGGTGTCACGCCTCATTCCGCTGTCACTTCTGACGCCACTGGTGGTGGTACTGCTGGGCATACTGATGCTGGGCGAGAGCCTGGCGCTCAGCAAGCTGATCGGCGGTGCCCTGGTGGTGGGCGGGATCGCCATTATCAATGTGAAGCGGCCCAAAAGGGCGCCCCGTGAAGCGCTTACCGACGAAGACGCCCCGCCTCCCTCATCAAAGAAGTGATCAGGTCGGCGCCGGCCCAACCGTATCGCGCTCGATCAGCGTGGGCATGAAAGGCGTCGAGGGCGGCAGCGAAACGCCTGCCACCAGCTTGAGCAGCCGTTCGGCGGCTTCCTGCGCCATTTCTTCGAGCGGGGCATGAACGGTCGTCAGGGCCGGGACGACATGTCGGGCGCAGGCTTCGTTGTCATACCCTACCAGCGACATGTCACGGGGAATCGAGTATCCCTGTGCGCGCAGCACTGACATGGCACCCAGCGCCATGTCGTCGTTGCCGGCCACCAGCGCCGTGACTGGCACCTTCTGCGCCAGCAGGGCAGCCATGCCCTGCTCCCCCGCCTGCTCGGTAAAATCGCCCTCGATGATGGCCTGCTCATCCATCTCGATCCCCTGCTCGCGCAGGGCCCTTTGATAACCGGCCAGCCGTCCGGCGGCATCCTGCTGGCGCAGCGGTCCGGTCAGACAGCCAATGTGGCGATGTCCCTGATCCAGCAGATGCCGCGTGGCCAGATAGCCCCCGTACTCATTGTCCAGATGAATGCAGTGCGCCTCGATTTCCGGCACTCGGCGGTTGAACACCACCAGCGGGGTTGCCGTGGCAAGCGTTGCCAGCGCCGCATCGGACAGCGCATTGGCATGCACGATCAACCCGTCACAGCGCCGACCGCGCAGAAAATCGACGGCGTCGCGCTCGCGCTCGACCTCTCCCCCACCGCTGGCGACCAGCAGGGACACGTTGGCACGGCGCAGCGTCGCCTCCAGCGTCATCATGACCCGGCCCATGAAGGGACCGGCCAGATGCGAGATGACAAGCCCCACCCCGCCCAGCCGATTGGACGCCAGCGAGCGGGCGAAGGCGTTGGGGGCATATCCCATCGCATCGATGGCGGCTTTAACGCGTGCGCGGGTCTCGGCATTGACCGGCACCTCCCCCTTCATGACGCGGGACACCGTGGCAGGAGAGACACCGGCATAAGCGGCAACCTCGCGAATGGTCGGCATAATGTTGTCCTTTAAATGATGCGGCTACTTGACCAGATGCCACGCGTCACGGCAAGCGGCCTGCTGCCACACCCAGGCCGCTTTCGCTGATCATGGTGATGACGCCTTTCCTGCCAAGGTCGCATGGCGCGAAGCAGATTGAGACGGCACCATGAAACCGGTTTCATGGACGCCCATCGACGACAAGGATGTCTCAATGCTTAACGTGCAGGAGAAGCTGAGCTACGGGCTGGGTGACTTTGCCAGCGCCTTCACATGGGCCTCGCTGTCGTTGTATCTGATGTACTTCTATACCGACGTCTTTGGCCTTAGCCCGGCACTGGTCGGGACGCTATTTCTGGTGACCCGGCTCTGGGACGCCGTGACCGACCCGGCCGTGGGTCTGCTGGCTGATCGCACCCGCACCCGTTTTGGCCGGCTACGCCCTTATCTGCTGTTTTTCTCGCTGCCACTCGGGGCCATGCTGGCCCTGACCTTTACCACGCCGTCACTGAGTGAAAACGGCCGCATCCTTTACGCCTTTGTCACCTACATTGCCCTGATGGGGCTCTATACCCTGGTGAATATCCCCTATTCGGCGCTACCGGTCTCGATGACGACCGACAACGACGAGCGGCGTCAGCTGACCAACTACCGCATGCTGCTGTCCTACATTGCCTTTGTCCTGATCAGCTACGCCACATTGCCACTGGTGGAACTGCTGGGCAACGGTGACGAGCAGCGCGGCTTTGCCCTGACCTATGCCCTTTACGGCGTCATCACCTTTCTGGTGTTTTTGCTGACCTTCAAGGGTGTACGCGAGCGTTATGTAGAAGGCGACAGCGCCAGCAACCCGCTCAAAAGCCTTGCCCACATTGCCCGCGCCCGTCCGTTCTGGATCATGTTCGCGACCAGTATCCTGATCTTCACCCTCATGCTGATGCCGGACTCGGCCGCCATCTATTTCTTCAAGTATTACCTCGGCCAGGAGTCTTCCGTCTCGCTGTTTCTGGCCATGGGCTACACCAGCATGGTGGCCGGCGTGATCTTCAATCAGCTGGTGATGCGCCGCTTTTGCAAGCGTCGCGTCATGATCGGGGCCAACCTGGCCTATGGCCTTGCCCTGGCGAGCTTTTTCGTGGCCGCCGATCATGGGATGCCGTTCTACTTCGCGGCCTTCATGGCCGCCAAATTCATCAACGGCGTCATCGCCCCGACCATGTGGGCCATGGTGGGCGATATCGCCGACTACGTGGAATACGAAAGTGGCCGCCGCGCGACCGGCACGACCACCAGCGCCGTCACCTTCAGCCAGAAATTCGGCATGAGCATCGGCGGATTGCTGACCGGCGTGCTGTTCAGCCTCTATGGCTATATCCCCAATACCGAGCAGAGCGAGACCGTGCTGGTACTGATCAAATCGATGATGAGCGTAATGCCGGCCGTGGGCGCACTTGGCGTGGCGGTGCTGATGCTGATCTATCCGCTCGGCGATCGTCGCATGGCCGAGATCCGTACCGCCAAACCCACGGCCGCCTGAGTTATCCCTCCATCCCTTTATTCCTCTCCCCCTTCAAGCGACAAGGACATCCAGCACATGCGCGACTGGCAGACACTGATCGAACAGATGACCCTGGAGGAAAAGGCCGGCCTGTGCTCGGGCGAGAACTTCTGGCGCACGAAAGCCATCGAGCGTCTGGGTATCCCCGCGATCAACCTCTCCGACGGCCCGCACGGGCTGCGCGCCCAGGGTGAGGAGCAGGATCATCTGGGCGTCAACGACAGCAAGCCGGCCACCTGCTTTCCCACTGCGGCAGGGCTTGCCAGCTCGTGGAGCATCGAGCGGCTCGAACAGCTTGGTGCCGCGCTGGGCGATGAAGCCCAGGCCGAAGGACTGCATGTGGTGCTGGGGCCGGGGGCCAACATCAAGCGCTCGCCGCTGTGCGGACGCAATTTCGAGTACTTCTCCGAAGACCCGCTGCTCTCCTCGCATCTGGCGGCCGCCCATATTCGTGGCACCCAGTCACGCGGCGTAGGCAGCTCGCTCAAGCACTTTGTCGCCAATAATCAGGAGCATCGCCGCATGTCGGTGGATGCCCGCATCGATGAGCGCACCCTGCGCGAAATCTATCTGGCAAGCTTTGAACATGCGGTGAAGCAGGCTCAGCCCTGGACGGTGATGTGCGCCTATAACCGGGTCAACGGCGATTACTGCAGCGAACATCGCAGGCTTCTGACCGATATCCTGCGCGATGAGTGGGGGTTCGAGGGGGTTGTGGTCTCCGACTGGGGCGCGGTCAACGAGCGCGTGCCCGGGCTTGAGGCCGGCATGGAGCTGGAAATGCCTGCCCCCATCGGCGAGCGCGACGCGCAGATCGCTGCAGCGGTCAGAGAGGGCCGCCTGGAAGAAGCGGTGCTGGATCGTGCCGTCGAGCGCCTGCTGCGCCTTATCTTTCAAGCCCATGATGCCCGCCTCGAGCAGGCACACTTCGACACCGAGGCCCATCATCAGCTGGCCCGCCACATTGCACGCGACAGCATGGTGCTGCTGCAAAACGATGGCACCCTGCCGCTGACGGACACACAGCGCGTGGCGGTGATCGGTGAATTTGCCGAGCGACCGCGCTATCAGGGTGGCGGCAGCTCACACGTCAACGCCACCCGCGTCGAAACCCTGCTGGAGGCGCTCAAGACCCGGAACGCGAGCTTTGACTATACAAAAGGCTTCGAGATTGACCGCGATGCGCCCGATCAGCCGCTCGAGCAGGACGCAGCGACCGCCGCAAGCCACGCCGACGTTGCCGTGCTCTGTCTGGGTCTGCCCGAGCGTCACGAGTCCGAAGGCTATGACCGTACGCATCTGAACCTGCCGGCCAATCAGCTCGCCCTGATCGAAGCGGTCACCCGCGCGCAGCCCAATACCGTGGTGGTGCTGGCCAACGGCTCACCGATCGCGATGCCCTGGGCCGGTCGGGTCAGCGCCATTCTGGAAGGCTATCTGGGCGGTCAGGCCGTCGGCGCGGCGCTGGCCGATCTGCTTTATGGCGAGGTCTCGCCGAGCGGCAAGCTGGCCGAAACCTTTCCGCGGCGGCTGGAAGACACACCGGCCTATCTCAATTTCCCCGGGGAAGGCGATGTGGTGCGCTACGGCGAGGGCATTTTTGTCGGCTATCGTCACTACGACACTCTGGGCACCGAGCCACTGTTTCCCTTCGGTCACGGGCTGAGCTATAGCCGCTTTGACTACGCCAACCTGGCGCTCTCTGCCAGCGTCTACGACGGTCAGGGCGCTCTGACGGTCAGCTGTGACATCACCAACAGCGGTGAGATCGAAGCCAGCGAGATTGTGCAGCTTTACCTGAGCGACCGGACGCAAACCGTGCCGGTGGCCGAGCAGACCCTGCGCGGTTTCGACCGGGTGACGCTGGCGCCAGGTGAGACCGCGCGAATCGAGCTGTCACTCACCCGTCGGGATTTCTGCTGGTATGACGCCGAGCGCGCCGAGTGGCGCCTGCCGACCGGCACTTTCGAGGTGCGCATCGGCGCTTCCTCGCGTGACATTCGTCTGAGCCGCTGCCTTGAAGTGCAGGGTGATGAGACGCCGCTGCCGGATATTGATCGCAACACCCTGCTGGGGGATTTACAGCGTCGCGACGACACCACCCGGGTACTGCGCGAGCACCTGGCCGACATTGCCGATGAGCTGCCGATGCTCAACGGTCTGATGGGGCGAAGCGGCGGTGACGACCTGATGGATGCCATGGGCCACTACCTGCCGTTACGGGCGCTGGTCTCCTTTTCGAGCTTTACCGAGGCGCGGCTCGAGACGCTGCTGAAGGATCTCGGAGCGCTGGCGTCACCGTAACGGTAAAGTCCGGGATGGCTTGGGTTCTCCCTAATATAGCTGTATATTTAAACAGTATTCAGGGAGAGCTTTGTCATGTCGGGTGGACCCATTATCGGCCGCGGTGCCAGCGGCAATCTGCATCACCGCTTTGAGCGTATTCACATCGAGGCGGTGGATGACGGCTGGTGGCAGGACGAGGCGCCTGCCAGCCGGGCCACCGAGGTGCGCCAGGAGCATAGCCGCACGGCCATCTCGCGCAACCAGTCGCCGGACATGCCCTTCTCCTCCTCACTCAATCCTTATCGGGGCTGCGAGCATGGCTGCATCTACTGCTTTGCCCGGCCCTCGCATGCGTACTGGGACCTGTCGCCGGGGCTTGATTTTGAAACGCGCCTGATCGCCCGTACCAACATGGCCGCCCTGCTGGCCGAGGAACTTGCCCGCCCCGGCTACGTCTGCGAGCCCCTGGCGCTCGGCGCCAACACCGATCCGTATCAACCCATCGAGCGCCAGCATCAGTTGAGCCGACAGCTGCTCAAGGTGCTGTTGCAACATCGCCATCCGCTCACGATCACCACGCGCAGTGCGCTGATCCTGCGCGATCTCGATCTACTCACCGAGCTGGCCCGCCATCGGCTGGTACGGGTCATTATCAGCTTTACCACGCTGGAGCCGGGCCTCAAGCGGATCATGGAGCCCCGGGCCGCTTCCCCCGGCACGCGCTTGAGGGTCATTCGCTCGCTCCGGGCAGCAGAAATCCCTGTCGGCATCATCACCGCGCCGATGATTCCCATGATCAACGACATGGAGCTCGAAAGGCTCTTGAAGGCAGGATTCGAGGCCGGCGCCACCAGCGCCGGCTATACCCTGCTGCGCCTGCCCCTTGAAGTGCGTCCCCTGTTCGAGCAGTGGCTGAGTGAGCATTTCCCGGAGCGGGCTGAACATGTCATGAGCCTGATTCGCCAGTCGCGTGGCGGACGCGAATACGACAACCGCTTTGGCCACCGTCTGCGTGGTGAAGGTCCCTTCGCCGACCTGCTCGCCCAGCGCTTTCGACTGGCCATTCGCCGCCTCGGGCTCAATCGGCGCCGCGAGGAAGAACGCCTCGATACCACACGATTTGCGCCGCCCCATCAGCAGATCGATCTGTTTTAACCACAATAATTCAAAAGGAGAATCTTCCATGACGGCTGCCAATGCCCACGTCGACATGTCGATCAATATGCCGGCCCCTGCGTTGCGTTATCACCGTTTTGGCTCACCGCTGAACGTCCTGCACCTTGAGCCACGATCCGACGGCCCCCTCGCCCGGGAACTCATGCGCGTGCGCATGCGCTGTGCGCCCGTCAACCCTTCGGATCTGATCCCGATTGCCGGCGCCTATCGTCACAGGATCACCCCACCACTGGTGGCCGGACATGAGGGCGTAGGCGTGGTGACCGAGGCATACGGACCATGGCAGGCGCTTGAGGGGCGCCGGGTGCTGCCGCTCCGCGGCCCCGGCACCTGGCAGCAATCGCTGGACTGCAATCCGGAACTGGCCATCCCCGTGCCTGACGATATCCCCGATCATGTGGCGGCGCGTGCCTGGATCAATCCGATGACGGCCATGACCATGCTTCAGCGCTGGCCGGTCGAGGGGTGTGATGTACTCCTGACGGCCGCCGGCTCAAACTGTGCTCGCCTTCTGGCGCAGTGGGCGCTGTGCTGTGGCGCCCGCTCGGTGACCGGCATCTGTCGCAGCGACCATCATCGCGAGGCGCTGACGGCCATGGGGGTCAATGTACTGGACCAGAAGGATCATGCCGCCATTGATGCTGCCGCCGCGCGCGCCAGACGCATCTTTGACGCGGCCGGCGGCCGGCTGGCTGATCGACTGCTGGCCGGCATGGCGCCCGACGGCGTATTTATCACCTATGGCCTGCTCTCCGGCGTGCCCATCAGCCCGCACCACATGGACGCTCGCATACGTCACTTTCATCTGCGCGATCACATTGCCGGACTGGACCGTTATCAGTGGCAGGAAAGCTTTAAAACGCTCTGGGCACTGTTGCGTGACATCGAGATGCCGGCAACACGGGATTTCAGGCTTACCGACTGGCGTCAGGCATTGATCTGGCACGACCGTCATCCAGAGGTAAAACCGATGCTGATTCTCTCCTGATCATGGCAACCTGCCCGGGCGATAGGCGGGCATGAAAAGGGCCGCCCGCTCGGGCGGCCCTTTTTGACCTGACGGGCCATGACAGGCCTGAACGTCATGGCGGCAGGCTCAATCGCCGCTGATGGTCTCAACGCTGACCACTTCCGGCGGCTCGACCGGCGTCAGTCGACGGACCTGATCCGGCCGAATGCGCTCACGGTAGTCGAGCGGTTCGAGCGTCTGTGGCTGACCGGTTTCCAGAGCCCGTTCGATGGCTTCCAGAATGCGCACGTCGCGCAGCCCTTCCGTGCCATCGGCTTCGGGGTCGATGTCATTGAGAATGCAGTGGGAGAAATAGTCCGTCTGCCCGCCGAACTGCTCGACCGGACCGGGCGAATGCGTGGTGGTTTTACCGTCAACGCTCAGGTCATAGTCGATCGAGACCGTTGGGCCAAACATGTAGCTGGGCCTTGCCATCAGCGCGCCGCGCTCGCCAATCACCGAGAGATGATTGTGGCCGCTGGTGGCGTAGCTGACGAAAAACTGGGCCAGCCGCCCTTCAGGAAACCGCAGGCTGACGGTCACGCTGTCATCGCAGGTGTAGTCACGCCCCGGAGTATTGTCACTCATGGCACTGACTTCGATCGGCTCGGCGCCGAAAAGATGGCGCACGGCATTGATCGGATAAGCACCCATGTCGGGCACCGGCCCGGCCCAGTAGCCGTGCAGGGCGCGATGGTTTTTCGGATTAAGGTCCTGAGTGAGCTGCGAGGAGAAGGTACGCGGCGCACCGATGGTGCCCTCTCGCATGTGCTGGATCATCTCCAGCGTGCCCGGCTCGTGATGCAGTCGATAGGCAATCATGAGCTTGGCATTACCGCGCTCGGCGGCCTCGATCATCGCCTGGCAATCTTCAATGCTGGTCGCCATCGGCTTTTCCAGCAGCACGTGAATGCCGGCACTCAGCGCCGGAACGGTGTCCTGGCGGTGACGGAAGTTGGGCGTGGCGATATAAACCGCGTCAATCTCGCCGGAGTTTAAAAGCGTCTCGTAGTCATCGTAGCCGTAGACCTTGAGGTTGTAGCGCTTGCCTAGCACCTCGGCCTTTTTGGGGTCGCCAGTCACCAGCGCCGTCATTTCCGAGTGATCGCTGGCCGCAATACCCGGCATGAATGCGCCCTGTGAAATTTCGCCACCGCCGACCACGGCGTAACGCACCCTTCCCTGTGCCATGTGAGCTCCTGATGTGTTCGTAAATGACAACGATCCCATCAAGCATGGCGCACGCTTTCGATACTGTCAGGCAGACCTGCGAGATTCACCCTGTATCAGGCCGTTCTCGGCAGGCACCCATATCCGGACGGGTCAGATCCTCGATGCTCACCCGGTTGCGCCCGGCCGCCTTGGCACGATAAAGCGCGGCGTCGGCCGTCTCGAAAAGCGCCTCAATATCCGAGGTTTCCGGACACCCCAACGCCACCCCGACACTAATGGTCATGACACTGGCCGTAGCGCTGTGATGATGTACCAGCGCCTGACGCTGCACGCTGGCACGCAGACGCTCGGCATAAAGGACCAGCTCATGACCGGTGATGCCCGGAATGAACACGGCAAACTCCTCACCGCCCATCCGCCCGACGCGCCCGATTGGTCGAGCGGCCTCCCTGAGCGCTCGAGCCACGCGCCTGAGCGCTTCATCACCGGCGCCGTGGCCGTAGTGGTCGTTATAGGTCTTGAAATGGTCGATATCGATCATGGCCATTGCCACCAGCGACCCTGGCGCCAGACGATCAAGGTCACCCGCGATGCCGGCATGAAAACCGCGCCGGTTGGCCAGCTCGGTCAGGGGATCAAGCGCGGCCAGACGCGCCAGCATATCGCGCTGCTCGGCTAGCAGGCGCTGTCGATACCGTTCACGCTCCATCAGCAGAAAGTGCCGCCGGCGATCATTTTCCAGCGCCCGATTGGCAAAGGTCGCAGGCCCGATGATCACAATGGCAATCATCAGATTATGCAGCTCAAGCGCCGGGTACATGAGTGGTCCGTGGGCAATCGCCACCGCCTGGATCAGCACCACAAAGGTGGCCAGTACCGCCACCAGTGATAGGGGAAGCGCCATGCTGATCACCATGAACATCAGCAGGGCGTAGCTGGCAAAGACAAATCCCAGCGCATTGACGGAGTCGGAGAGCACCACAAGCAGCGCCAGCAGCGCCACCACCACCAGATGAAAGCCACAGGCCACGACCTGCTGCAGGATCAACGCACAGCGCGTACGGCGAAGCCAGCAGACCACCATCAGTCCCAGCGGCAGGATGATGGCAAAACGAAAGGTCAGCGCCAGTTCAAGTCGGTCCGGAACGGCGAAAGCGTCACCCAGCGCAAAGGCCTCATAAAATCCCAGCCCGATGACTACGGACTTCGACAGGGCACGGCGACGCACGGTCAGGGTGGCGTCAGCAAAGGCGCGCGACAGTTCAGGGGGTATCGAAACCCGATCCAGCTGTCCTCCGCCCTCCAGGGCCTGATCCAGCTCGGTGGCATCATCCTGCATGGTGGTTTCCATTGTCCGCGGTACCGGCCTGCGGCGGTTGAATGCCTTGCCACTGCCGATAAGGGCGCGCCATCCTTCCATTGGAAAGGCCCCACCCGGGCCGGACAATTCAGGCGGGCATGAAGGACTTATCGACCGGGTCAATGGCGACCTTGAGACGCCGAATCACAGGCACAAAAAAGCCCCGCAAAAGCGGGGCAGGCCTCACGAGAAACCGGGATTAAAACGTGTATTCGATACCAATGACGGCGACCGGGTAGATGTTGTACTTGTTCAGCTCATCACGCAGATCATCTTCCTGTTCACGTACATACGGCTCTGCAAGCTGTCTGGCGGTAGCGCCGGTCGCAGGATTATCGAAGGCTTCGCCTCTGGGTGTCAGAGACACGCTGGGGTCGATCCAGAAAGCGCCGGCCTCGGCATAGAAGCCCAGCCCCTGCTTCGAACTGTTGCGCCAGCCGATGCCCAGATAGGGCTCAACACTATCGGAAAGCTTGCCGTGACCATTCAGGCGAGCGCTATCGGGATCCAGGGAAAGGCCGCCGATATCGTCAAATGTATCGTCCCCGGTATAACGACCAACGGCTCTGAGCTGAACATCGGGCTTGACCGCACCTGCCGAGATGAAAAAGCCGCTGTTCACCCACGGATAGATATCCAGCTTGAGGCTGTAGATATCCATGTCGACCTCACCCTTGTAGGTCACGTCGCCGTTGGTATGATCCAGATCATCATAGTTGTAGCCGCTGTAGCCTGCCGTCAGGGCGAAGTGATCATGAAAGCGCCAGCTCACATTGGCACCCAGACCGGTCGTACCGGCACTGCCGGCGACCGACCAGTGTTCTTCGGCGTTGGCGGCGGCGCTGGTGACCAGCAGCAGTGATCCGGTAATGACAGCGGTTGCGATACGTCGCATGACGAGCCCTCGTGGAGAATGATCAAAGTTCCGGTGCGTCGATGAACTCGACGTCATTGAATGATCATGAGTTTACCCAGCCCCCCCGGGATCAATTGAACAAAAAGGGCCGCTTTGGGTCTGTATTTCTCACGTGTAGACGCTCGTGCATTTCGAAGGACGCCGGCGCTGCGCTATTCTTGGGGGTTCATGAGGCAAGCAGGAGTCGGACAATGTCATCACTGCGCGATCAGTTGAGCTGCAAGGTGTATTCCACTGAAACCGGAGACATGCGCAAGCATGACGAGAATGATGCACAAAAGACGCAGGAAGCGGCGCGTCTGGCATCACTTGATGGCATCGTACGCCTCAAACGGGAAACGGCCGGCCGCAAGGGCAAGGGCGTGACCACCCTGCATGGCATACCGCTGCCGGATGATGAGCTGAAGCGCCTGATGCAGGCACTCAAGAAACGTTGTGGCAGTGGCGGGGCGCTCAAGGATGGGGTCGTCGAGATCCAGGGCGATCATCGCGATACGCTACGCGCCGAGCTGGAAAAGCGCGGCTATACCGTCAAACTGGCAGGAGGCTGAGCATGCAGATCCGCCGTTGTCGCCCCCTGCTGGCCGCCGCGCCACTGATCATGACCGGGCTTTTGAGCGGTTGCTCGCTGTTTGCCGGTGACCCCGATTTCGCCACGCTTTCGGGTAACGCGGTCAGTGACGAGCAGGCACCGATTGCCGATGATGCCCGGCTGGAGATTCGTCTGCTGGACATGACCCAGGGTCGCACCACTGTTGCCCAGGTCGATCAGAACACCCACGGCCGCTGGCCGGTGCCCTTCGCGCTGCAGTTTGACCGCCAGCGTATCGACAGCGACCGCCGTTACGCGCTCAGCGCGGCCCTGCTCGAAGGAGAGAGCACGCGCTATATGACTCTGGAACCGCTTCCGGTGCTGACCCACGGCGCCCTCTCACAGCAGGTGCGTGTGCCGCTGACCCCGGTCAACCGGTAATCCGCGAAGCGGGCGCGTCTGACAGCCCGTTCAGCAGGGCGGTCAGACTCTCATCGATCGGGGCCTCGCACTTGAGGGTATACAGCGTATCGGCGCGAGTATGCCCTCGATTAAGGCATGCCACCGGCATCCCCTTCGAGGCGGCATGTCGGGCAAAACGAAAGCCTGAAAACACCATCAGCGATGACCCCACCACCAGCAGGGCCTGGCTGTTATCGAGTATCGACATGGCCCGCTCAAGCCGTCCACGCGGTACATTGTCACCGAAAAAGACCACATCGGGCTTCAAGATGCCGTGCCCACAGCGTGGACAGTCCGGCAATCTGAAGGTCGAAAAGTCCACCTCATCGAGATAGGCATCACCATCCGGGGCAATCTCGGCCTCCATGCCCACCCAGTCGGGATTGAGCGTGGCCAGATGATCGTGCAGCACATGGCGTCTCACCAGCAGCTGACACTGCATGCAGCGCACCAGATCGGCTCGGCCGTGCAAATCCACGACCCGCCGGCTGCCCGCCTTCTGATGCAGACGATCAACGTTTTGCGTAATGATTCCCTCAATAACCCCCTGCGCTTCCAGCGCGGCCAGGGCCTGGTGTGCCCGCCCGGGCGTGGCGTGTGCGAGCAAACGAAAGCCAACCAGACTGCGCGCCCAGTAGCGCTGACGCCCCAAATGGCTTGTCATGTAGACCTGATGGGTCATGGGCGGCGGCCGCTTCCACTCGCCCTTTTCATCCCGGTAATCGGGAATGCCGCTGTCGGTACTGACCCCGGCCCCGGTCAGAACACACAGACGAGGATGGCGCCGTACCAGATCAATCAGTGCCTGTTGATCGGCACCCAATACACTACTCATGATGACTCCCTGTAACCTGACGGCCGAACGCAAAACGGTGTCAGCAAAATCTCTGCCGGGCATGGATGCCAACTCGACAGGACGCTAGACTAACCCTCAATCTATCGGGATGACGTCATGCGCTGGCTGGAATATCTACTTCCCCTGATTTTTCTGACTCCCCTGTTCGCCACCGCCGTCGTGGTGCTGGGACTTCGCCACCTTTTTCAGGACAAGCCCGGGTTTTCTCCCTCCGGCCAGCGGCTCAGACAGTCCGGCAACCGCTTCCGCGAGCGTCTGGCCGAAGCCCGCGTCAGACTCTTTCTGGCGGGGGCACTTGGCCCCATCCTTGCGATCACACCCTTGATCTACGGCATGGGACGCATGCTCTTTTCGTCCTATCAGGACTGGATCGAATGGAGCATCTATGGATTGGTCACCACGGTCGCAGCAATGATCGTGGGTGCTTTCATGATGGCACTTTCCTACCGGATTTCTAATCTTCGCCTGCGGCTGGCCGGCGCCATGAACGTGGCGCATGACCTGCAGGGCCTGTTGCGCGAGCAGCATCAGGGAACCTGCATATTTCATGACGTGCCTGCCGAGGGCTTCACCATTGACCATGTCGTGGTCACCGATCACGGTATCTTTTCCCTGCTGGTGCGCACCCGCCAGCCCGGCCCCGAAGCCGTCGCAAACAGCCCCCGAACGCTCAAGCTTGATGGGGAGCGCCTTGTTTTCCCTGATCGCGAAGAAACCCGCCCCACGCGCGAGGCTCAGCGTGCCCGGCGCTGGCTGCAGGAGCGTCTGAGCCGTGACTGCAAGCGAGAGGTGCCGGTCAAGGCCGTGCTGGCCATGCCGGGCTGGCATCTCGAGCGCGTCCGCGACAATGAGGATGTCAAAGTGGTGGGCGATAATGAACTGGTGAGTTTTTTGCAGCGCGGTGAACAGCCGGTGCTGCCACAGCCACTGCATGACGACGTCATCAAGGCACTGATTCGCCTGACCGATGATCATCAGACCCATCACGCCCTTTCGCCGACAGGACGCTAGTCCGAATCGACAACCAGCGTGCATGATGGCTGCATGTCAGACACCACAGAACAGCAATAACCCTTTCCAACCATCGCCTTGATGCAGACAGGGCGCCCCTGCCGACGGGCAGTCACGGGCGCACCCTGTCGAACCATGTGACAAGGAGTGCTTCATGAGTGACCCTGCCGGCGAGAGCATGACGGCTCATGCGCCCGCCAGCCGCGCCGCCATTGCCTGGTTTTTTGCCCTGTCGGGACTGTCCTTTTCCAACTGGGCGGTGCGCATTCCGGATATTCGTAATCTGCTGGAGCTGTCTCAATCCCAGCTTGGCGCCCTGCTGCTGTGTCCGGTGATCGGGTCGCTGGGCCTGACGCTGCTGTCGAACTATCTCAACACACGCTTTGGCAGTCGACGCATGACGCGTGTGGCTGCCTGCGCCATCGTGGTCTCACTGGTGCTGATCGGCGCGGCGGTTTCAATGCTGACGCTGGGTCTGGCGCTGGTGGTGTTTGGCGCTGGCATGGGGCTGCTCAATATCGCCATGAACGATCAGGCGGCCACCCTGGAGCGGCGTTACCGACGCTCCATCATGTCCTCCTTTCACGGGCTGTTCAGCCTGGGCGGCATGGCCGGCTCGCTGGTGGGCGGAGGGCTGGCCACGCTGGGGCTGACCCCGCGCTGGCATCTGCTGCTGGTGGCTGGTCTCTTGATGGTGGGCATTCTGATCAGCCATCGCCATCTGCTGGCCCCGCCACCACGCGCCGAGCGCCCGGTCGGCGCCCTCTTCGTGCGTCCGAAGGGCCGGGTCTGGCTATTGGGCATCATTGCCGCAGCCGTGGTCTTTATCGAAGGATCGATGGCGGACTGGTCGGCGCTCTTTCTCACCGAGCTGGGTGCCTCACGTGGGCATGCCGCCCTCGGGCTTGCCGTATTTACCGGCACCATGGCCGTTGGCCGCCTGCTGGGAGATCGCTGGCTGGATCGGGTGGGCGCCATACGCGCACTCGAGATTGGCAGCGCACTGGCCCTTGTCGGACTGGGGCTGGCCATTGTAGCGGCCAGCCCCATGGCCGCCCTGGCGGGGTTTGCGCTGGCCGGCATTGGCATGTCGACCCTGTTTCCGTGTCTTTTGAGCCTGGCCGGGCGCAATCGATCAATGTCTCCTTCAGGGGCAATCGCATCGGTCGCCATGCTGGGCTATCTGAGCATGCTCGGCGGCCCGCCGATGCTGGGCTTTCTGGCAGAAGCCATCACGCTGCATTACGCCTTTGTGGCGCTGGTCGTGGCCGCAGCGCTTGCCATCGCGCTGGCGCGTCCGGCCGCCCGTTCCTGATCTCAAGGATCATTGACGTCCGAACCATGAAACAGGCCGTGCCCGTGATACCGCACTCATGACAAGGGGCCCGACCATGATGATCGGACCCCTTTTGTTGTCAGCAGACACGGTCTTCTCAGACCGGCGGCTGCTCCGGGCTGTCCGGCATGTTGATGCTGCCGGGTTCCATACGGTTGAGATGCAGAAACTGCAGGTGGCGCTCGTACTGATCGAGAATGTCGTCGATCACCTGCTGCTCGCTATAGCCCATTAGATCGTACCCCTGACTCCCTTCCAGAAGGTGCACTTCAAGGCGGTAGTAATTGCTTGAAGCCTTTCGGGTACGCATGGCAAAGGCCGGCGTGGCAAAGGCACGCGTCCAGACCTGATAGGTGAAGTTCTGCTCCTCACCAAAATCGACGTTGAGTGCCAGATAGTCATGCTCATTCTGCTCGCCGCCGTTGACGTGAACCCCCACATCCTGATGCTCAAGCCGATCCTTGATGGCCATCATGGCCGGGCGAACGCGCTCTTCAAGAAAGCCCTGCGCTTCACTGCGATCCGGGAAATTCATCGCCCGATCAAGACGCTGCTCCCAGTTGCCACGACCACCACGACTGCTTCCCATGCGCCCGGACAGGGACCCGGCCAGACTCAGGCGATAGCTTTCCTCCTTGAAGGCCTCGACCTTGAGCGCCTTGTAGAGCCCCGCCATCATGAAAAAGAGCACGACCGAAAACGGCAGGCCCGTGATCACCACCGCACTTTGCAGCGTGGAGAGTCCACCGGCCAACAGCAGCGCCAGGGTCAGAATACCGATCACCGCCGACCAGAGAATGCGCATCCAGACCGGTGCATCGCTGCTGACATCCTTGAGAACCGAGGTGAAGTTGGACAGCACCAGGGCGCCGGAGTCGCCCGAAGTGACAAAGAACACGATCGCCAGAACGCTTACGGCAATCGTGGTCACTACCGGGAAGGGGTACTCCTGCAGGAAGAGATAGATGCCCGACGGCGGATTAGCCATGACCTGCTGACCGAAATCGGTCGCACCGTTGATCGCCATGTCGATGGCGCTGTTCCCCAGCAGTGACATCCAGATCATCATGAAGGCGATCGGCAGCGTCAGCGTGCCGGCCACAAAGGTACGGATGGTGCGCCCACGTGAGATACGCGCCAGGAAGAGGCCGACAAACGGGCCCCATGCAATCCACCAGGCCCAGAAGAACAGCGTCCAGCCATTGAGCCATTCCGTCGGGCGATCAAAGGCGTAGGTGTCAAACGACATCCTCACGAAAGAGGAGAGATAATCGCCGATGTTCATCACCAGCGCATTGAGCAGGAAGATGGTCTTGCCGGCAAAGAGCACAAACAGCAACAGCGCCACGGCCAGCAGAATGTTGAATTCAGACAGCCGACGGATGCCCCGCTCGACCCCGGTGACTGCAGAAATGGTGGCAAACAGCACGATCATCAGCACCAGAATGGTCTGGGTCCAGGCGCTCTCGGTAATGCCAAACATGAAATTCAGCCCGTAGTTGAGCTGAATGACCCCGATGCCAAGACTGGCCGCGATCCCGAACACGGTCCCCAGTACCGCCGCGATGTCCACGGCATGACCGATGGGGCCATAGATTTTCTTGCCAAAGATGGGATAGAGCGCGCTCGAGATGGTGAGCGGCAGATTATGGCGATAGCTGAAAAAGGCCAGCGACATCCCGACCAGCGTATAGATCCCCCAGCCCGAAAGCCCCCAGTGCAGAAAGGTCAACTGCATGGCGTACCGCGCGGCCTCGATCTGATCCTCGGGCGCGCCGGGTGCCTTATAGAACTGCGTCAACGGCTCGGCCAGAGCAAAGAAGATCACGCCAATCCCGATCCCGGCGGAAAACAGCATGGCCGACCAGGAAAAGATATTGAAATCCGGGCGGGCGTGCTCCGGCCCCAGACGGATCTTGCCAAAGCGGGAGACACCAAGAAATATGACGAAGGCGAGATAGACGACAACGGTCAGGAAGTAGTACCAGCCAAAAGTGTTGGCGATCCAGCCCAGAACGGCGTTGATGACCCTGTTGGCCTGTTCTGTGGCGATCATCGCCCATAGCGAGAACCCCACAATGCCTATGAACGATCCGTAAAAGACGGTCTTGTTGAGTCTGTCCTCTGAAGAGGAGTGATCCCTGGTTGCTTCACTCATGTGTCTTCCTGATTGATATTGGAAATTGGAAGAGAGCCCGGAAAACGTTTGATGCTGCCTCTTCTCGGTGTTGGTTCAGAGCGACATTAGCCCAGTTTGAACCATCGTTCAAAAAAAAGCTTATCGGAAAGCGAAATTTTGGAAAGGCATGATTATCCGGGAAGACGCGAAGTGCGTACCGATAATAGACAACCCTGTACCGGCAGAGAGTTACAGTTTCAGGCACGGGGAGCTCGGAGCAACGAAGGTCAGGTGTCGCCGTAGATCAGCCAGACGGGGTGCGCCACATCGTGTTCCCGGCATTCGCCGGTCACCATGCGCGCGGCCTTGACCCCCTTGGCGTGGCTGTCCTGATACACCGTGGTCAGCATGGGTCGGCGGCGCTGACCTTCGGCAATGCCATCAAAGCCGGTCAGTCGTAACGTTTCGGGTACGGCGATTCCGCGCTGCTCGGCCAGCGTCAATGCCGTGAGCGCCAGTCGGTCCGACATGCACAACAAAAGATCCGGGCCGGACTCGTCCAGCAGCGTTTCGATGACCGGCGCGGCAGCCTCAAAGGTATTACCGGCAACGTTCCACAGCGGCACCTGATCCGGGTCGTGACCGGCCTCCTCGAGCGCCTGATCAAATCCGGCCAGCCGCTCCATGGCCACCGAATTGGGTTGGGACCATTGCGAACGACGCGCCAGCCGCCCACCCGGTGCATCCAGCGTCATGCGCAGGGCCAGAATGGCCGGGCGACGCGCGCCGCCGGCCAGTGCATGACGGGCGATGGTCAGCGCCCCGGCACGATGATCGATCCGGACCGAGGCCAGTCCCGGCAGACGCATGTCCACGGTCACCAGCGGCTGATGCTGATGGCGCAGCAGCGCCAGCGTCCCCGCCTCGGGGATTGAGCCATAAACCAGATAGCCATCGGCGACGCCATTGAAGGAAGCCCCCTGCCGATCCGTTTTGGCCGCGTCGGTCAGCAGCAGCATGTGATACCCCAGCCCATCAAGCACCTCGGCAATGCCGGCCAGCAAGCCGCCGGCGACGCTGTCACCAAGGCTGTAACCCAGACCATCCGAGAGCATCACACCGATAACGCAGGTACGCCCGGTGCGCAGCGTTTGGCCCTGACGGCTTGGACCGTCATATCCCAGCATTCGGGCCGCCGTCAGGATCTCCTCGCGACGCTTTGACGAGAGCTGATCAGGCCGATTAAAGGCGTTGGAAACCGTGGCCGTCGACACGCCCAGATGCGCTGCGACCGCCTTGAGCGTCATGGGACGACGTCGACTCATGCCCTGCCCCGAGGAGCAGCGTCTCGCCAGTCATGCCCATCCGGTCCTGCTGAAATGATCAAGGCGTCGTCATCCAGACAGCCGCATTGCCGGCCAGCTGACCGTTGACGACGCCGTCCGTCACGCTCTGCAGGGCCACCTGCCCCTCGGGCAGCGCCACCGGTGTCTCGCCCAGATTCAGCACCAGGGTCACGCCGCCATTGGTCAGACTCAGCACGTCCTGGCGTGACGTCGCCTGCCAGACCAGTTCGCCATGGCCCAGCCCGTATTCGTGGCGCATGGCCAGCAGCCGGCGATAGAGTTCGAGCGTCGAGTGCTCATCTTCCAGCTGAAGATCAGCAGCATAGCGGGCGTAGCTTTCCGGCTGCGGCAGCCAGCACTCGCCGGTGGTGTTGAAGCCAAAGGCCGGTGCATTGGCACGCCAGGGAAGCGGCACTCGGCAGCCGTCGCGACCGAGCTGCTCGCCGTTGGTGCGATGAAAGGTCGGGTCCTGACGATAGCGCGCCGGCATGGTGGTGTGATCCGGAAGGCCCAGCTCCTCGCCCTGATAGAGATAGGCCGAGCCTGGAAGGGCCAGCGTCAGCATGATCAGGGCGCGTGCCCGACGCAGCCCCAGCGCCTCGTCAGGCTGTTCGCCGTCGGCATCGATACCGTTGGGCCGCGCCCCCGGGTGCGACAGCCCCAGCCGCGAGGCGTGACGCACGCCGTCATGGTTGGACATCACCCAGGTGGTAGGAGCCCCGACCGCACCGTAGCTTTCAAGCGAGATATCGATGACTTCCCTGAGTTTTTCAGCATCCCAGGGAGCCAGCAGATAGTCAAAGTTGAACGCCTGCTGCATCTCGTCAGACCGCACGTAACGCGCAGTTCGCGCCGGTGGATGTACCCAGGCTTCGGCCACCATCATCCGGTCACGGCCGAATTCGCTCAGCACCCGATTCCAGCGACGATAAATCTCGTGCACCTCTTCCTGATCCCACATGGGGCCGCGGTTGCCGCCCTCGATCATTTCCTGACTGCCTTCCCAGTCCGGCAGTTCCGGTGCCTTGATCATGCCGTGAGCGACATCGATGCGAAAGCCATCCACCCCGCGCTCGAGCCAGAACCGCAGCACGTTGTCGAACTCTTCGAGCACTTCGGGATTGCGCCAGTCAAGATCGGGCTGACGCGTATCAAACAGGTGTAGATACCATTCGCGCTCACCCGGCACCTGCGTCCAGGCCGGGCCGCCAAAGACACTTTGCCAGTTGTTGGGCGGCTGCTCGCCGTTATCACCGCGACCCTCGCGAAAAATGTAGCGCGCCCGCGCCCGGCTGCCGGAAGGCGAAGCCAGCGCCTCCTGAAACCAGACGTGCTCGCTGGAAGTGTGGTTGGGCACGATGTCGACGATGATTCTCATGGCCCGCTCGTGGGCTCCCGACAGCATCGAATCGAAATCCTCGAGCGTGCCGAATAGTGGATCGACGTCGCGATAATCGGCCACGTCATAACCGGCATCCGCCTGGGGGGAGCGGTAAAAGGGCGACAGCCAGAGCGCATCGACCCCCAGATTGGCCAGATAATCGAGTCGCTGGATAACGCCGTTCAGATCGCCGATGCCGTCGCCGCTGGCGTCCATGAAGCTGCGCGGATAGATCTGATAGATCACGGCGTCATGCCACCACTGTGGCCGGGAATGCTGTTGAGTCATATGGGAGTCCGTCGTGTGGGGAAAAATCAGGACATGGTGGCCGACACCCTGGTCTCACTGGCGTCGACCGGCGGCAACGCCCGGCCCTCCTGGTCAAAAAGATGGGCGCGATGGGGGGCGAAATCCAGAGTGACGCGATCACCGCGTGCAAAGGGCGCCGGGGCCTCGGTGCGACATACCAGCGCTTCGCCTTCCGGGGCTTCCAGATAAAGATAGGCCTCACTGCCCAGATACTCGACGTTGAGGATCTTAAACCCGGCCTCACCTTCCGCTGCTACCGGGGCTAGATGCTCCGGACGCACGCCCAGCGTCAGGGACGCTTCTCGCTCGCCGGCCGGTAATTGACGTGGCAGCACGTGCTCTCCGAGCCCGGGAATGCTGATCCGACAGCCTGCATCGCCCTCGGCGCGCGCCGCCACGGAGAGGAAATTCATTTTGGGTGAACCGATAAAGCCGGCGACAAAGCGCGACGCAGGCTGCTCGTAAAGCTCGCGTGGCGAGCCGGTCTGTTCGACGTGCCCTGCCCTGAGCACCACGATGCGATCGGCCAGCGTCATCGCCTCGACCTGATCATGGGTGACATAGATCATGGTGGAGCCAAGGCGCTCGTGCAGGTGAGCAATCTCGTTGCGTGTCTGCACCCGCAGTGCGGCGTCCAGGTTGGACAGCGGCTCGTCAAACAGCAGAATTTTCGGTTCACGTGCCATGGCCCGTCCGATTGCCACACGCTGGCGCTGACCGCCGGAGAGTGCCTTCGGCAACCGGTCCAGCAGGCCATCGAGCTGCAGGATCTTCGCAGTCTGGCGTACCCGCTCATCCACCGTCTGCCGATCGGATTTCGCAAGTTTCAGGCCGAAGGCGATATTGTCATACACGCTCATGTGCGGATAAAGCGCGTAGGACTGAAACACCATGCCGATGCCACGCTCCGGTGGCGTGAGGTGATTGACCCTCTGGCCATCGATATTGAGATCGCCATGAGTAATTGATTCAAGGCCTGCGATCAGACGCAGCAGGGTCGACTTGCCACAGCCCGAGGGGCCGACAAAGACAACGAATTCGCCATCACCGATATCGAGCGACACATCCTCGATCACCCGGGTCGAACCAAAGCGTTTATTGACCTTCTCAAGCATCACGGAAGCCATGTGTCTCTCCTGCAGATCGCCGCGCCCGGGCGCGGCGAAGGGTTCGGTATCAGCCCTTGACGGCCCCGGCGGTGAGTCCGGAGACAATACGGCGCTGGAAGATCACCACCAGAATCACCAGTGGCACGGTGACGATCACCGAGGCCGCCATGATCGGCCCCCAGGGCAGTTCGTACTGACTGCCACCGGAAATCAGCGCGATCGCCACCGGCACGGTGCGCTGGCTGTCGGTCAGCGTGAAAGTCAGGGCAAACAGAAACTCGTTCCAGGCCGCAATGAAGGCCAGAAGCCCGGTGGTGGCCATGGCCGGCCACAACAGCGGCATGAACACCTTCGTCAGCGTCACCCAGGGCGAGGCACCATCGACAATGGCCGCTTCTTCAAGCTCATCGGGGAGCTGACGCATGAAGGTGGTCAGAATCCATACCGTAAACGGCAGGGTAAAAATGGTGTAGCTCAGGATCAGTCCGCCCGGTGAGTTGTAGAGATCAAGCGTGCGAATCACCTCGAAAAGTCCGGAAAGCACCGCCACCTGAGGGAACATCGACACGCCCAGCACCAGCATCATGACCGTGGTACGACCGCGAAAGCGCACCCGTCCGAGCGCCCAGGCAGCGGTCAGCCCCAGCAACAACGCGATGATCACAACGCTGACGGCCACGATCACCGAATTGCGGATGGCCGCCAGAAAGGCCGGCTGGGAGAGCACCGCGACATAGTTGGAAACATCGAGGCTGTCGACCCAGTAGCTCACTTCAAACAGCTGGCTTGAAGGTTTCAGCGAGGTAATGACCGCGTAGTAAAAGGGAAAAATGGCGTAGAGCATCAAAACGCCCACCAGCATCCAGAAACCGATTTTCAACACGACGGCTTTAAGGATACGTAGCCTCATGACTCTCCTCCCAGCTGGCGGCGTCCCAGATAGAGATAGACCACCGTGACCAGCGCGATAATCATGAACAAAAGCGTTGACGCCGCACTGCCATACCCCACGTCCTGAAACTCGACCAGCTGCTGGCGGGCATAGATCGACATGGTCATGGTCGAGGCAGCATTGGACGTCAGCACGTAGATCACATCGAACACGCGCAGCGCATCCAGTGCCCGAAAGATCACCGCTACCAGCAGTGCCGGCGTGATCAGAGGCAGCGTGACACGGAAAAACACTCGTACCGGATGAATGCCGTCGACCTTCGCGGCTTCATAGCAGTCGCTGGGCAACATCTGAAGGGCTGCGAGCACTAAAAGCGCCACGAAAGGTGTGGCCTTCCAGACATCGACCATGATGACGGCCCACATGGAGAGACTGGCGTCTGCCGTCCAGGACAGCGGCGCGTCAATTACTCCGATACCCAGCAGCATGTGATTGATGATCCCGAACTGATCGTTGAGCATCCATGCCCAGATCTTGGCCGATACCACGGTGGGGATCGCCCAGGGAATCAGCATCGCAGCGCGCACCAGCGTGCGGCCGCGAAAATGAGCGTTGAGCACCAGCGCCACGATCACGCCCAGCACCGCCTCGAGCGATACCGACACCAGGGTGAAGTAGAGCGTATTCCAGACCGACTGCCACCATAGCGGATCGGCCAGAATGCCGTACCAGCCGTTATCGAAGACCAGATAGTTCTCCAGCCCGATAAAGTGCGCACCCTCAAGGCTTGAGAGACTGGCATCGGTCAGGCTGAACCAGAAGGTGCGAAACAGCGGCCAGCCGGCGACCGCGGCCAGCACGATCAGCATGGGCGTGAGAAAAAGCCAGGCCGCGCGCACCCGCTGACGCCGCACCCGGGTACCGCGCTCGCGACGTAGCGATCCGGACGCCCTGCCATCGCGGGCGTAACGGGCATTGTCAGACAGCGCGCTCTGCGATTCTCGTACGGTCATGGTGTGATCCCCCGGCCCCTTTACCAGCGACGGCGCTTGATACGCTCAAGCTCTCCCTGGAGACGCTCAAGCCCCTGATCGGCAGCGACATTACCGGAAAGCACTTCATGGACGGTGTTGAAAAAGGCATTGGAGACGCGCGGATAGTTGTCGCCGGTGACGGCCGCCGGACGCGGTACTGCCGAGGTAAAGGTGTCATAGAGCGTGCCGAAAAAGGGCACCGCGGCCAGCACCTCATCATCCTGATAGAGCGCCGGCAGGGTCGGGTTATAGGCCCCGTCAATGGCGCGGCGCTTTTGCTCATCAAACGAGGTCAGAAAGGCGACCAGATCGGCGGCCATGTCCGGGTTATCACTGTAACGCGATACCGCCAGGTTCCAGCCGCCCAGTACGCCCGCGCTCTCTCCGTCCGGGCCTCCGGCGGGAAGCGGGGCAACCTCGACCTTGTCACGGATGCTGCTCTGCTCCGACTGCACGAGATCCCAAGCATAGGGCCAGTTGCGCATGAACAGGGCATTGCCTGACTGGAAGACGCCGCGCGCCTCCTCTTCGGTGTAATTGAGTACGCCGTGTGGCGAAATATCGTCGATCCAGCCGGCCGCCTGTGACAGTGCCCTGACCGCCTGAGGGTTGTTGACGGTGATGGTGCCATCATCGTCCACGATGGTGCCCCCATCGGGGTAGCTGGCAATCCATTCCAGTGCATTGACGGTCAGCCCTTCATAGGCGCGCCCCTGAAACACGTAGCCCCAGAAATCCTTGTGGCCGGCCTTGCGCTCGCCGGCCTGTACAGTGTGCGCCGCCTCGGTCAGCGCCTCCCAGGTGGCAGGCACCTCAAGGTCATATTTCTCGAGCAGATCCTTGCGGTAATAAAGCACGCCGGCATCGGTAAACCAGGGCATCGCCACCAACTGGCCATCGACGGTGTTGTTGTCGACGATGGCCTCGAAAAAGCCATCAGTGGCCCCCTTGGGCAGATGCTTATTCAGATCAATCAGATGCGGCGCCAGCATGCCGGGCCAGACCACATCGATCTGGAACACGTCGATATCGCCGGAGTGCGAGCCGAGAATCTGCTGATAAAGCGACAGCCGTTCGGTGGCCGAATTGGGCGTGGAGACCACCTCGACGCTATGACCGCTTTTGGCTTCCCAGCGTTCGACACCAGCCTGACAAAGCTGTAGTTCGGCACCCACGGCGCCACACGAGATGGTGAGATCAGCGGCCTGAGCCTGTGAAATCCCGCCAAGGACCATCAATACAGAGCCTGCACATATCAATCCGGATTTCATGACAACGCCTCCGAGGCTGCAACATCAAACGGCTGTCTTAATCGTTTAAGTCAAACTCAAAAGGTACGTTTCGCTGCACGTTAGCGACATTGGACAATGGATTGATAACCTTTTGTCATAGAGACGAATGTATGAGTGAAAGCTTATCTTCTCCTCGGTAAGTTCCCTTTACGATCCCGCGCCCGGCGCATCCATAACAAGACTTTCGATCCCTCGAGCAGCCGGATCACGACAATAATCACGAACAAGGGACACCCTCATGCCTTCGCCTCATCGCTTCACGCGTCATCCACTGGCTGTTGCCGTCGCGCTGGCCCTGGCGCTGCCCACCGGTGTCAGCGCCGCTGACAAATCCATCGAAGAACGTCTGGCTGAGCTCGAAGCGCGGGTGGCCGCCTCGGAGCAACGGGCCAGTCAGGCCGAGCAGCGTGCCGACCGGGCGGAAGCGGCGCTGGAAAGACAGCAAAGCTCGCCGCAACTGGTGCAGCAATCCGCTGGGGAAGAGGAACTTTCGGCAGGCAGCATCCCTTCCGAAGTGCGCGAGGAAGAAGGCGAAGGCGAAGGGCTGTCCATGAGTGTCTATGCCCGTTCAGGCCTTTTGATCGGCAGCGATCGCAAGAGCGCGCCCGGCGGACCCTACCTGACGCCGGCCGGTCGCTCGGGCGGTGCCGTGGGTCGACTGGGCAATGAACCGGACACCTACGTTGAAACGGTCCTTGATTACAATCAACGCTTTGAAAACGGCGCCCATTCGCTCTATCGCATCATGCTGGCCGATGGCACCACTACCAGCAACGACTGGACCGCCGATGAATCGGATCTTAACGTGCGCCAGGCCTTTGTCGAGTTCAGCGATCTGCCGAGCTTTACCGGCGCATTTGAAAACGCCTCGATCTGGGCGGGCAAGCGCTTTGACCGCGACAACTTCGATATCCACTGGCTCGACAGCGATATCATCTTCCTGGCCGGCACCGGTGCGGGGATCTATGACATCAGCGTGACCGACGGCTGGGATACCAGTTTCTCGCTCTATGGCCGCAGCTTCAGCAACTATCCCGTCGTCACCGATGAGCAGCCTGATCTGCAGGGCGATACCGACAACCTGGTTCTGACGTCCAACAACCGCTTCGGCCCTTGGCAGTGGATGGTCAGCGGCATGTCGGCCAACGACAACGACGAGCGGGACAATGATCCCCGCGGCGGCATACCGGGCGACAACGTCGCCGAAGACGGCTTCCATACCATGCTGGCCTACCACGGCGACAGCTTCTTTGGCATGGGTGAAGGCACCTTCAAGGCCGCTCTGATGTACGGCCACGGGCTGGGCGCCGAGGTCAAGGCACTGGGGTCTGACGGCAATCTGACCGAGGATGCCAACACCGGCCGACTGGCCATCTACGGCACCACCTATCTCGCGCCCAAATGGCGCATTGCCCCGGCGCTGCTGGCCCAGACCAGCCACGACCGCTACGCCGATGGCGACCGCTACGACTGGGTCACCCTCAGCGCTCGGCTGGCCAACGAGCTGACCGACAACTTCGAGATGCAGTACGAGGCGAGCTACCAGTGGATGGATCTAGACCCCTCGGGGTATGGATATGAAGATGGCAACGGCAATCCTCAGGTCTTTCAAAGCGTCAACGGCGGCTATACCCGTCTGACTGTAGCCCCGACCTTCAAGCCGCAGGTCGGCGGCTTCTGGAATCGCCCCGAGATCCGCCTGTTCGCCACCTGGAGCGACTGGGACGATGACCTCAACAACTTCTCCAATGATGACGCACTGGGCAGCGACGGCTTTACCGGCAGCGAGTGGACCTTCGGCACCCAGATGGAGGTATGGTTCTAAAAGAACGCGGAATTTCCAACGAAAGACGCGGGGTGCGGCCATGCCGCACCCCGCGTTTTTTTGGTCCTGATCTGCCCTGCGCCTGCTTTTTTGGCGTTACTCTCCGCGCAGCCTGCCGCCCATCTCCTGGGCGAGATCAACCGCGAAGTTGTCCGTCATGCCGCCGATGAAATCGAGCATACGGCGATAGCTGTCATACAGCGGCCATTGAGTCTGCGGCGTATTTTCTCCGATCAGTGCCAGCACGCGCTGATGCTTGAAGCTGGACTGCCCGGTGAAATGCAGTTCGTGCGCCGCGCCGATAAAGGCTTCGAGCAGAATCCCCAGCGTGGTGTAGGCGCCGATTTCAAGCTTGGCCTTGCGCGCATTGCGAAAGATGCGGTCACGGGCAATTTTCTTGGCCTCGCTCACGCCCCAGCCCAGGTCCGGATGGCACAGATCCAGCAGATCATCCTCAAGGCTGCCTTCCAGCAGCGCCTGCTCGTGGGTCACAAAGGTCGCCGCCACTTCATTGACCGCCCGCTCCATGGCCGCCCCGCGCAGGGCCGCCACCCGCCGACGCTGGGAGACATTCTCGCGCGACATGCGGGTGTAGTCCTCGGGCTCGCCGCCGGCAATATGGGTCAACACGCCAGCGACTTCCTCATAGCGCAGAATCCCCATTTCGAGACCGTCCTCGAGATCAAGCAGCGCATAGCAGATGTCATCGGCCGCCTCGACCAGCCAGGCAAAGGGATGGCGACACCAGGCGTGATCACTCACTCGCTTGAGTCCAAGCAGACCGGCCACACGCTCAAGCTGGTGCCTTTCCGATTGATAGGCCCCGAACTTGCCGGCAAGCCCCGCCCGCTCCACCGTCCAGGGATACTTGAGCATCGCCCCGAGTGTCGGCGCAGTCAGACGCATGCCACCACGAAACTGGTTGTATTCGATCTGGGTGACGACCCGAAACCCCTGAGCGTTGCCTTCATAGGTCAGAAGGTCGGCCCGCTGGGTCGGAGTCAACGCTTCGAGAAAACCGGTGCCGTCGGCTTCGGCGCGCTTGAACCAGTCACGAATGGCATACTCGCCGGCGTGACCAAAGGGCGGGTTGCCAATGTCATGACTCAAACAGGCCGCCTGCACGATGACGCCCATATCGGCCGGCGTAATCCAGTCCGGCAGCCGGTCACTCAAGCGCTCGCCCACGATCATTCCCAGACTTCGCCCAACACAGCCGACTTCCAGCGAGTGGGTCAACCGGGTGTGGATATGATCGTTTTCGGTCAGCGGATGCACCTGCGTCTTGCGCCCCAGCCGGCGAAAGGAGCCTGAAAAGACGATACGATCAAAGTCCTTGTGGAAAGGACTGCGCCCGATTTCGCGCTCGCGCTCGGTGGTCTTGTCATCCAGACGCACGGGGGCCAGCAACTGCTCCCACTGCATTTGACTCATCTCGCCTCGCCCCCTGAGACCCGCGCAGGTTGCGCTGGCCGTTGGTTGATCATGCTGGACGCCTGTCGGCGCTTATTCGCTGACATCCATATAGCGACGCGCCCATTCGCGGTTCTCTTCAAGCGTTGAGTAACGCGTGGAGAGCTCGGAGGCGTTCAGCTGACCGTCGGCGATCTGGCGCTGCTCGCGCAGGCAGTCATAGGTGGCCTTGATGGCGGCAAAATAGGCGCCATGGCCGTTGACCACTACACGAACACCGGCACGGGCCAAACGCTCACGGTCGCGCAGTTCGGGGTTGTCGTAGGTCACCAGCATCAAGGGAATGTTCAGATGCTCGGCAATGCTTTCCAGATGATCGAAATCGCGAATGCCGACCATGCAGATACCATCAGCACCGGCACGCTCATAGGCCATGGCACGCGTGGTAGCGTCCTCCACGCTGAGCACGCCGGCGTTGGTACGGGCAAAGATCGACATGGCCGGATCGATTCTGGCCTCCAGGGCCGCACGAATCTTGCCCACGCCCTCTTCCAGCGGCACCAGGTCGGTGGACTTGCGCCCGTACTTGGCCGGCAGCAGCGTGTCTTCGATGGTCAGCGCCGCAACACCGGCACGTTCGAGCTCAACGATGGTGCGCATCACATTGAGCGCGTTGCCATAGCCATGATCGGCATCGGCAATGATCGGCAGACGCGCTACCCGACCGATACGAGTGGCCTGTTCCACGAACTCGCTCAATGTGATCAGGGCAAAATCTGGGGCGGCCAGTACCTGCAGCGAGGCGACCGAGCCGCCCAGAATGCCGACTTCAAAGCCGAGATCCGCCGCGATGCGGGCGGACATGGGATCAAAGGTCGAGGCGGTAAAGAAGCAGTCTTCGCGGGCAAGCAGGTCGCGAAACTGGTGGCGCAGATCGTGCTGGGAGGGGGTAGCCATGACAACTCCTGGACATCATAAAGCGGCGATGGGCCTGAACGACCCATCCCTGATGGCGACCTACTTTATACGTTTGTCCCATAACGCACCAACATGGCACCCCCTGAAACGTGGCGAAACAGGTCCGGGCTAGTCGGCGCTGTCGGCCAGCGCCGGCAGCAGGACCTTGAGCTTGCGGGTCAGGGTATTGCGTCCCCAGCCCAGCAGTTCAGCGGCCTCGCCCTTGCGCCCGCCGGTGTGCTTGAGGGCGGTTTCGATCAGGATGCGTTCGAAATCCGGCACGGCTTCTTCCAGCAGGTGTGTATGGCCGGCCGCCAGTGCGCGGTCGGCCCATTCGCGAAAGGCACTGCGCCAGTCGCCGGCCCCCTCACCGGGGCTTTCCAGGTCGCGCAGCTCCGGCGGCAGATCATCGATGAGCACTTCACGGCTGGAGGCCATGACGGTCAGCCAGCGGCAGGTGTTTTCCAGCTGACGGACGTTCCCCGGCCAGGGCAGATGCGAGAGATGCTGTTCGGCCGCCTCGGTGAGCACCTTGGGCTCGGCGGAAAGTTCGCGGGCCGCCTCGGCCAGAAAGTGGCGAGCCAGCCGCGGGATGTCTTCGCGCCGCTCGGAAAGCCGGGGCAGATGCACGCGTATCACATTGAGGCGGTGAAAGAGGTCTTCGCGAAAGCGCCCGTCCTCGACCAGCTTTTCCAGATGCTGGTGAGTCGCGGCGATAATGCGCACATCCACGCGCACCGGCACATGCCCGCCGACCCGGTAAAACTCGCCATCGGCCAGCACGCGCAACAGCCGCGTCTGGGTTTCGGCCGGCATGTCGCCGATCTCGTCGAGAAAGAGCGTGCCACCATCGGCCTGCTCGAAGCGTCCGCGCCTTTGGGCAGTGGCCCCGGTAAAGGCGCCCTTTTCGTGACCGAAAAGCTCCGACTCCATGAGATCGCGCGGAATGGCGGCCATGTTCAAGGCAATAAAGGGCTGATGCCCACGCGGGCTGTGCTGGTGCAGGGCGCGGGCCACCCGCTCCTTGCCGGTTCCGGATTCGCCGTTGATCATCACGGTGATGTGGGAATGCGACAGCCGTCCGATGGCGCGAAACACCTCCTGCATGGCGGGTGCTTCACCGATGATCTCGGCCTGAATGCCTTCGGGCACACGAGCCGGCGCCTGACGCTCGCGGGCGTGAGCCACGGCGCGGCGCACCAGTGAGAGCGCATCGTCGACATCAAAGGGCTTGGGCAGATACTCGAACGCACCGCCCTGATAGGAGGCCACGGCACTGTCGAGATCCGAGTGCGCGGTCATGATGATCACCGGCATGTCGGCGTGACGCTCGCGTACGCGCGCCATCAGATCGAGGCCATCGACGCCCGGCATGCGAATGTCGGTGAGCAGCACGTCAGGCGCCTGGCGATTGATGGCCTCCTCGGCCTGATCGGCCCGCTCAAAGCTTGAGACTTCGATATCGGGCTGAGCGAGCGTGCGCTCGAGTACCCAGCGGATGGCGCGATCATCATCCACGATATAGACGCGGGCCGTATCACTCATGGGTGTCTCCCTTCTCTTGTCGGTCTTGTTCGGGTTCGCTGAATCCTTCCAGCGGAATCAGAAGACGAAATTCGGTATGGCCGGGGCGGCTGTCACATTCGATCAGCCCCTGATGCTGGTGCAGGATCGACTGGGCGATGGACAGCCCCAGCCCGCTGCCTTCGGCACGGCCGGAGATCATCGGGTAGAACAGCGACTCTGCCAGTGTCTCGGGCACGCCCGGGCCGTTATCGATCACGCAGACCTCACACACCAGCCGGTGGCGCTCGGCGCCCAGGGTAAACTGCCGCCTTGCCCGGGTCCGCAGCGTGACCGTCGGCTGCTCGATGGCGTTTTCGTTGAGCGCCTGTACGGCGTTGCGCGTAACGTTGAGCACCGCCTGAATCAGCTGGCCGGCATCTCCCATGATCAATGGCAGGCTGGGGTCGTAATCGCGCACCAGCGCGATGGTGTCCGTCTCGGCCTGCAGCAGGGCACGCACCCGCTCGACCACCTCGTGCACATTGATGGGCTTTTGCTCGACTGGCCGATTGGGCCCCAGCATGCGATCGACCAGATCGCGAAGGCGGTCGGCCTCCTCGATGATGATGCGGGTGAACTCGGTCAGGCTTTCATCGGGCAGGTCACGTTCGAGCAGTTGCGCCGCCCCTCGGATACCGCCCAGCGGGTTCTTGACCTCATGGGCCAGACCCCGCGTCAGGACCTTGACCATCTCCTGGCGGGCAATCAGCGACTCCTCGCGAGAGATGCGCATCAGGCGGTCACGCGGCTCGAACTCCAGCAGCAGCTCGGTTTTCGACAGCGGCGTTGCGGTGTAGTCCACCGTAATGCGCTCCCCGCTTGCCATGACCAGCTGCGTTTCACGCTGGGTATAGGGGTGTTGAAGCCGCAACGCCTCGAGCAGCATGGCGGCGATACGGCCGTCTTCACCTTCCAGACATTCAAGAGAGGTGCCCTGCACCCGTGAAAGGCTCAGTCCCATCAGGGCTTCCGCAGCCGGATTAAGCCAGCGAACGCTCAATTGCGCGTCCAGCAGCACCACAGCCGTGGTGAGATGTTCCAGCAGGCGTTGATACATGAAGCCCTCGTTAACGTCGTTTCCCTTTGATAGTGCAAAAAGCGCGCCACATATGACGGATGCAGCATATATCGCACCACAAGGGAAAGCTCTGTTGCCGCGCAGGCACGAAAGTGGCACAGGGGCGATGAAGCTCGGAACATGATGCACCCTTATGGTGCATAAAGACCAGCTGTGGCTACCGTGGGGAAGCGGGATCGGACTCGGACGTTGAGGCGGCCAATATCTCGAGGGTCATGACCCCTGATCGCTGTCGAACGGCGCCGGCACTGTCGAGCACCTCGGCCACCAGCGCATGGCGACCAGCCTTGAGCCCCATGGCCATCAGTACATGGCTGAACAGCGGCGACTGGTGACGCCGGCCATCAATGGTCAGCTGCACCCGATCACCGGCGCGCAGCCGCGGAACGATGTCAAGGCGCAGGGGGATACCTCGACGAGCCTGTTCGACCGTTACGGGGGCCGAACGCGGCTTGAAAGCCACACGCTGATAGGGTGCAAAGCGGGCAGGTGTGGCAGGCGTTATCTGATGAGTGCTGGAGTCACTGGAAGGCGACAGCACGCGCGGTGCGCGTATTTCGGCCCGCGTACCGCCAGGACGGTCGCTCCAGACAACGTTGCCCTGGGCGTCCGTATGGCGATAGACCGCGGCACGCGCCTGCGACGCAACGTCTGCAAGCAGCGAACAAACCACTAGTGTCCACAGCAACAGGTAACAGGAACGACCCGGCACGGCAGTGATTCCACAGGATGGGAAGCCGTCATTATGGATGGGAAAACTCGATCTCGAGACGATAAAAAGCCCCGTTAAAACGGGGCTTTTCCTTTCAGATGCCTTAAAGGAGCATCTTTTCTCAAGCCATGAAGGCTGAACCTTAGAGGCTGTAGTACAGGTCGTATTCCATGGGGCTTGGCACCATGCGGACAGCCGTCACATCTTCCATCTTGAGTTCGATGTAGGCTTCGATCATCTCTTCGGTGAACACGCCACCTTCGGTCAGGAAGGCGTGGTCATCCTTGAGCGCTTGCAGGGCTTCTTCCAGGCTCGAGGCAACCGTAGGCACGTTGAGCGCTTCTTCAGCCGGCAGGTCATACAGGTTCTTGTCCAGCGCTTCACCCGGATGAATCTTGTTGCGTATACCGTCAATACCGGCCATCAGCAGCGCGGAGAAGGCCAGGTACGGGTTGGCCATCGGATCAGGGAAGCGAGTCTCGACACGCTTGCCCTTCGGGCTTGCCGTGTAGGGAATACGGATCGAAGCAGAGCGGTTGCGAGCACTGTAGGCCAGCATGACCGGCGCTTCAAAACCCGGAACCAGACGCTTGTAGGAGTTGGTCGACGGGTTGGTGAAGGCGTTCAGGGCACGGGCGTGCTTGATGACACCTCCGATGTAATACAGCGCAGTCTCGGACAGACCGGCGTATTCATCGCCTGCGAACATGTTTTCGCCGTCCTTCCAGAAGGACTGGTGAACGTGCATGCCGGAGCCGTTATCGCCAGCCATCGGCTTGGGCATGAAGGTCGCCGTCTTGCCATAGGCATGTGCCACGTTGTGGATCACATACTTCATGGTCTGAACTTCGTCGCACTTCTGCACCAGCGTGTTGAACTTCACACCGATTTCGTTCTGACCGGCGTTGGCCACTTCGTGGTGATGCACTTCAACGGTCTGGCCTACGGCTTCCAGCGTCGAGCACATGGCACTGCGGATGTCATGGAAGGAATCGACCGGGGGAACCGGGAAATAGCCGCCCTTGACGCGCGGACGGTGGCCCATGTTGCCACCTTCGAACTTGCCGTCAGTCTCCCATGCACCCTCTTCGGAAGAGATGCGGAAAAAGGAGTGATGCATGTCGTTCTTGAAGTGCACTTCATCAAAGATGAAGAACTCGGGCTCGGGGCCGAAAAAGGCGGTGTCGCCCAGACCGGTGCTGCTCAGGTAGGCTTCGGCGCGCTTGGCAATCGAGCGCGGATCACGCTCGTAGCCCTGCATGGTGGCCGGCTCGATGATGTCGCAGCGCAGCACGATCGTGGGGTCTTCGGTGAAGGGATCGATATAGCCCGTGCCGTCCTGGGGCATCAGGATCATGTCGGACTCGTTGATGCCCTTCCAGCCGCCGATGGAGGAGCCATCGAACATCTGTCCGGTTTCAAAGAACTCTTCATCGACCATACGCGCAGGAATGGTGACGTGCTGCTCCTTGCCCTTGGTATCGGTAAAGCGCAGATCGGCCCACTTGATGTCGTTCTCTTCAATCAGGGCAAGCGTTTTCTCTGACATGTGACTCCTCCAATAAAAGGGATACTGCTTGAAAACCGTTAACAGGACGCCATCACTTCGCCACCGTTGTATCACGCGCAAGCACAGTGCATGCAAGTCCCGATGTGTACCCAAATAATGCATGCAGCGTGCCAAAATGGCGCATACCAATCGATCTCGATTTAAAAATGCTTTCGATACAGCAACTTAAAATCATCATCGAATGGCATGAACTCCTACAGGAGAATAAGATTACGCTCAGAACCACCATGTCGTCGCTTTAAAGCGCACCATTAACGCTCAAGGCATGCTCTTTGTGCACCAAAAAAGCGCACAGCCTGAAAGCGATCTGTCGTCCACTTGTCATGACAAACCTGTTTCATTGCACTTCACAGCGCCTGCGCCACGATTCCAGCTATTCGACTGACGACTTAGCCTATACAATGCGGGGCCAAATTTATTGCACGCTGCTGACATGACCGTTGAAACAATGCACGGTCATGCTCCTACCCTGAACAGGCGCGTGTACACAAAGGTGAAAACGCGTTATGTCCGATACGCTTACTTCCGGCAATATCGAGAAGCTGAGAAATATTGCCATCATTGCTCACGTTGACCACGGCAAGACCACACTGGTCGACAAGCTGCTGGCACAATCCGGCACCCTGGACCGCAAGGCGGAAAACCAGGAACGCATCATGGACTCCAACGACCAGGAAAAGGAACGCGGGATTACCATCCTGGCCAAGAACACGGCCATTACTTGGCACGACTACCACATCAACATCGTCGACACCCCCGGGCACGCCGACTTTGGTGGTGAAGTCGAGCGCGTGATGTCGATGGTGGATTCCGTGCTGCTGCTGGTCGATGCCGTTGATGGCCCGATGCCGCAGACTCGCTTCGTGACCCAGAAGGCATTTGCCCAGGGCCTCAAGCCGATCGTCGTGGTCAACAAGATCGACCGTCCGGGCGCACGCCCTGACTGGGTCATCGATCAGATCTTCGATCTTTTCGACAACCTGGGCGCCACCGACGAGCAGCTCGACTTCCCGATCATCTACTGCTCGGCGCTCAACGGTATCGCCGGCATGGACCCGGAAGATCTGTCCGAAAACATGGACCCGATGTTCCAGGCCATCGTCGACATCGTTGAGCCGCCGACCGTTGAACTCGACGGTCCGTTCCAGATGCAGATTTCGGCACTGGACTACAACAGCTACGTGGGTGTTATCGGTCTGGGTCGCGTCAAGCGCGGCCGTGTCCGTCCCAACCAGCAGGTCAGCGTCATTTCCCGTCACGGCGTCACCCGCAAGGGCAAGATCGGTCAGGTCATGACCCACCTGGGTCTTGAACGTGTTCAGGCCGATGAAGTCAGCGCCGGTGACATCGTCTGCATTACCGGTATCGATGATCTGTCCATCTCTGACACGATCTGTGATCCGTCCAATGTCGAAGCGCTGCCGGCACTGACCGTTGATGAGCCGACCGTTTCGATGACCTTCCAGGTCAACGATTCACCGTTCGCCGGTCGTGACGGCAAGTACGTCACCAGCCGTAACATCAAGGACCGCCTGGATCAGGAACTGATCCACAACGTGGCCCTGCGTGTTGAACAGGGGGAGTCGGCCGAGAAGTTCAAGGTCTCCGGTCGTGGCGAACTTCACCTGTCAGTGCTGATCGAATCCATGCGTCGTGAAGGCTACGAACTGGCCGTAGGCCGTCCGGAAGTCATCATCCGCGAGATCGATGGCGTGAAGCAGGAACCCTACGAAGAGGTCATCATCGACTGTGAAGAGCAGCATCAGGGCTCTGTCATGGAAGAGCTGGGCTATCGCAAGGGCGAGCTGACCAACATGAACCCGGATGGCAAGGGTCGTGTGCGTCTGGACTTCATGATTCCCTCGCGTGGTCTGATCGGCTTCCGTTCGCAGTTTTTGACCATGACTTCCGGCACCGGCATCCTGACCAGCCGCTTTGATCACTACGGTCCGCTCAAGGAAGGCGCAGGCGTTGAGCGTCGTAACGGTGTACTGGTCTCGATGGTTGATGGCAAGGCACTGGCTTATGCCCTCTACACCCTCCAGGACCGCGGTAAGCTGATCATCGACCACGGCACCGAAGTCTATGAAGGCATGCTGATCGGTATCAATAACCGTTCCGACGACATGGTGGTCAACCCGACCAAGGGCAAGAAGCTCGATAACATGCGTGCCTCGGGTAACGATGAAAACATCGTGCTGACGCCGCCGATCCGCTTCACGCTGGAGCAGGCCATCGAGTTTCTGGACAGCGATGAACTGGTGGAAGTGACCCCCGGCTTCATCCGCATCCGCAAGAAGTACCTCAAGGAAACCGATCGCAAGCGCAACAAGAAGTAAGCCCTTGCGTTAACGTTGTAACGTTTCCTGACACAAAAACGGCCTGCATGTTCTGCAGGCCGTTTTTTATCTTCAGGATATTGTCGAGATGCCGGCATCATGTCAGATACGGTATAACAAAAGCAGAAACACAAAGGCCGCTGCCCTTGCGGGCAGCGGCATTTCGTCGTCTGTCTGCCTCCCGGGGGAAATCAGGCAGCGTTACGACCGGGCATGGACGAGAAGTCGGTAGACGGCTGTGTGTTGCTGCGAGCGGCAGACTTTGAAGTGCTGATCTGTACCGGTTGCAGGCGACGCGCTTCGCGATCCGAAGCCCGACCAGAAAGCATCATCGTGCCCAGTATGAACATGACCAGCAGGGCGTAACCCATTGCGCCAATGATTAACAGTGCCATGGTCCTATCTCCTTTCAACGCGGCGTTATATGCGACGCGTTTTTACAATGGAAGCCAATTGCACAGCCATGTTCCTGATGGTGATCGCCTGCTCTGGGGCGCTGTGCTCCAACAAACCGCTGATATCTATTACCTGATCGGTGCCCCCTGTCCTGAGGGTAGGTACCGCATAAGGCGTTTAATCAGTAACCCTGTAATGCTTAATGTATCAGAAGGTAACGCAAATTACACTGAGTAATTAGTATCAAGGAAATTGAAAAGAACTATCACTCTACGACTTTTCAATATCAATGATGATGACAACTCTCACCCTCACGAACCCTCCGCATCATCCTCCCGTGTCCAGGGCACTGTTTTATCGAACCATTTATCAAGCAGCGCCTCTACTGTCTCGTCGTGCCAGAAGGCCATCAGTGTGGCAGCGTCGGCGCTGTTCAATCCCGGCATCGCCTGCCAGTCAGCACTTTTCAATGAGCGCATGAATACAATGTGGTTCAAACTATCGGCTGACCGAAAGACGACTTTAGGTTGAGAGTCGTAAAAACGGGCATGAGCGGGCTCCAGTGCCATGAGCAATCGTTGCAGTGATTGCTGTGCAGCCTGATCGAAAGCGCTACGCCATCGAGCGGCGCGAATCTCGCCGACACCTCTCAACGAGCGCAATGTAGCGCGCGATACATCCCGCCAATCGAGCAAGGACGTCACCATTTCGGCATCAATTAATCGTTTCCAGGTGCCCTCACCGATTCCGTGCATATCGAGCCCGTTACGGCTGCTCAGATACGTCAGGCGAGCCAGAAACTGGGTGTGGCACCCCTCGGTCAACTCCAGACAGCTCAGCGCGTTGAACCTTTCGGGATCGGGTACCTTCAGCGGCACCCGCTGATCGTTACGTACCACGACCTCATCAAGCCGCGGAATGGTCAGCCCGGCCAGCGAAATCATGACCTGATCGCCCGGGCGGATATCGGCCTGTTGCCAGCGCCCCAGAGACCCGGCGCTGACCCGCCGAATCGTTCGGTCTCCAAGCATCACCGGTTCAAGCTCCAGCACCGGCGTAATGCGTCCGGTGCGCCCGATGCTGAAATCAACGTTGCGGACCTCGGCAAGCGTAGCGACCGCAGGGTATTTCCACGCCGCGCTCTCCTCGGGCGGGGTATTGCGCCAGACGTTGCCGGGTCTCTGGACATCACGCTTGATCACCACACCATCGCTGGCAAAGGGCAATGTGTTTCGATACCAGTAGTCTCGCCAGTGCGCCACGTCTTCAATGGTGCTGACCGGTTTACTCCAGCGCTGCGGGTCCATGAAGCCCCAGTCGGAAAGCAGCAGGTGTCGCTCGGCAAGCGTTGCCGGGCCGTTGGGTAGCGCCCAGGCAAAGAATCCAATCTGATTGCGCGTCTGCTCGTCCGGATTGTGACGCTGCATCAAACCGGCGACACGTGAGCGCGCCCCGGCCGTACCATCACGACGCTGCACATGATCGATACGCTTGAGATAGAGCTCTCCCTGAACGACCACCCGCTCGGGTGATACGCCTTCAAGATGTTCTGGAATGCCATCAATGCCGATAACACCGTCCAGCCAGTCCTGACCGGTCAGGCCGTTACCGCGACTGGTTGCCTCAACCAGCACACCGTGGTCATACAAAAGCGTCACCGCCACGCCGTCTACCTTGGGCTGAACCCATAGAGGCCCTGGCGGTAATGTCTTCATCCAGCGATGGACTGCCGCCCGATCCGGCAGCTTGTTCAACCCGGTCTGTGGGATGGCATGACGCTGCTCGCCGCCGTTCAGGGTAACCGTGGGTGAAGGCTGTCCCAGACAAAGGCGCCAGCGTGTCAGCCGTGTCTGAGCCTGATCATGAACACCGTCAGGCACCAGCCGCTCGCCACGCTGATAATAGGCTTCATCCCAGCGGGCAATCTGAGCGGCCAGCGTCTCAAGACGCCCCTCGATCTCCTCGGCCGATGGACACGTTCCTTCCTGCGCCAATACAGGCATTGCCAACCCCGCCAGGGTAAATATGCCTATCATCCATTGCTGCCATCTCATACGCCCTCACCATCAACATTCGACATCACTGATATGCCTATCGACAGGAAAGCGTCTTTCTGAAGACGAATGCATTCAGCGTAACGGGCGCAAACTGCTAAACTTTTTTCACCAACGAGGAGACATGCCATGAGCAACGCACGCGAAGTGACATGGGATCAGGACGGGGTCGATCATGTCGCTGATCATGAGGAACTGACCCAGTTCCTGCACAAAAAGCCCAGGGCCGGTGACATCATCACGGCGCGTTATATGGGTGCCAACGTACGCCTGAAAGTACTGGATCGTCAGGGGGAAGATACCTCGATTGCCGAAGTTCTGGGGCTGAGTACCGAAGACGAAACGCGCGTCGACAAGCATGAAGGCCTGCACAAGGGAGAATCGGTGCTGGTCCCCGACAAGGATCGCGCCTTCATCCGTTATAGCAATTAATGCTTTTACACGTTCTTTTTATGCCTTTATGGAACCAGGTTAGGACAACTCGTTGTTTGGTTCTGCGGCCTGAAGTCGTCATTATCTGATCATGACCTCATGTCGGGTCGGACCCGGGCCGCAGGCCCTTCTGCTGACACCGTTTTCATTAATGCCAAAGGAGTGACAAATGGCGCTGCAACTTGGCGATACTGCACCGGATTTCTCTCAGGACAGCACAGAGGGAGTCATCAATTTTCACGAGTGGCTGGGTGATAGCTGGGCGATTCTGTTTTCTCACCCCAAGGACTTCACACCGGTGTGCACCACCGAGCTGGGTGAGGTAGCGCGCCTGAAGTCCGAGTTCGACAAGCGCAATACCAAGGCCATTGGCCTATCGGTCGATCCGATTGAAGACCACCACGCCTGGAAGGGTGACATCGAAGAAACCCAGGGTTGCGGGCTCAACTTCCCGCTGCTGGCCGATGCCGATCGCAGTGTCAGCGAAAAGTACGGCATGATTCACCCCAATGCCAACGATACCCTGACGGTCCGTTCGGTCTTTGTCATCGACCCCAAAAAGAAGGTGCGTCTGACCCTGACCTATCCGGCCAGCGCCGGGCGTAACTTCCAGGAAATCCTGCGTGTGCTCGACAGCCTGCAGCTGACCGACAACGAAAAGGTCGCAACGCCGGTCAACTGGCGTCAGGGTGACGACGTCATCATCGTGCCGTCGCTGAGCAATGAAGAAGCCGCCAAGCTCTTCCCGCAGGGCTGGGACGAGAAAAAGCCCTACCTGCGCATGACAAAGCTCAACAAGTAAGACATGCCGGGGGCGGCCACCATGGCTCGCTCCCCGTCACGAAAAACGCCCGGCTATATGGCCGGGCGTTTTTTTGATCGCGGCGCGGAATTTACCCGCAACGGCGACAAACATGGGCGCCAGGGCATCTACGCCGTCAGCTTTTTGGCAAAGCCTGCCACATACTCGCCCTGGAAACGGGCAATTTTCAGCTCGCGCGCGGTCGGCTGGCGCGAACCGTCACCGCCGGCCAGCGTCGAGGCACCATAGGGCGTACCGCCACTGACCTCGGAAATATCAAACTGCTCCTCGACCCCGTAACCGATCGGCACGATCACCATCCCGTGATGGGCCAGCGTCGTCCAGCTCGAGGTGATGGTCATCTCCTCCCCGCCGCCGGTACCGGTGGAGGTAAAGACGCTCGCCAGCTTGCCGCGCAGGGCCCCCTTCGCCCACAGCCCGCCGGTCTGGTCCAGAAAGGTACGCATCTGGCCGGCCATGTTGCCATAGCGGGTCGGCGTGCCCAGGATGATCGCGTCATAGTCGGGAAGCTCCGACGGCTCGGCAATCGCTGCAGACTGATCCACCTTGCCGCCGGCCTGTCTGAAGGCTTCCTCATCCATGGTTTCAGGCACGCGCTTGATGGTCACCTCGGTGCCCGATATCGAGCGTGCACCTTCTGCCACCGCGTCGGCCATGGTTTCGATATGGCCATACATCGAGTAATACAGCACCAGTATCCGGGACATCGTTTCTGTCTCCTTGAGCAGGTCTCAGCATTTATCCACGTTGATGTAACCCCTGTCAGCCTGGTGCATCGAAGCGTCAACCGCTCGACTTTTTCCGGCATGGCAGTGGTCATCATGTCCATAGGCGCTTCCTGCGGCTCTGCCTTAAGCGCGCTTGAACGAACGACGTTGCGACCCGGACGTATCCTCGTATGCTGTTAGAAGGCAGCACGCTTCGGCTGCCCTGAACGCCCTTGCCTGCGGAAACCTGCCCATGTCCGAGTCCCACGATGCCCGACGCCCGCTGATCTGGCTGGTGGCGCTGATCCCGATAGCGCTGGCCCTGATCTTCTGGTGGTGGCTATCGCGCGAGCAGGCGCCCGAGCGAGTCGGCACGCCCTCCCCGGTGGCCGTTGGTCTTGCCGAGGTCATCGAACGCCCTCTGAGCGCCACTCTGAGTGCTGTGGGGGATGTCGAGGCCACGGACTCGATCGAGATTGCGTCTCTGGTCACCGAACGCATTACCGGACTGCACTTTGACAGCGGCGAGCGGGTCAAGCGCGGAGACCTTTTGATCCAGCTCGATGACCGCGCCGAACAGCAGGGCCTGCGGGCGGCACGGGTCATCGTCGAGCAGGAGCAGCGGGAGCTCGACCGCCTCGAGCCGCTGGTGCGTCAGGGCTCGATCGCCACCCAGCAGAGGGATGCCCAGCGTAACCGGCTGGAAAGTGCCCGAATCGAGGCGGCCCGCCTGACCGCCGCGCTGGAGGACCGCACCATTACCGCACCGGTCAGCGGCCTCATGGGGCTGAGTCACTTAAGCGTCGGTGAGCAGATCAGCGCCGACACGCCGCTGGTGACGCTGGACAGCATCGATCGGGTTCAGGTCGATTTCTCACTGCCCGAGCGCGAACTGCAGCGTGTCAGTGAGGGCATGGCGGTGATGGCACGATCGGTGGCCTGGCCCGGTCGAGTCTTTCACGGCGAAGTCATCACCATCGATCCGCGTCTGGATCGGGACACCCGAACGGTCATGGTCCGCGCGCGCTTTAACAATCCCGATCTCGCCCTGCGCCCGGGCATGCTGCTTGATATCGCCCTGCTTCTACCGCCTCAACGCCGCCTGGTCGTGCCGGAAAGCGCCATCATGGGCGAGCGTGATCGCCAATGGGTGTTTGTGGTCACCTCAGAAGCGGACCACTATCGCGCCCACCGGGTCGACATCAACGTGCTCGAACGCGGGCCCGGCTGGGCCGCCATAGAGACCATCACTGACCGGCGCACGCTGAAGCCGGGCGCTTCGGTGGCCATCAGCGGCCTGCGCGATATCGGCGAAGATCGTGATCTCACCCTCGATGAGACCGCCGCACGCGACACGCCCGCCCTGTTTGAACAGCCCGGGCAGGCCTCCGACGAGACCGTACCCGCCTCGGAGACATCCACCCCATGACCCTGACCGATCTGGCCGTCACGCGACCGGTAGGCACCGTGGTGGTCTCGATGCTGCTGGTACTCTTTGGCACGCTGGCCTTTCTGGAGCTGCCCATTCGGGAGTACCCCTCCATCGAGGAGCCGGAAGTCTCGGTCGAGATTGCCTGGCCTGGCGCCTCGGCGGCGGTAGTGGAATCCCGCGTCACCCAGACGATCGAAAACGTGGTGGCCGGCATTGAAGGCGTGGTCAGCGTCGAATCCGAAAGCAATGACGGGGAATCCGAGGTCACGCTGACCTTTGCAAGCAGCATCGATCTCGACACCGCCGCCAATGACGTGCGCGATCAGGTTTCCAGGGTGGCGGACAATCTACCGGAAGGAGCCGAAGCCCCTGAAATCAGCAAGGATCAGGGCGGCAGCGACACGCTCATGATCCTGTCAGTCAAGACTGACCGAATGAGCGCCATGGCACTGTCGGACTATGCCGACCGTCAGCTTCTGGATCGCTTCTCGACCATCGGCGGCGTCTCACGGGTGCGACTGTGGGGCTCGCAGCTGCCGGCCATGCGCGTGGACCTGGATCGCCACGCCATGACCGCCCATGACATCACCGTCGATGACATTACCAGTGCCCTGGCCCGGGAAAATGTCGAATATCCGGGGGGACGGGTCGAGTCCACCACCCGGGAGTTCACCGTGCGGCTGCTGCCGGGCTATGAAACGGCCGAATCATTCCAGGCGCTGCCACTGCGCCGTGGCGAGGGTACGCGCACCGTCACGCTGGGTGATGTGGCCACGGTCGCGCTGGGCCCGGATACACGGCGCGAAAGCTTTCAGGTCGACGGCGCGCCCACCGTCTCGATCGCCATCAGCCGCCAGAGCACCGCCAATACGCTGTCCATCTCGCGCGATGTGCGTGCCACGCTCGAGGCGCTTCGCAACGAGCTGCCCGAGGGTATGCACATCGACATCGTCTCCGATGACACCCTCTACATCTCGGCAGCACTCAAGGAGGTGCTGCTGACCCTGGTCATTGCGGTGTTGATGGTGGTCGGCGTGATCATTGTCTTTCTGGGGTCGTGGCGCGCGGCGCTGGTGGCCGCCACGGTCATCCCCATCTCGCTGCTGGCCTGCGGCATGCTTCTGCTGGGGCTGGGGTTCAGTCTCAACATGCTGACCCTGCTGGCGCTGGTACTCTCGGTCGGACTGGTGGTGGATGACGCCATCGTCATGATCGAAAACATTCAGCGCCATCTGGAAGAAGGCGATACAGCACTGGTGGCTGCCTTTCGCGGTGCCCGTCAGGTCGCCTTTGCCATCATCGCCACCAGTCTGGTGCTGATGGCGGTGTTTCTGCCCATCACGCTGATGAGCGGCCAGACCGGGCGCCTCTTTACCGAATTTGCCGTCACCATTGCCGCCGCCATTGCCTTTTCCACCCTGGTATCGCTGTCACTGACACCGGTCATGGCCTCATGGCTGCTGGCCGGGCGTCAGGGATCGTCCTCGGGGCGATTCATGGCCGGTGTGGCGGCACGATATCAGCGTCATCTCTCCCGGATGCTGCACCGCCCGGTACTGGTTGGCAGTGGTTTTGTGGGTATGGTGATCATCACCTGCGCCGTCATCACCACGCTACCCACCGAGTACGAGCCCTATGACGACCGCGGCGCGCTGCGTATCAACGTCCAGGCCGAGGAAGGGGTCAACTTCGAGGAGATGCATCGACGCATGCAGGTCATGGAGCAGCGGCTGGCCCCCATTCTCGAGGACACGTCGCTGGTCGATAACGCCTCGCTGCGCGTGCCGTCGCCCGGTAACAGCGAAGGCGCCGTCAACAACGGCCGCTGGATCATCAGCTTTACCCCCTGGCAGACACGCGATCAGAGTACCCGGGAGGTAGCTGCGCGCATCAATGAGACGCTCAAGGGCTTTTCCGAAGTCAGCGCGACAACGCTGCTGCCGCGCGGGCTGAGCTCGGGCAACGCCACACCGGTACAGTTCGTGGTCGGCGGGCCGGATTACGCCACTCTGGGCGCCTGGCGCGACCAGCTGATGGCCGCCTGGCAGGACTACCCCGGTCTCGAGGCGCTCGACAGCGACCTGATCGAGACCACCCCCCAGCTTCAGATTCGACTGGATCGCGAACGCGCCGCCCAGCTCGGCGTCAGCGCCGAGACGGTCGGTCAGACGCTTGAATCCTTTTTTGGCGAGCGCAGCCTGACCACGTTCGAGCGCGACGGCCAGTCCTATGACGTGATTTTGCAGGGCATGCGTGAACAGCGCCTGACGCCACAGGCGCTGGAAGAGATTCGAGTGCGTAGCGCCAGTGGCGCACTGGTGAGTCTTGCCAATCTTGTCCATCTGGAAGAGGTGGCCGTCTCACCGACGCTGAACCGTTATAATCGGATTCGCGCCGTCACCTTTTCGGCCAACGTCGCCGAGGGCTACAGCCTGTCGCAGGTGCTTGATCACATGAATGCCACGGTTGACCGGACCCTGCCGGAGCAGGCACGCATCGACTACAAGGGCGCCACTCAGGATTTCCTCGAGGCCGGACGCGATCTGCTGCTGGTGTTCACCGTGGCGATCGCGGTCACCTGGCTGGTACTGGCCGCACAGTTCGAGAACTTCATCAGCCCGCTGGTGGTGATGCTGACCGTACCGCTGGGGATGCTGGGCGCCGGTCTTGCGCTGTGGCTGCTGGGCGAAAGCCTCAACCTGTATGCCCAGATCGGGCTTTTGATGCTGATTGGCCTGTCGGCCAAGAACGGCATTTTGATCGTCGAGTTCGCCAATCAACTGCGTGATGAGGGTATGGCGCTGCGCGAGGCCATATTGCAGGCCTCACAGACGCGACTGCGCCCGATTCTGATGACATCACTGTCCACCATGGCCGGCGCCCTGCCGCTGGTGATGGCCGCCGGTGCCGGGGCGGCCAGTCGCTTTGGCCTGGGTATCACGCTGCTGGCCGGCTGCGCCAGCGCCACCCTTCTGACCCTGGGCGTGGTGCCCATCGCCTACTACTGGCTGGCCGGCCACCAGAAGCCGCCGGGGCATCGCCGCCGCCAGCTCAAGGCATCCCTTGAAGATCACATCCCGGAGACGCCGCCGGAGAGATGATCCGGCGGCCGGCGCTTGAAGGTCAGCACCAGCAGGTCCCGCGTGCCGACGCGCGAGGCGTCCTCGGCCACGATGGGGGTGACGCCGTGCAGCACCCGGGTGTCGTCGACCAGCGCCATGTCCAGGCCGTCCGCCAGCGTAAACGCGGCCAGCTCGCGACGGTCGAGGTCGTGAATGTGGGAGACCCCCTCGCGAACGTTGTTTCGGTGGATCATCACCATCGCCACGAAGTCCACGCCGTCACGGTGCAGCCCCTCCGGCGTGGGCAGGCCGGCATCGATGCCTCCCCCCACCTCGATTCGAAACTGGTGCATCTCGACATGCCAGTCGACGTCGGGCGCACAGTGTCCGAACACGCCAAGACAGAGTTCACAGAGGAAGGTAAAGGCGTGCGTCGCCAGTGCCCCATCTTCCACCGGCTCAAAATGGCGCTCGATACCGCCATTGAGTCGATTGAAATCGGTGGTCTGAAAGTGCGCCTGATGAGGCCTGCGACACAGTTCATGCCCCCCGGCAGCGGCACTGAAGACAGCGTGACGGCGGCGGCGGTAGCGCCCGCCATCGCCCATGAAGCGGTCCGGGGCCAGGTGGTTCCAGTAGCGCCCCAGCACGTCATGATCCGGCGTGCGGTGCTCGCTCATCGCGCACCAGTCGTGAAAGACCGGCACGATCTCGGCGGCTGGCGCCAACAGGTAGCCATCGCGCTCGAGCCGCTCGGCCAGCGACGTGAGAAGCGTTTCAAGGGGGGCATCATGCGTTGGCACATCACACATCAGGGTAACCACCGAGAATAAAACAGGAAGGTGGAGCCATCGCGTATCCCGTCAGACCCACCCTGACGGTACGCGAAACAGAGCGCTATTATGGCATCGTCGATCACTGCCGCCCATGACGTTGTGCTCACGGCGGCTGTCTGCCAACAAAAGGGCCTCCCCATGTCTGCATCTCCCCGCGCTCCCATCGCCATCACCATGGGCGACCCGGCCGGCGTCGGCCCGGAAATCATCGTCCGTTTGGCCTGCATGCCGCGCGAAGGCACCACGCCGCTACTGGTCATCGGCGATATCGAGCGCCTGCGCGCCACGACGGCGCGACTGGGCCTGGCCCTGACCCTTGTGCCCATCCAGCACCCGGGCGAACTGGACATGGATAAAACCACACCGGGACGGCTGGCCGTGCTACCGGCAGGTCCGCCGCTGCCGTCTGATCTGCCCCATGGACAGGTCGATGCCCGCGCCGGGGCCGCCGCCTATGCTTACGTCAGTCGCGCCATCGATTTCGCGCTCGACGGTTCGATCAGCGCCATCGTCACTGCCCCGCTCAACAAGGCCGCCATGGCCGCGGCCGGCATCCCCTACCCCGGACACACCGAGATTCTCGCCGACCGCGCCGGCACGCAGGACTTCGGCATGATGCTGGCCAACGACGAGCTGCGCGTGATGCTGGTATCGATCCATCTCTCCCTTCGTCAGGCCATCGACGCCGTCACTCCCGAGCGCGAACTGCGTGCCATCCGCCTTGCCGCCCGGGCGTGCCATGCCTACGGCATCGATCATCCTCGCATCGCCGTCGCCGGGCTTAACCCGCATGCCGGCGAAGGGGGTCTGTTCGGCGGGGAGGATGACGCCATCATTGCCCCGGCCATCGCCCGGGCCCGGGAAGAGGGCATCGACGCTTCCGGCCCCTGGCCGGGCGATACGGTCTTCATGAACGCCCGTCGCGGCCACTTTGATGCCGTCGTGGCGCAGTATCACGATCAGGGTCTGATCCCGGTGAAGTATTTAGGGGTCGATAACGGCGTGAACATCACGGTAGGGCTGCCCTTCGTGCGTACCAGCGTCGACCACGGCACCGCCTTCGATATTGCAGGCCAGGGCATTGCCGATCCATCGAGCCTTCTGTACGCCCTCAAACAGGCCGAGGCGATGGTGAGCGCGGGGGCCACAAATCGACCGGTCGGATGCAACATTGGCCAGCGGTAGTACACTGAAGGCATGACAACGCCGCTGCGAGTTTATCCGCGACGGCGCGCCACTCCTTCATGACGCGGAGCAGGACGATGCAACTCAGGCAAAGCAATATCGAAAGGCTGGCCGACGGCGAAACCTACGACACGCTGATCATTGGCGGCGGCATCAACGGTGCGGTCTGCGCCGCGGCACTGGCCGGGCGCGGCGTCAAGGTCGGTCTGGTGGAACAGGGCGACTTCGCCGGCATGACCAGCATGTGGTCGTCCAACCTTATCTGGGGCGGCATCAAATACATGGAGTCGCGGGACTTCAAGCTGGTGCGCGAACTGTGTGTCTCGCGTAACCATCTGATCAAGCACTATCCGTCGACCGTGCAGGAAATCCGCTTTCTCACCACGATCACCAGGGGCTTTCGCTGGCACCCCCTGATGCTGTGGGCGGGCACCTGGATCTATTGGCTGTTCGGCAACTGCTTTACCCGAGTGCCACGCCTGCCGGGCCTTGGCACCATTAACCGCGAAGAGCCGGTCATCAACACGACATCGGCCACCGGCTGTTTCGAGTACTCGGATGCCTTTTTGCACGACAACGATGCCCGCTTCGTGTGGAACTTCGTGCGCACCGCCATGAACAGCGGCTGTGTGGCGGCCAACTATGTCGAGGCCACCGGCTTCGAGCGTCAGGGCAAACTCTGGCACGTGGGCCTGAAAGACGTCATGAGTGGCCGTGAATGGACGGTCAAAACGAAGACGCTGGTCAACGCCTGCGGCCCGCTGGCCGATCGCACCAATGCCCTGGCACACAAAAAGACCGAACACAGTCATGTGCTGTCCAAGGGCATCCATCTCATCGTCGATCAAATCACGCCCAACAAGCGCGTGCTGGCGTTTTTCGATGAGGACGGACGACTGTTCTTTGCCATCCCCATGGGCACCCGGACCTGTATCGGCACGACCGACACCCGCACCGAAGATCCGCACGCGGCCATCACCGACGACGACATCAGGTTCGTGCTCGATAACATCAATGCGCGTTTGTCGCTCGAAAAGCCGCTGGACCGGGATGACATCATCGCCACCCGCTGCGGCGTGCGACCGCTGGCCGTACAGAACACCAGCGGAGGCGACCGCGACTTCCTGCAGCTCTCGCGCAAGCACGAGATCGATTCCGACATCGATCAGGGCTTTATCAGCATCTTTGGCGGCAAGCTCACCGACTGCATCAATGTCGGCGAAGAGATCGTTGACCTGGTCAGGACCATGGGCATCGACATCCGCTTTCCCGATTACCGCTGGTACGGCGAGCCGGTGGATGCGGTACGCGACGAGTTCTTCCACCAGGCGCGCCTGATGAAGCTCGACGATTACACCGATGCCAGCGCCTCCGAGCCGCTCTCGACCCGGTTGTGGCGGCGCTACGCGGCGCATGCGATCGGTATACTTGAGTACATTCGTGAGGACCCGCGCCAGGCAGAGATCCTCATCGAGGGCACCGAATATATCCGCGCCGAGGTGCGTCAGGCGGCGCGTCGCGAGATGATCACCAAACTCGAGGACTTCCTGCGACGGCGCTCCAAGATCAGCCTCGTCTCGCGTCAGGAGACCATTCGTCAGTCGGAAGGGCTGATGGAGGCGTGTGAGATCCTGTTTGGTGAAGACGCCCGGATGCGCTTTGATGAATACTTCCGTGATCACCCCGTGACCGACGGCATTTCCCGCGATCCGGGCGCCGGACCTCTGCCGGCCGATGGCGCCACCAACGATCCCGCCACCGAACGTGAAGCGGCTTCAACGCCCCAAAAGGAAGGCGATTTCGAAACGCTGAACTGGTAGTGCCCTCATGAAAACGCCGTCGGGGGAAACCCCGACGGCGTCATGCCTTCTTCTTCATGGGCAGACGTGACTAGAAGACAAACGCCAGCGCCAGATTGAAGACCAGGGCCACCACAAAGCCCAGCGGTGCAGCACGAAAGAGCAGTTTCGGAAAGAGCGCCGTACGGCTTTCTTCGCTGGGGCAGGAGCCCAGAATCAGGCTGCCGCCCGAGGAGAAGGGTGAAATGGAGGTCGCCTGTGCCCCTACCACAATGCTGATGAAAATGATCATCGGATCGATCGACAAAGTCTGCGCGATCGGCATCACGACCGGGAAAAGGGCCGGCGTGACGACGCCCAGGGTGCTGGCAAACAGCGACATCATGGCGGCAATCACCCCAAAGACCACCGGTACCAGTACGGGAGGAATGCTGCCGCTGATCCAGGAGGCCAGCAGATCGATCGTTCCGGCCTTCATGGCAATCGCAATCAGCATGCCGACCCCGCAAATCATGATCAGCGTGCCCCAGGGAATGCTGGCAATGGCCTTGCGCTCATCTCCAAGCTTGAGCAGCAGCGCGATCACGGCAAAGACACTCGCGACCAGACCGATGTCAATACGGGCATTGACGTAGTTGATCAGCGCATTATCCGGGGCGATCAGTGCCGCGATGGGCGGTGCGAGCACCACGGCCATCATGATCAGCGTCAGTAACAGCGTAATGCGCTGATCGCGATTGAGCGGCGCGGGCGCCTCCACGTGCGACATGGCATCGGCCATGGCCCGCTTGTTGCCGGCCAGAAACACGAACCCTGAAATCACGATCAGCGGAATCACGGCCGTGGAGAGGAAAATGCCGATCCCGTTGATGAAGGCCGTACTTTCCGGCACGCCCGAGGCGGTCATCAGGCCACGAAAGATGATGCCGCTCTGACTGGAAACGAAGTTGGCACCGGCCAGTGCCCCGTAGTTCACCGACATGCCGCCAATGATCAGGCTCAATCCGGTACGAGCACACAGCAGGATCGTGATCGGGGCCATGAAGGCCAGCACCGTGTAGTATCCCGCGCCCAGCGCCGAAATCAGGGTCGCCGCCCCAAAGATGGCATAGGGCAGCAGGTGAGGCACATTGCGACAGCGATACATCATGTGCTCGGCCAGCTTTTCAAGCGTGCCGTTGACGATGGCAAAGCTGTAGAACAGACAGACCGAGAAGATGATGAAAAAGAGTTTCAGCGGCCAGAGGTTGATCACTTCGGAGGGCTTCATGCCCATCACGAAGCTTCCAATCACATAGGCCATCGCAATGGCGAAAAGCCCGATATTGATACGCGTCAGATAGCCCAGCGCGATGGCGGCAACGATCGCCCCCACGATCAGCAGACTCAGCATTGGTGATTCTCCCGGACATCAATCATGAAAAGACGCGCCGGGTTATCGATCATGACCTTCCGACGCAGCGCAGGGTCAGGCATCAGCGTTTCCCCAAGGGCAAACTGGGACGCATAATCGGTCTGATGCTCAAAGCGGGTATGCGGCCAGTCACTGCCCCAGACCAGGCGCTCGGCATGACCTGCGCCATGACAGAGCGCATCGATGCTGGTACGGGCCTGATCGACGCTCAGCCCGCTGCGATAGGTGGCCGAAAGCTTGACCCATAGATTGCTTTCGCCCAGCAGGTCCAGAAACCAGCGATGCTCGCGGCGCGTGACATCAAGGGCTCCACCTTCCGGCAGGCCGAAATGATCAATCACGACGGCCACGTTCGAGGCCAGAATGGCTGGAACCACGGCGTCCAGATCCGCCAGCGTTCGCTGAATCTCGACAGACCAGCCCCGATGGGCCAGCCGGGTAAACAGGTGCTGCCAGTGGGCCGCGCTGTAGTCGTCCAGCGTTTTCCCGACCAGATTAAGTCGTATCCCCACAACGCCGGCTTCGCCCAGCACGTCGAGCGAGGCGTCATCGATGTCGGGCGCTACCACGGCCGTGCCACGCAGACGCTCGCCATGTTGGCGCAGCGCCGAGAGCATGTAACTATTGTCGGTTCCCAGAAAGCTTGGCTGTACCAGCACCCCATGAGAGAGCCCGCAGCGGTCCAGATGCGCCAGATACTGGCTGACATCGGCATCGTAGTCAGGGCTATAACGTCGCTGACTGGCCATGGGAAGATGCTGACTGAAGATATGGGCGTGCGTATCCACCCCGGTGATGGAAACGTCATGCTGATCGGTCATCTGAGCTCCCTGCATATCGGCATTCTGGGTACCTTGTCATGAAAAAATTGTTATCGTCGTATAGTCATATATATGAATCGAGACCTTATAGCGGCCCGATATCGCGGTCAATCGCGTCACGATGCGACATTGGTTCTATACATTTACCCACGCTTATTGATGACAGGTATTCATGAGTGACTGGAAAGAGGGATCGGACGCGCGTTTGCCGCTCTATCAGCGACTGCGCGAGGAAATCATGGACAGGATCGCCAGCGGTGAATGGCCCCCGGGCGGCACCATCCCCACCGAAGCGGAGCTGACACGCCGCTATGGCATTGCGGTAGGCACGGTCCGCCGGGCCATCGATACACTGGTCAATGAAGGCCTGCTGGAGCGCAGCCAGGGACGTGGCACCTTCGTCCGCCGACCGGACTTTGACGCCTCCTTCTTTCGCTTTTTTCGCCAGGTCAACGCCGAAGGTGAATCACGGGTGCCGAGCAGCCGGATTCTTTCCGCCACCCTCTCGACGCCGCCAGTCGAAGCCTCCAGAGCGCTGGGGCTTGCCGACAACGAGCCGTGTCTCTGTCTTGACCGGCTGCGTACCCTGGAAGATGACAGCCTGCTGACCGAGAAGATATGGCTGCCTGCCTCACGCTTTTCCGGGCTGCTTGAGGTGCCTCTTGAAGAGTTCGGCACGCTTTTATATCCCTTTTATGAGGCCCGCTTTGGCCAGCGGATCGGATCGGCACGCGAGACGCTGACCATCGCCTCAGCCGATGCATCCACGGCCGGTCGACTGGGCATCGCCCCCCGCGACCCCGTAGTGGTCATCGAACGCATCGCACTGGGTTATGATCGGACGCCGCTGGAATATCGCTGCTCGATGGGGGCAGCGGCCACTTTCCGCTATCAGATCGAGATCTCCTGAGTCATCCTCTACGGCGCCCATGGTCGGGGAACGCAACCCCGCCTGCGGGGTCGATTGAGAATGCGCAGCCCCTCGGGGCCTGTTTGAACGTTGTCGCTACCGCAGGATATCTATCGTGTTACGGTCGTTTTTTCCCAATCCGCCTGTTTTTTTCTCAAGCGTTCTGGTCTGGGCGCTGCTGTGTATCACGCTGTGGCAGCTGGGCGCCAGCGACTGGGGCGCCGTCATCGGGCTGCCGCCATTGAACGAGGGCGAGGATCTGCCCGTCAGCGTCGCGCGCTTCTGGGCGCCGTCAATGCTCTGGTTTTATCTCTACTACGCCTTGGGGGTGGGTATATTTGCCGCGGCATGGGCCATGTTCAGCCGTCACCGCTGGCAGCACTGGTCGATTCTGGTCAGTGCCCTGATCATCTTCATGACCTGGTTTTCGGTACAGACGAGCGTAGCCGTCAACGCCTGGTACGGGCCGTTCTGGGACATGATCCAGAACGCGCTGGGGGGTGACAGCGGCGTGACGGTGAGCGATATCTATACCGGCATGCTCAGCTTTGCCGGCATCGCCTTTGTGGCCGTTACGGTCGGGGTGCTCAACTATTTTGTGGTCAGCCACTACATCTTTCGATGGCGCTGGGCCATGAATGATTTCTACATGAAACACTGGTCAAAACTGCGCCATATCGAAGGCGCGGCCCAGCGTGTGCAGGAAGACACCATGCGCTTTTCCACCACGCTTGAGGGACTGGGAGTGAATCTGCTCAAGGCGGTAATGACCCTGATTGCCTTCATGCCGCTGCTGGTCACGATGTCGCAAAACATCACCGAGCTGCCGCTTATCGGCCACATTCCCAATGCGCTGGTATGGGCAGCGATCGCCTGGTCACTCTTTGGCACCGTGCTGCTGGCCGTGGTCGGCATTCGACTGCCGGGGCTCGAGTTTCGCAATCAGCGTGTCGAGGCGGCCTACCGAAAGGAGCTGGTCTACGGCGAGGATGACCCGGAGCGCGCAGAACCGGCCAGTGTGGCCACGCTGTTTGATCGGGTCAGACAGAACTATTTTCGTCTTTACTGGCACTACGCCTACTTCAACATTGCCCGCATCTTCTATCTGCAGGCCGACGTGGTATTCGGCTTTATTGTACTGGCCCCCTCGATCGTGGCCGGCAAGCTGACGCTGGGCCTGTTGCAGCAGATCCTCAACGTCTTTGGGCAGGTGCGCGACTCCTTCCAGTATCTGGTCAACTCCTGGTCAACCATCATCGAGCTGCTATCGATCATCAAGCGCCTGCGCACCTTTGAATCGGTCATTGATGACAACACCCCGCACAAAGAGGTGCTGCCCTCGGGCGAATAACACTCCGGTGAGAGAATGCCTTCCGGCCGCGTCTCTCCTGGATGCCTGCCGGGGCCCTGCCTGCCCCGGCGGGCCCTAGTCTCCTACGGCAAGGGGTTGAGCCTTTCATCCGGGCCACTATCGGGCACGTGCAGCGTGATCACGGTGCAGTGCGCCACATGAGACACCTTGTGCGACACGCTGCCGACCATCAGCCCCTTCATGTCGCTGAGACCGCGACTGCCCATCACGATGGCCTCCACCTCCAGCGTTTGAGCCATCTCCACAATGGTGCGATCCGGCCGCCCCTGCGGGTTATCCTCGACGTGAAAGTGCACGTCGGCGGATGGGTCGCCCACGGCCGCCCAGGTCTCTTTCAGCAGGGCCATGCCGTGCTCATGTCCCTTTTCCGGGGTGTAATCCACCGGCGTCGATCCCGTGGTCGCGCCCAGTTGATCAGTGGCCAGTGGCGGTTCGACGATATGCAAAAGATGCAGGGCGCCGCCTCTGGCCTGCTGCATCAGACAGGCGTGTTCAAGCGCCCGACGGGCACTGCGCGAACCATCCAGGGGTACCAGAATGCTCTGTGTCATGATCTATCTCCCTGCGCTGGCGGCTAACGCCCCCGCTCAGGGAGACAGCACCGTCAGACAGCACAACGAGTGATACGGCGGCGTCTGCTGCCGCAACGATACCGCCGCGCCCTTACCCTATAACATTAGCACCCCGCCACAGGGCGCTACACTTCGATCATGGTGCATACCGCTTCCCTGGTGGCGTCCATGATTCGCCGGGCTACCCCTTGCCGGCCTCAACGTGCCAGAGTGTCCGGATCACAATGACAATCCCGCCTTGAGAGACGTTTGCCATGTCGATTCATCTGCTGGTCGTGACGCGCCTGTCACGCCATCATCAGGCCCGCATCGAAGCCGCCGGTGTCCACCTTCATATGGCGGAAGACGCCGACACCCGCCGCGAAGTTCTCACCCATCATCGTGACGACATTCGCGCAGTCCTGACCATCGGCACCATCGGCTTCACTGCCGAGGAGATGGACGAACTGCCGAACCTGGGCCTGATCTGTGCCCAGGGGGTCGGTTTTGAAGGGATCGACGTATCGGCCGCCCGCGAGCGCGGCATTGCGGTAACGCACGGCCCCGGCACCAATGCCGAGACCGTCGCCGACCACACGCTCGGGCTGATACTGGCCTGTCTGCGCCGTATTCCCCAGGGCGATGCCGGCCTGCGCCAGGGCCAATGGCAGGAGATTCGCCGCAGCGCACCGGTCCTGCATGGCAAGACTCTGGGACTTCTGGGCATGGGCAACGTGGCTCGTGCCATCGCTCGGCGCGCCCATTACGGCTTTGACATGCCGATCATCTACTTCTCCCGCCAGCCGAAGGCCGATCTCGACTGGCCGCACACCTCGGACCCGCAGCATGTGGCAGCGCAGGCCGACGTGCTGGTCAGCGCCCTGCCCGGCGGTCCGGATACCCGCCATCTCATTGATGAGACCCTGCTTGAGGCCATGAAACCCGAGAGCATCGTGATCAACATTGGCCGCGGCAGTGTGGTGAACAGCGATGCCCTGGCCCGGGCCGTCATGGAGAAGCGTATTGCCGGCGCCGCTCTTGATGTCTTCGAGCACGAACCCGACGTGCCGCAGGCGCTGAAGGATGACTCTCGCATCATCATGACGCCGCACACTGCAGGCCTCTCCCCGGAAGCCCTCGATGCCACCGTGGAGCTGGTCATTCAGAACCTTCAGGCCTTTCACGAGGGCCGCACGCTGGTGACACCGGTGCCCGGCGCCTGATTTGTTTCACACATGAACCGACAGGAGCCCATCATGTGCGCTGATCATTCAGAAGATGTTCGTTCACAGAAACAGAAGATGCTCGCCGGCGAGCCCTATCTCGCCGATGACCCCGAACTGGCGCATGACTCAGCCGTTGCAAAGGCCGCCATGGCCGAGTTCACCAGAGGCTACGAGCACGATGTCGCCGCCGCCCACGCCGTGTTGAAGGGGCTTTTCAAGGTATTGGGCAACACAGCGCACATTCGCCCGCCGCTGTTTGTGGATTACGGCTTTAACATCAGCTTTGGCGAGGGCTCATTTGCCAACTTCGGGCTGGTGGCACTGGATGTGGCGCCCATTACCATCGGCCAGGACGTCCAGATCGGCCCCAACGTACAGCTGCTGGCGCCAACCCACCCACTCGATGCCGCCTCGAGACGCGCAAAGCTCGAAGCCGGTGCCCCGATCGTCATCGAAGACAACGTCTGGCTGGGTGGCGGTGCGATCGTGCTCGCAGGTATTACCATCGGCGAGAACAGCGTTATCGGTGCCGGTGCGGTGGTCACCCGGGACATTCCGGCCAACGTCGTGGCGGTTGGCAACCCGGCCCGCGTGATTCGGCAGCTGACGTAACGATGGCAGCCGTTCCGGCTGATCGTATCAGGCGCTTTTCGGAGTCGGGCCGTTTTCACCCTGACACCAGCCTGCCCGGATTGCCAGCATCGCAATCGCAGCCACAATGCCCAGCGTCACCAGCGCATACAGCCATGAATAACCGGCAATCAGTACCAGCGGTGAAAACGTCACCAGCATGATTTCGATGGGTGCACCGAAAATGTAGGCTAGTGCGAAATCATCCAGCGTTTTGCTTTTAAGCCTCGGGTCCACAATCTTGAGCAGCGCAATGCCCATCGCCACCGTGCCGGTAAACCAGCCCCAGCCAAACAGCCCCTTCTCGAACCAGTAATCGCGAAACAGCATGGGGGCCACGTAGCGAAAAAAGACATAGCTGAACACCAGCCCGAAAATCATCAACAGCAACAAAGGCAGAAAGTAAGCGGCCACAACGGCCAGATTGATCGAGGCGATCCCGAAGGCCACCAGCACATCGGTGGCCCCACTGCCGATACGATTGATTAACGGCGCACTCATGTACTGTCGAATGCCGAGCTTTCCCATGGCTGCATTGACGCCCAGCCCGACCAGAAAGGCCAGTGCAAAGGCCGGAGCCGAAAAATCAAACCAGGCAGCGATTTGTCCCTTGAGCCAGAAACTGACGCCGGCAACGCCTGCCACCAGCAGCAAATGAAACAGCAGCGGATCAATGGTCATGGAAGAGACGGTTTCGACCGTTTCACTTTCCTGACGTTCGCGTGGCACCAGCCCCGTGCGAAGCTCACCGGGCAGGGATTCGAAATCGCTGATAAAACTGGTGCGTCCCTTGCGTGCGCTGCGACGAATAATGGCAATACCGCCGAGAATCGAGCAGAGCACCCCGATGGTGGCCGATGTCATCGCAAGCGATGTGGCCTCCGACCAGCCATGTGCGGCAAACACTTCACCAATGGCCGCTGCAGTACCATGCCCGCCGACAAAACCAGCCGCCAGCAGCAGGCCAAACCCCTCCGGCATCGCCGACCAGAACGGCGCCAGAAATAGCAGGGCAAACAGGACACCTGCACCGTACATGCCAATCAGTGCCATGTTGCCAAACGACCACATGCTGCCTACACGCCCGGCCATGTTCTTGAGCGGCACCCGCTCGGCCGATAGCGCCAGCGAGCCAAAGATAAAGGCAATCAGTATGCCTGGATAGCTGCCAATGGCGTCAGAAAAACCCAGCCATCCCAGTCCATTCGGCCCCAGTAGCAATCCCAGCAGTCCGGCGGTGATACTGGCCGGTAGAAACAGCTTCTGTATCCACACTATCCTGGCCCGCAGCACCACCCCGGCCAGCAGCAGCAGTGACATCAGACCCACATCGCTCATGAACGTTTGTATCGAAAACGTCATATCGGACTCCTTTTGAGCATTGTTATTATCTTGGGTACTACCATATTGACGGAAACCGTCAGCTCGCCTTCTGCCAGCGCCCGAAGCGATAAGGGCTCGGGTCTACCAGCGGCGTGGCACCGGTCACCAGATCGGCCATCAGCTGCCCGGCACCCGGGCCGGTGCCGAAACCATGCCCGGAAAAGCCAGTGGCCAGATAAAGCCCGGGCATCGCATCAACCTGATCCATGACCGGCACGGCATCAGGGGTCACATCGATCATGCCGCCCCAGTGCTGCTGTATCTCGATGTGCTTGAAAAAGGGCAGGGCCTCGCCAATCTGTTGTCGTGCCTGTTGCAGTACTCGCTGTGAGGGAGTGGGGTCGAGGACCCGCTCGCGCTCGAAGGGAGATACATGGTCATCACGCCACCCTCGGCAATGGCGCGCCTCCTGCCACAGCCGGCGATCCAGTCGTAGCCGGAACTCCTCACGGCTGTCGCGCAACATGCCCCGAAAGTCCTTTAGAAACCGGAAGCTGTCCGGCACGACGGGGGCCAGAATGCCGCCCCGATTGGAGATGGTGTAACCACCATCGGCGCGCTTTCGAAAGGAGAATCCGCTGGTACCCAATGCCAGTTCCGGCCCGCCGGCCATGGGCCGGGTACGCATGACCGACCCAAGTACCTTGAGCTGCGGGAGTCGAATGCCCAGATGCCGACACATCAACGACGACCATGCCCCTCCGGCCAGAACAATCGTCTGGGTCTGCAGCGTACCCTTTTCGGTAATCACGCCATGTACTCGGCCAGCGCGGGTTTCGACACCCCGTACAGCGCAGCGCTGTATCACGTTGGCACCAGCGCGGATAGCATCGCGAGCGATGGCTGAGGTGGCAACATGAGGCTCGGCACGCCCGTCATCGGCGGTATAGAGCGCGCCGACAAAAGCCTCTGGACTGGCCTGGGGCATCAGCTGTGCAAGCTCTTTGCGCTCAATCATTCGAGAGCTGACACCGTAGTTTCGGGCACGCTCAAGCCATTGCTGCTGCTGAGCCATTTCAGCATCGTTGCGACAGGCATAAACGATGCCGGTACGCTTGAAGCCGATATCCTCTGACAGCCGGGCAGCCATCTCGGGCCAGCGCGCAAGGCTCGCCATGGCCAGCGGGATCTCGGCCTCAGCGCGCCCCATGGTGCGACACCAGCCCCAGTTGCGGGAGGATTGCTCACCGGCAATAACCCCCTTTTCCAACAGGGTCACACGCACTCCGGCCCGTGCCAGCGACCAGGCCGTACAGACACCGATGATACCGCCCCCGATAACGGCCACATCGGTGGCCTCGGGCAGGATATCGGTCGTCTCTACCGGCAGGATGTTGGGATACATGGCAGCCTTCCTGTTGTTGCTTTGACTGTCATGACATCTATCACTCCGGCTTACCGGACAACAACCAGAGCGTGAGAGATGGCTTTTGACGGGGGTGGTTTGCTCATATAGTGAGACAACAACATCCTTGTTCGGGAGGCATCATGTCGGGTCCAGCACACCTGCCCCCTGTCGAAGAACGTCCCGAGATCGCAGGCACCCAGACACTGGGACGCGCCATGCAGATTCTTCGCACGGTGGCCGCCCGGGGTGATGAGGGCGCCACCTTTGAAACGCTACAGGCAAGCACAGAACTGTCGCGCGCCACCCTTTACCGTTTGCTGGCCGGGCTTCGTCAGCAGGGGATGTTGCGCCAGCCATCGGGGCGCGGCGCCTGGTTTCTGGGCTATGAGCTCTTGTCGCTGGGCGCACAGGCCGGCAACGATAGCGGGCTGCGCGAGCTGGCCAGGCCTGCGCTTTTGCAGCTGGCCGCCGAATTCGGTGACAGTTTCTTTCTTCTGGTACCGGACGGGTATTTTGCGCTGTGTCTGGAGATGCAGGATGGCGAACGTCCGGTTCGCTGTTTCTCACAGGCGGTAGGCGGGCGCATTCTGATGGGCGTGGGTCAGGCCAGTATCGCCTTGCTGGCTGCCATGAAACGCGAACAGCGCGAACACATCCTGCAGCACAATGCGCCTCGCCTGAAACGTGAATATCACCTTGAACTCTCAAGGATTCGACGGCGCATCCACCAGGCGGCTCGCCAGGGACATGCCGTTAGTGCTGGCGGTATCGGCCTTGAGGGCTATACCGGCGTTGCCGTCGCGATCACGACACAGGCAGGTGAGTCTCCTGGAGCTCTGAGCTGCGCCACCGCCACCTCGAGCATGACCTGCCATTATCGCAAGTCACTGATCAAGGCGCTGCAGCAGCATGCCATCAACATCGGCACGCGTACCGGGCACCTGCGACGGCTGGAATGACCTGCCCTACACCGGCGGCATCAGCTCGTTCAGCCCCTTATAGGTCAGGGCGTCCAGGTGTTGCGTCGAGAGTCTGCCGGTGATCATGAAGTCAGCCGCCAGCGCGGCATTGGCGCCATACAGAAACTCGGCAATGGCCGAACCGGCGCTCAGGCGTCTGACGCCGAGTTCGCAAAGCGCCTCGATCTCCGGCAGATCAGGGCGATAGAGCAGGTTGACCGACAGCGGGGTCGAGCGACACAGCTCGCCGATGTCATCAGCATCAACCATGCCGGCGGCAAAGAGGCCGTCGGCCCCGGCACTGCTGTAAAAACCCGCCCGGGTCAGGGTCTCGGCGAGCTGCTGCTCGGGCGCGACCAGCCCCTTGAGATACACGTCAGTACGCGCGTTGATGAACAGATCCACGCCTTTGGCCTCTGCCACACGCCTTGCCGCCTCGATCTTGCGACAGAGTATTTCCGGGCTGGCATGACCGTCTTCCAGATTGATGCCGACGGCGCCGGCCGTCAGAACCGCTTCGACGACCGTTGCCACCTTGTCGGGATCGTCCGAGAAGCCGCCTTCGATGTCCACGCTCAGCGGTACGGTCAGCACCCGAGCCATGGCCTCAACGCTGGCGCTTAAAAGCTTGAGCGGCAGCTGGTTACCGTCTCGATAGCCCCATGACCAGGCCAGTGCCGCGCTGCTGGTGGCCACGGCTTTGGCGCCTCTGGCTTCCACGAGGCGGGCGCTACCGGCATCGGTCACATTGGCCAGCAGTAACAGTCCTTCATCATGCAGTGCCCGCAAGGTTTGATCGGTTTTTGCCACGCTGCTTCCTCGCTATTTTCAGTGTGAAGTGCTTACCAACAGAATACCGTCTTGATGCTGGCGACGTTGGCCTTCAGTCATTCTGACCCTTGTCAGTATCCATTCACGAGGATCTCGCCAAACCCCTCGGCCCTGACCTGCGCTTCAAACCCGGCCTCTACCGGCAGTGCGCCAGTTACATGGAAACGGCCAGCAGAGCTGTCACCCTGCGTCAGTGAGCCGTCCCCCAGCACAACCTCCAGCCGTCGGGCGACCGCGTCACCCGAATCGATCAGTTGAACGTGGCCGCCCAGCTGCGCCTGAATCGGATCTCGAAGCAGCGGATAGTGAGTGCAGCCCAGTACCAGCCGATCGAGTGAGCGCCATTCGGGGTCACGCAGGGCAGAGAGCTCAAGGGCCAGAGCCTTTTCATGGAGTGTGCCCTCAAGCCAGTACTGCTCGGCCAGTGCGGCCAGATTCGAAGCGCCGACCGTCAACACCCGGCAATGTCCGGCAAAGCGCTCGATCAGGGTCGCGACGTGGGCGCTTTTCACCGTGCCCGGGGTGGCCAGCACGCCGATGACACCGCTGCGGCTGGCCGTCGCGGCCGGTCGAATCGCCGGCACCACGCCGACCACCGGCACAGACAACTGCGCTCTTAATGAAGGCAAAACGACGGTCGAGGCGGTATTACAGGCGATCACTACCGCATCGACCGGACACACCGCCACAAAACGGGTGGCCAGCTCACACACCCGCGCAATCAGCGCGTCGGTCGCAAGATGGCCATAAGGGAAGGCCGCATAATCGGCGATATAGTGCTGTTTGAGACCCGGCAGGCGATGACGTATGGCACGCGCAATGGTCAGCCCACCAATGCCGGAATCCAGCAACAGCACGGCCCCGTTGACTCGCTGATTCACGGTTTTCGAATCCTCGAAGAAGTACACGAGCTGACGCCAGATATTTTGAACGAGCGCCTTGTCACGCCAGCCGTTTCGTGATGTTTGTCCTGCCATGATGCCGCAAGCGATGTCGATGAGCCGCATGACTCGAAGATGGCATATATAAGTCAAACCTGTTCGTCAAACGTCCCGGGCCGATCCATACTATATCCAACGATCTGCCCGGATTCGCGTCAACCGCGTGTCTTGCCCCACCGCCCTTGTTGACGGCCCACGCGCCCTTCCCTGATGCGCCTCCCCTCACCTCGTTCATGACACCGTGGATTGACGCCCTGCCTATCGCAATGCGCTCGCCCCGCGGTATGAAGTGATCATGCCTGATTCGGCTGGAAGCGCATCTCCGCGCCTGTCCGGCCGCTCTCTCGTCTCGTGACGAGAAGGAGAACGACGATGGAACGATGTTTTCCTGCTCTATGCTTCCTTGATGTGTGGTTCACGGCCTGCTCCGGCCCGGCAGGACAACGATGAGGCCCTGGCAGCGCTGGGCCCGACACTTTCAGGGCCACTCGCCGTGGCAGGACACCGCCCCGGTGCGGGAAGAACTCTTTGGTCCCGAGCGGCTTGAACAGCACGCCGAGAGTCTGGCTCGGGCACAGGCGATTACCGCGCACCCGCCCCGAGTGGTGGCCCTTCATCATCGTCTCGCCGACAACATCGCGGCACTCAAGATTATCCATCACCGCCTGAGCGTTGATGCCGCTCACCGCCACGATACCGTGCCCGCTGCTGAATGGCTGCTCGATCACTATAACCATGTCGAAAAACACGTCGGGGATATCCGGCGCGACCTGCCACCGGGCTATTACCGCCAGCTGCCCAAGCTTGAAGGCGGTCCCTTTGCCGGCTACCCGCGGGTGTTCGGGCTGGCCTGGGCCTATGTCGCGCACACCGACAGTCGCTTCGATTCACCGACCCTGATCCGCTTTCTCGATGCCTACCAGCGCGTCGAACCGCTGACCCTGGGCGAGCTCTGGGCGGTAGCGATCTCGTTGCGCCTGGTGCTGGTGGAAAACATCCGGCGTCTGGCCGACCAGATCATGGGGGCCCGCGATGCCCGCAACGCTGCCGATGCGCTGTGCGAACAGCTGATTCAGCTCGAGGTCGACAGCGCCCGCGCGCTGGCCGAGGCGCAGTCTTCAATCGACGATGCCTTCGCCGATCATTTTTATGCACAGCTGGCCAAACGTCTGCGCGATCAGGACCCGGAGCGCTCGCCGGCGCTTCACTGGCTGGAACGGCAGATGACCCGGCTGGGCACCAATACGCAAACGGTCGTGCACCAGGCACATCACCGTCAGGGCGCCGCCAACATCAGCGTGCGCAACGCGATCACCAGCCTGCGCCACATCGCCGATTTTGACTGGGCTACTCTGGTCGAGAACGTCAGCCTGGTGGATCGCTGCCTGCGCGAGCGCAGCCGTTTCGGCGAGATGGATTTCGCCACGCGCGACCGCTATCGCGATGCGATCGAGCAGCTCGCCCGGGGCGCCCACGTTGATGAGCTCACGGTCACACGTCATGCGCTCGAGGCCGCCAACGCGATCCCGATGGACGCAGTGGCCGATCCGCTCGACGTTCAGCGCACAGACCCCGGCTACTATCTGATCGACAAGGGCCGCCCCGAACTCGAAGGACGGCTGGGCTTTCGCGCCCCGACCGGCCTGCGTATTCGACGAATGGTCCTCGGGCTGGGGCTGAGGGGCTATTCCGGGGCCTGCTGGCTGCTGACCGCGGCCTTTTTGCTGCTGGCCTGGTGGGGGTTCGAATCGGCCGGACGGGTATCGGCCTGGACATGGGTATGGCTGGCGCTGATGGTGCTGCCGGCCAACGACATTGCGCTGTCACTGGTCAATCGCATGCTGGGCATGGGCGTGGGCGGCGAGGCCCTGCCAGGGCTGGCGCTGGAAAGCGGCGTGCCGGGCTCGATGAGAACGCTGGTGGTGATTCCGGCGATGCTCGGCGATGACGATGAACTTCATGAGCTCGTCGAGCGGCTGGAAGTGCACTATCTCTCCGGCAGGGCAGGCGATGTCACGTTTGCCCTGCTGCTTGATGGGCTCGATGCCGATCGCGAAACGCTGCCGGATGACGCCCGACGCCTGCACCTCACCGGTGACGCCATCGCCGTGCTCAACCAGCGCCACGGCCCCGGCCCGGCCGGCCCGCGCTTTGTACTGCTCTATCGGCGACGTCAGTACAATGCCCAGGAAGAACGCTACATGGGCTGGGAGCGCAAGCGCGGCAAGCTGACCGAGCTCAACCGGTTGCTGTGCGGCGCGCAGGACACCTCCTGGATGAGCGTTAACGATCAACCGCTGTGGGTACCGAAAGACGTTCGCTATGTGGTCACGCTCGACAGCGATACGCGTCTGCCCCGCGATACCGTCTCCCGGCTGGTGGGCAAGATGGCCCACCCGCTCAATCAGCCGGTGTTCGACATCGACGGCCGCGTGACCCACGGCCACGCCATTTTACAGCCGCGCATCACGCCGTCGCTGCCGGTGGGCCGGCAGGGCTCGCGCTATCAGCGGCTCTTTTCGGCCCCGGGCGGGCTCGATGTCTATAGTGCGGCGGTGTCGGATCTCTATCAGGACCTCTTTGGCGAGGGGTCGTTTGCCGGCAAGGGCATTTACGCCGTGGACGCCTTCGAGCGGGCGCTTGCCGGGCGCATTCCGGACAACAGCCTGCTCAGTCACGATCTGCTCGAGGGCATTCTGGCGCGCGCGGGGCTGGCCACGGATGTCGAAGTGGTCGAGGCAGAGCCCGAGCGCTACGACGTGGCCGCTCGCCGCCAGCACCGCTGGGTACGCGGCGACTGGCAGCTGCTGCCCTGGGTCGTCGGACGCCGTGCCGACCGGCGCGCCCTGGGCGCCGTTGGCTGCTGGAAGATCGTCGATAACCTGCGCCGCTCGCTGCTGGCACCGTGCCTGTTTGCGGCTTTCGCGGTGTGCGCCGCCTTCCGGGTACCAGTAGCCCTGATCGCCATCACGCTGACGCTGGGCGCGCTGATCATTCCGGCGCTGCTGCCGATCACCTTTGCCCTCAAGCCGCGCCACTACGACGGCGACTGGCGTCATCACCGGCGTACGCTGGCCCGGGATCTGACGCTGGAAAGCGGACGCTGTGCGCTGAACATCGTGCTGCTGGCCGATCAGGCCTGGCAGATGATGGATGCCATCGCCCGAACGCTCTATCGCGTCTACGTCTCGCGACGCCACCTGCTCGAATGGACCACTGCGGCCGCACTGGTAAAAGATCGCCATCCGGGTGCGGCCAGCTTCGCCCGCGCAATGTCCGGCGGCGCGCTGCTGGCGCTGGTCGTGGTGCTGGCACTGGCCCTGTTTGAAACGCCCGGCTGGGCGTTGCTGCTGCCGCTGCTGGCCGCGTGGCTTGCTGCCCCGCTGATGGCGCTGTGGACCAGCCGCGCCCCGCGCGACACCACCGACAATCTACAGCTCGACACGACGCAGGCCCGCACGCTGCGCCATATCGCCCGGCGCACCTGGCACTTCTTCGAGACCTTCGTCACACCAGCTTCTCACGCACTGCCGCCGGACAACTTCCAGTTCGACCCTCATCCGATCATCGCCGAGCGCACCTCGCCGACCAATATCGGACTCTACCTGCTCGCCTGTGTCGCGGCGCGCGACTTTGGCTGGATCGGTACCCGCGCGGCCGTGGCGCGTCTGGAGGCGACGCTGGCCACCCTCGATTCGATGGAACGCTGCCGGGGACATCTCTACAACTGGTATGACACGGCCACGACCCGACCGCTGGAGCCGCGCTATGTCTCGGCCGTCGACAGCGGCAACCTGGCCGGCCACCTGATCGCGCTGGCCAATGTCTGTGAGGCGTGGATCGATACTCCGCGTATCGCCGACCCGCACAGCGGCCTGATCGACACGCTCCACCTGCTGCATGAAGACACCGGGCTTAACGAGACCCTGTCGGCGGCGGCCAGGGCCACGCTTTGCAAGGAGATTGAGGCGCTGATCGAGCGGCTGGCGCGCGAATCAGAAAGCGACCGCGACGACGCCACGCTGGGGGATGGCGATCTCCGACACTGGCTGACCCGATGGCGCGTACAGATGGCAGGCATGGCTACTCGTGCCGAATACGCCCCTGACGTTCGCGATGACGAGGCCGGTGGCGTGAGCCTTGTCTCGGAAAATGACGATGAAGCCCAGGAGGCGCTGAGTCAGCGCACCCCGATGGCCGAGTGGCTGATGCGACTGGAGCGCTGTCTCGACGAGCACACCGAGGACCACGCCAATACCTCGGATGACGAGCTGCTGGCCCAGCGGCTGCTGACACTGGCCCAGCAAGCGCGCACCCTGACCCACGAGATGGATTTCACCTTTTTGCTGGTGCCCGAGCGCCGGCTCATGTCGATCGGCTATAACCCGCGCGAAGACCGTCTCGATGAAGGCTGCTATGACCTGCTGGCTTCTGAAGCGCGGCTGGCAAGTCTGGTGGGCATCGCCAAGGGCGATCTGCCTACTCGCCACTGGTTCCGACTGGGTCGCGCCGTCAGCCCCCAGCCCGACGGCGTGGTGCTGATGTCCTGGTCGGGGTCGATGTTCGAGTACCTGATGCCCTCACTGGTCATGCGCGCCCCGCGCGACAGCCTGCTTGAGCAGACCAACCGGTTGGTCGTGGCCTGTCAGCAGGATTACGCGCGCCAGCGCGGCGAGCCCTGGGGGATTTCCGAATCCGCCTATAACGCCCGCGATGCGAGTTTCAACTATCAATATTCCAACTTCGGCGTGCCCTCGCTCGGCCTCAAGCGCGGGCTGGCCGACAGCTTTGTGCTCGCCCCCTATGCCACGGCGCTGGCCGCCATGGTCGCGCCCAAAGCGGCGATCGAGAACTTTGAGCGGCTGCGCGAACTGGGCGCCGAAGGGCGCTATGGCTTTTTCGACGCCATCGATTTCACCCCCACCCGCCTGCCGCTGGACCGGCGCTTTGTGGTAGTGCGCAACGCCATGGCCCACCATCAGGGCATGACGATCGTGGCGATCGCCAACGTCCTGCTTGATGGCCGGCTTCGCACCCACTTTCGCGCCGAACCGATGATTCAGGCCAGCGAGCTGCTGCTGCACGAGCGCCTGCCCCGCGAGGTCTCGACGCTGCCCTCCCCCAACGACACCGACCATGTCATCGTGGTCGAGCAGCCCTCAGGCGACGACGCCGTACGCCGATTGACCGGCCGGCCGCCGTCACCCCCGGTCACGCATCTGCTCTCCAACGGCCACTATACGGTCATGCTCACTGCCGCCGGCGCCGGCTTCAGCCGCTGGGGAAAACTGGCCATCACGCGCTGGCGTGAGGACTCTACCCTGGATGACTGGGGCAGCTTCATCGCCCTGCGCGATCGGGACAGCGGCCGGTGCTGGCTGGCTGGCGGCGTCGGTGACCTCACCACCGCTTCCGAACCGGCAGACAGCTCGCGCGAGGTCGAATTCGCCGAGGATCACGCCCGTTTCATGCGCCATGACGGCACACTGACCACCACCCTCGAGGTGCTGGTGTCCGGTGAGGACAACGGCGAGGTTCGCCGGGTCACCGTCACCAACAATGGCGAGCGCGAGGTCACGATCGAGCTGATCTCCTATGCCGAGCTGGTACTGACCACGCCCAATCATGACGACGCTCACCCGGCCTTTGCGAAGATGTTCGTGGAAACCGACCTGATTTCCGAATATCAGGCGCTGACCGCCACCCGGCGCCATCGCGATCCCCATGAGGCGCCAATCTGGGCCGCCCACTTCATTCGAACCGACGATGCCGACAGCGACAGGCCAGCGCGCGGGCATCATGACGAGGCCCTCACCCGGCGATGCCCCGGGTTTGAGACCGATCGCGCGCAATTCATGGGACGCGGCCGCACGCTGGCCACCGCGGCAGCGCTGATGGATGCCCCGTTCGATGAAACGGACGCGATACCGAAGGGCCGAACCGGCGCCGTGCTTGACCCGATCTTCTCGCTGCGCCACACCGTGACCATCGCCCCGGGGCACGCCGCTCACGTCGATTTCTGGACCGTGGTGGCCGACAGCCGTGACAGCCTGGTCGCCCTGATTGACCGCCATCACGACGCTGGCGCCCTTGAGCGGGTCAAAACCCTTGCCTGGACGCAGGCTCAGGTGCAGCTGCGCCATCTGGACATCACGCTGGACGAGGCCGCCGACTTCCAGCGTCTGGCCGCACCGATTCTTTATCACGATGCCCGGTTCCGCGCCCCGGAGCCCACGCTGATTCGCGGGCTCTCGCGGCAGTCCGACCTGTGGGCCATGGGCATCTCGGGCGATCTGCCCATCGTGGTGCTGCACTTGGCCGATACCGAAGAAATCGCCTGGGTGGATACCCTGTTGCGCGCCCGCGAGTACTGGCGCGCCAGGGGGCTCGGTGTCGATCTGGTGATTCTCAACGAGCACGCCTACTCCTACCTGCAGGAGCTACAGGACGCCATCGACACCGCCATACGCACGCACGCCTCCCCGCAGGACAGCCATGAACCCTGGCTGGGCTCGGTCATCTCGCTGCGGGGCACGCAGCTGAGCCAGGCGGCGCGGGATCTGGTACTGGCCACGGCGCGCGTGGTGCTCCGGGCCCACAAGGGGCCGCTGCACCGACAGCTGACGGCACTGCTGGCCGGCGATGACGATCACCTGTTACCGCTCACCCTTGAGCTTTCGCAGACAGGCGTCACGCCCATCCAGCGTGAACCGGTGCCGCGCGATCTGGCCCATCCCGAAGAAGAGAGGCTCGACAGGTTTGATAAAGAGACGCTGGAATTTTTCAACGGCACCGGCGGCTTTGCCAGTGACGGGCGCGAGTACGTCTGCGTGCTCGATGACGGCGCCACCACGCCGCAACCCTGGATTAACGTGGTCGCCAACGAGGGCTTTGGCTTTCAGGTCTCCGCCGAGGGTGCGGGCTATGTGTGGGCAGACAATAGCCGCGACAACCAGCTCACGCCCTGGTCCAACGATGCAGTGGGAGATCCGCCCGGCGACGTGCTCTACATTCAGGATGCCGATACCGGTGCCATCGACACCGTCACCGCCGCGCCCTGGCGCCCCGGTCGGTCAGACACGCGATATGTGGCTCGTCATGGTTTCGGCGTCAGCCGCTTCGAACACGACACCCGCGCGCTTTCGATGACGCTGGTACAGTTCGTGCCGCTGGAAGACCCGGTCAGGATCTCGCAGCTCACCCTCACCAACCGCACCTCGAGCCCCAGGCGGCTGATCATCACCGGCTATGCCAGCTGGATCATGGGCAACCTGCGCGCCAAAAGTGCGCCCTGTCTGATCACCGAGCACGATCTCGCCACCGGCGCGCTGCTGGTCAAAAATCCCTGGAACATGGCCTTCCCCGACCGGGTCGGCTTCGTGGATCTCGATGCCCGCCAGAGCGGCTGGACAGCTGATCGACGCGAGTTTCTGGGCACGGGAACGCTGGCCGAGCCCGAGGCACTGCGCCGTCAAAAATCCTTGAGCGGCCGGGTCGGTGCCGGATGTGATCCCTGCACGGTGTTGCAGTGCACGCTCACATTAGCGCCGCACGAGACCGTCACGCTGGCCACCCTGCTGGGCCAGGCCAGTGATATCGAGACCGCTCGAACGCTGATCACGCGCTATCGACAGGCCGATCTGGTGGCAGAGCTGGCGTCTGTCGAGGCGTACTGGCGCACCTTCCATGACACGCTGCAGGTCAAAACACCCGATCGGGCGATGGATGTGATGCTCAACGGCTGGCTGACCTATCAGACGCTGGCGTGTCGTGTGGTGGCACGCTCGGCGTTTTATCAGGCCAGCGGCGCCTACGGCTTTCGTGATCAGCTGCAGGACGGCATGGCGCTCACCTTCGCTCTGCCCGAGCTTGCCCGCCATCACCTGCTGCGCGCCGCCGGACGACAGTTTCTGGAAGGCGACGTGCAGCACTGGTGGCTACCGCACTCGGGGCAAGGCGTACGTACCCGCATCGCCGATGACCGGGTGTGGCTGGCGTTTGCCACTGCCACCTACATACAGCGCACCGGTGACGAGGCCGTACTCGACGAGCCGGTAGGCTTTCTGGAGGCCCCGAAACTCGCCCCCGGTGCCCACGACGAGTTTACCCAGCCCTCAGACGCCGAAGAACAGGCCCCTCTGCTTGAGCACTGCGTACGAGCACTGGAGCAGACGCTGGAGCAGTTCGGCGAACACGGCCTGCCGCTGATCGGCACCGGCGACTGGAACGACGGCTTCAACCGGGTCGGTGAGGAAGGCCGCGGTGAAAGTGTCTGGCTGGGCTGGCTGCTGCTACGCACGCTGGCCCTGTTTGACCCGCTGATCACGCCCCGCGACCCGGCGCGCGCCGAGCGCTGGCGACACCGGGCCGAAGCACTGCGCGAGGCGCTGGAAACCCAGGCCTGGGACGGCGCCTGGTATCGCCGCGCCACCTTTGATAGCGGCGAGTGGATGGGCTCAAGTGCCAATGAAGAGTGCCGGATCGATGCCATTGCCCAGTCCTGGTCGGTGCTGTCCGGCGGTGCCGACCCGGCACGGCAACAACAGGCGATGGACAGCGTCTTCAAGCATCTGATTCGTGAAGACGACGGCCTGGCGCTACTGTTCACCCCGCCGTTTGATCAAAGCGATCAGGAGCCCGGCTACATCAAGGGCTACCCGCCGGGACTTCGCGAAAACGGCGGCCAGTACACCCACGCCGCCACCTGGTCGATTCTTGCCTTTTCAAGGCTTGGCCAGGCCGACCGCGCGCATCAGCTCTTTTCGATGCTCAATCCGATCAACCACGCGCTGACCGATGAGGCCGTCCAGCGCTACCGCGTCGAGCCCTACGTGATCGCCGCAGATGTCTACTCACAACCGCCGCATACTGGCCGCGGCGGTTGGACCTGGTACACCGGATCCAGCGGCTGGCTCTATCAGGCCGGCGTGCAGGGCATTCTCGGCATTCGCCGTGAAGGGCGCGAACTGATCGTGAACCCATGCATCCCCGATGACTGGCCCGGGTATTCAGCCACCGTGGAGCTTGAGGGCAACCACGTGACGATTCGCGTTGAACGGGTTGAGGATGGAGAGGCGGTGGGGATCACGCTGGATGGGGGGCGGCTGGAGATCATTGGTGAAGCAAGGGTGGCGCTGGATGGGCGGACGCATGAGGTGGTGGTAAGCCTGAGTGGAGAGTGAGTCCTTCTAAAGGGAGACATGTTCCGTTGAAGGATGCCATCTTTCCATCGCTGAACCCGTGTGGGCGAAGGACGCGATCCGATGACTTCGATCATGTCCCCGGTTCAGCGACACATCGCCGCGCTTCCCCATTTCCCCCAGGTCATTGATACTGTAGGCCTCGTGATGAACACGAGGCCCATACAATAGGCGCCGGCCGGTCATGACCTGCCGTACGCCAGACAACACAATGGGAACATTGCCATGACCTCTGTCACCCGAGCGTCTCCGCTCGATCTTCTGCGCCTGCATTTCCTGGTCGTCGTCCTCTCGCTGATTGCCGAGTGGATCGGCATCATCAAGATTCCGCTGGGCGTTGGTACGCTGTTATTGCTGCCGCTGTTTTATGCCTTTTTGCTGGCCATTGCCCTTAACCCGCATCTTTCCAGCCGGTTTCATGCGCTGGTGCCGCCACGCCTGAGCGATGCGGCTTCACCTCTGATCCTGATTGCGATCATGCCGTTCATTGCCCGCTTTGGGTCTACCATCGGGCCATCGATCGATCAGATCATCAGTGCCGGGCCAGCGCTGATCCTTCAGGAGCTGGGCAATCTGGGGACCATGCTGATCGCCCTGCCGTTTGCCGTGCTGGTGCTGAAAATGGGCCGTGAGTCGATCGGGGCGACCTATTCGATTGCGCGGGAACCCAACATCGCGATCATCTCGGACCGCTACGGGCTCAAGGGGCCGGAAGGCATCGGCGTGATGGGGGTCTATGTGGTCGGGACCATGTTCGGCACCCTCTGGTTTGCGCTGATGGCCGGTTTTCTCGGCTCCAACGGCTGGTTTGATCCGCGGGCGCTGGCCATGGCCTGTGGGGTGGGCAGCGGCAGCATGGTGGCCGCCTGTTCGGGCGCGCTGGCCGAAGCCGTGCCCGCGATGCGCGAGGAACTGCTGGCCTTTGCCGGTGCCAGCAACCTGCTGACCTATGCCACCGGGCTTTACGTCTCGCTATTTATTGCCCTGCCGGTCGCGGAGTGGCTCTATAAACGCCTGAGCCCCAAACGCCGCGCCGCTGCCGGCGTTGATGCCCGGACGTTTGATGCCGACAGTGCCACGGAGACCGCGGCAGAAACGCGTCCCGAGCAGCAGATCAAACAGACCGCGATCGCCCTTGCGGCCGTGTGCGCGGTGGGCTGGATCACCAACGTGGTCAACGCCGGGACCCTCTGGGGTGCCCTGCCCGGGATGATCATCCTTTATGTCATGAGCCTGCTCGGGCTGGTGATTACTCGAGTCGTACCCTTCTACCTGCCGGCGATCGCCTGGATTTCACTGGTCAGCATCCTCATGACCCTGCCGTTTTTCCCCGGTAATGCCTGGCTGGTGGCACAGCTGTCGCAGGTCAACTTTTTGGCCATCGTCACCCCGGTACTTGCCTACGCCGGGTTTGCGCTGTCGAAGCAGGAGTTCAGCATGTTCCGCCGTACCGGCTGGAAACTGGTGATCGTGTCACTGCTGGTGTTTACCGGCACCTATCTCGGCTCGGCCGTGGTCGCCCAGCTGCTGCTCTGACCCGCAACGGTGTGGCGGCCCCCCTGGCGGGGCGCCACATTGACGCTTATACCTGTCATCACACGGAGAAAGGCATGTCCATGAAGATCGTCGTCATTGGCCTGGGGCAAATGGGGGGCAACATGGCGCTCACGCTCAAGCGTGCCGGCTTTGAGGTGACCGGTATTGATCCCAATGATCAGACACGACAGCTCCTGAGCGATCAGGGCCTGATCGTTTCCAGTGATACCGCCTTGCCGGCAGCCGATATCTATCTGCTGTCACTGCCCACCGCCGATCATGTGCGCACGGTGATCGAAACCAATTCCGGGCTTCTCGAGCACGCCGCCCGCGGCAGCGTAGTGATGGATACCTCGACCAGTGATCCGGTGGTCAGCCGTGAGCTGGCGCAGAAGATCGTAAACGCCGGCCTTGAATGGCTGGACGCCCCGGTCAGCGGCGGTCCGAAAGGCGCCGCCACCGGTCAGATGGGCATGCTGCTGGGCGGTGAGTCAGCCACCATTGAGCGGGTCACCCCCGTACTCGAGGCCCTCTCGGCACGCTATACCCATGTTGGCCCGGCCGGCAGCGGTCATGTGGTGAAACTGGCCAACAACTACCTGTGTGCGACCCACCTGATCGCCACCGGCGAGGCTGTCGCCATGGCCGCCCGAGCCGGCGTTGACCCGGCGGCCTGCCTGGCCGGGCTCAACAGCGGCTCGGGGCGCAGCGCCGTCAGTGAGGTCAACTTCCCCGAGTGGATTTTGTCCGAGCGTTTCGATTCGGGCTTTACCACCGGGCTGATGCGCAAGGACCTGCGTCTGGCCCGTGACGCCGCCGAGCAGCTGGAGACCCCGAGGGCGCTGCTGAATCACGTGGTCGAGCGCTGGCACGAAGCGCGCGACATCGAGGATCAGGACGACTTCAACCGCATCGCCGATGCCCTTCTCGCCACCGCCCGCAAGTAACAGGAACGCTGTCATGTCGACCATGTCTGAACTGGATCAACGCGCCCGAACACGTCTTGAGACCCTGCTCGATCACTTTGGGCTGGGCCACATCGGCGCGCCGGCCACCAACTGGATCGATGGCGAGGCCGTCATCGGCCAGGGCGAGCCGATCACGCTGCGCAACCCGGTCACCGGCCAGGTACTGGTGAGCTATCCCGATGCCGGTGCGGCGCTGGTGTCGCGTGCCGTCAGTGCCGGCGCCCGGGCGCAAATGGAATGGATGGCCCTGACCGCCAGTGCCCGCGGCCGGCACATGAATGCGGCTATCCGGGCACTGGCGGGAGAAGAGGAGCAGCTTGCACAGCTGGAGAGCGTGGTGGCCGGCAAACCGATCAGCGACTGTCGCGGCGAGGTCGGCAAGGTGCGCGAGATGTTCGAGTACTACGCCGGCTGGTGTGACAAGCAGCATGGCGAAGTGATCCCGGTACCCACCTCGCATCTCAACTATGTGCGCCACGTGCCCTATGGCGTGGTGGGTCAGATCACGCCCTGGAACGCGCCGATGTTCACCTGCGCCTGGCAGCTGGCGCCTGCCATTGCGGCCGGCAATGCCGCGGTGCTCAAGCCTTCGGAGCTGACGCCCTTCACGTCGGTCGTGATCGCGAAACTGCTGGAAGGCGGCGGCCTGCCAAAGGGGCTGATCAATATCGTCAACGGCGTGGGACCCACCACCGGCGCGGCCCTGACCGATCATGACGGCATTTCGAAACTGGTCTTTGTCGGTTCTCCGGAAAGCGGCCGCCTGATCGCCCGGGCCGGTGCCCGGCGGCTGGTGCCCAGTGTGCTGGAACTGGGTGGCAAATCCGCCAACATCATATTCAACGATGCCCGCCTTGATGACGCCATCGCCGGCGCTCAGGCCGCCATCTTCGCCGCCGCCGGGCAGAGCTGCGTGGCGGGGTCACGGCTTCTGATCCAGCGCGATATTTTCGAGGAAGTCGTTGAACGCCTGGGGCGCGCTGCTGCACGGATTGCTGTCGGCCTGCCGGAAGAGGACGCCACTCGCATGGGACCGCTTCAAAATTCGCGACAGTTCGAGCGCGTCACCAACATGATCGATACGGCCGTCAAGGCCGGCGCCCGGCTGGTGACCGGCGGTCACCGCCCGCACGGGCTGCCCGAAGGCGCCAGTGGCTACTTTCTGGCCCCAGTGGTGCTTGCCGATGTAACGCCCGACATGGCGATCGCCTGTGAAGAGGTCTTCGGCCCGGTGGTCGTTGCCATGCCCTTTGATGACGAAGCCGAGGCCGTGCAACTGGCCAATGCCACCCGCTTCGGGCTGGCCGGCGCGGTCTGGACGCAGGACGTCGCCCGCGCCCACCGCGTCGCCGGCAAGCTGCGTGCCGGTACGGTCTGGATCAACAGCTACAAGGCGATCAACGTGATGTCGCCGTTTGGCGGCTTCGGCGACAGCGGCTTTGGCCGCTCCAGTGGCCTGGAAGGCCTCAAGGAGTACACCCTGCCCCAGAGCATCTGGGTGGAAACCGGCGAGCAGGCAAGCGTGGCGATGGGGTACGGCAACGGCGTGGGGTGAGTCTTTCCTGCGAAGATGTTACATGATCCAAAAGCCCACCGAACGGTGGGTTTTTTTATGCCGCCATGCCTCAAGACCACACTAACCGCTTATTTGGTGCCCCCGAGGCTTGAATGACGACAGCACGACATTCTTTATCGCGTCACCACCACCAGACCGATCAGCAGCAGGCTTCCACCGGAGAGAAAATTGATTGTCAGGGGCTCGCCGAGCAGGAGCGCCCCGAACAGCACGCCAAAAATCGGGGATAGAAACGAGAAGACCCCCAGTTGCGAGGCAAAGTAGCGCCGCAGCAGCGCGAACCACAAAAGCAGTGCGGCAAAGGAGATGACCAGCGTCTGGAAGGTCAGACTGGCGATCGCCGCGCCGGTAAACTGAATGCGCCCGACATCACCCAGCAGCACCGTGGCAGGCAGCAACAGCAGACCCGCGACAGTCAGCTGATAGCACAATGACTGGACCGGCGGCGCCTCGGAAAGCGATGAGCGGCGGATCACCAGCGTCGTGGCCGCCCAGGCAAGACCGGCCAGCAGCCCCAGCAGGTCGCCCCATAGAATGTCACCGGCATTGTCGATATCGGTATCCGGCGCCATGGCCAGCACCATACCGCCAAAGGCCAGGGCAATACCGATCCACTGGCGTCGCGTCAGCTGTTCGCCCGGCACCCACAGGTGCAGCCCCACGGCCGCAAAAACGGGGGCCGTGTAGAGAAACACCGACATGTGAGAGGCCAGCGTATGGTTGAGCCCCCAGGCCACAAACAAGAACTCCGCGGCAAATCCCAGCCCCACCAGAATCCCCGGGCCGAGCTGCGCGCGCATATCGCGCAGCCTGATGCCCTGCCACCAGGCCAGCGCCGCTACCAGCACAGCCGCAAGCGATGAGCGCAGGGCTACCTGCGCCAGCGGTGAGATGTCTGCCGCCACCATCTTGATGGCCACCTGCTGAGCGCCCAGCACGATGCAGAACAGCACCATCAGGGCACTGGCCTGCAGGTCCAGCCGCCGGCGGATCGACCTGCTGTCTGTCGATAGAGTAGACGTTGCCTGTCCGGTGTTCTGCATAGGGCCTCCTGTCGGTTACAGGCCTCAGTGGAGCATTTGCCGGTCTCACCGCCAAACGATTAATCTGGAGGCCAAGGCTCAGGAAAACTCATCCATGAAGATCGAACGTCTTCCCCTCAATGCACTGCGCGCATTCGCCGAGGCGGCCCGCACGCAGAGCTTCAAGCACGCTGCCAATAGGCTGGGGGTGACGCCCGGTGCGGTCAGCCGTCAGATCAAACAACTCGAAGACCGGCTCGGCGTTACGTTTTTTTGAGAGACATGCCAACGGGGTACAGCTCAACGAGATCGGGCGGCAACTGGCCCGGAACATCGACAGCGGCCTTGAGCACATCGCGGCGGGTGTCGCGACCGCGCGGGAGAGTGCACGACAGACTCCGATGCTGACGCTCAGCGCACCGCCCACTTTCCTGCAGCTGTGGCTGCTGCCACGGCTGGCCACATTTGAGGCTCACATTGGCGGTCTCGATATTTCGCTGGAGTCCAGTGACACCCTGATCGTCCCCACTTGGCGAGGCAACGGGGCGCGTCTGGCGATACGCTATGGCCGCGGCCCCTGGTCGGACGTGACGAGTTACCGGCTGTTGGGCGATGAGCTGTTCCCCGTCTGTGCTCCCGCACTGCTCAAACAGCACGGTCAGCCCATGAAGCCCGCCGACCTGGCCCGTCACACCCTGCTGGAAGTGGCCTGGAACTCTCCACAGAGCGCCACCGTCCCGGGCTGGCAGACATGGCTCGAGACAGTCGGCGTCGCCAATCAGGTGTCGCCGCCGCAAAGGCGCTATTCGCTGTCCGGGCTGGCCGTGGACCAGGCCATTGCCGGGCGGGGCCTCATGCTGGCCAGTCTCCCCCTGGTGATGGACCGGCTGGCCAGCGGCGTACTGATTCGCCCCTTCGGCGAACAGCATGCCCTCGCCTCCCCCATGACCTACGACCTGCTGACCCCGGCGATCGGTGAAGCGTCGCCTGCCGTGGCACGTTTTGTCGACTGGCTGTTGCAAGAAGCCACCGTCTTCGACGGTGAGGCGAACAAGGCCCACTGAGCCCAGCACCTCTATTGGCCGGGCCGCATGGTTGTTGATCAAATAAAAAGCCCACCGTTGGGTGGGCTTTAGAGTAAAAACCGGTCGGCCATTCAATTTTTACAACCATTCTTGTCGCAGGTAATTCTACTGCCTGAAGACACCCAATGATCTGAATGGTCTTTCGTGTCAAAACCGCAGCCGGTTTTCCCGCCTTTATTGCCTTTATGAACAACACCGGTCGGTATGTGCTTGACGGCCATAAGCGCTCCTTTGATTAGACAAATTAACAGTAGCTTGATTGCAAATATCAACAACGCAACTTTTGCCTAATTCGTCATGAGCCAAACCATCAAGAAAACATTAACCACGACTGATGCACAGAACCAAAAAGCCCACCGTTGGGTGGGCTTTGTCATCATGCGTCTCGAGCGTCTTTCAGAGCGCGGGGCGATGCAGCCGGGCATTGAACAGCGGCCCGCGTGTCATGCCGGCGCGCCATTTGGCGAGCGCCAGCACGCCCAGATCGATCAGCGGTTCCAGAATCACCACGCTCATGTAGGCCACCCCGAACGTACTGACATTGATGAGGCTCTGCGCCGAAAGCCCCTCGCCGTAGAAGGCCCAGAAGCCGACCCAGAGCACGATGCCGCCCTGATAGGCGGTGGAAAGCGCCAGCGCCTGTCGATAGGTCACCTCAACGTAGGGCGTATCGCGCGGAATCAGGCGTCTGGCCAGCACGCTGATGCCCCACAGCGGCACGATCAGTGTGGTCACGTTCATACCGTATTGCGGCAGGTCGAACGGCGCGAAGAAAAGCCCCTGAATCAAAAGCCCCAGCGCCAGGCCGATCGCCGTCGGGCCGGCGCCAAACAGTAACAGCAGGGTCGAGCCCAGAATCAGATGGACCTCCGACACGCCCACGGCGTGGTGAGGCAACATCTCGAAAAAGCAGAAGACACACAGCGTGGCCACAAGACTGCGACCGATCAGCGCCGTGAAGCCATCGCGGCCTACCAGCGTGTGCCGTGCCAGACGCGCGGTCAGCCCGAAGGCACCGGCCGCGGTGGCGTAACTCAACAGGATTTTGGCGCCCGTGACGACGCCCGGTTCGATATGCATGCGATTGATCCTTGCTGCACCCACCGTGCAGGGATGAGATGAATGGAAGTCGACATGGCAGGTCTCCTGGCTTGCGCGTCATCACCCTTGCCTCGCCTTCCCGGCAGTGGCCAGTGGCGTGTGAGGCGGGCTCATCGCTTACAGTTGCGGGGGCAGCCGTGGCTTGTCCACGTTCCCTTTTCATTTGAAACGGCAGGGCCGCTTCAACACCATGTCACCTGCATTCTATGCCCGGCGGGCTCGGGGAAAGCAACGCCTTTTTAAAGCGATGTCTGATAAAGGGGCAGTGCCCGGACGCCAGCGCTTGATCGCCGCTCCTGCTGATCAGGCACCGCTGTCCATCGCGATAACGCGCCCTGATGCGCCCTCCAGCACACCATCGCGGATCACAGCGATGACCAGACAGGCCTCACGCCCGCTGGCGCCCACAAGGCGTGCCCCCCGCGCATTCCATCCGCCGCTTCTGCCGCAGGTCTGCCAGCCACCAGTGTCGGAGATATGGTTGGAAAACAGCACAGGCATTCCGTGACGCCGGGCAATGCCGGCGAGGCATTGGGCATCCGCCTCATATCCACCGTCTGAAATCAACACACTGGCTAAATAGACCGCCGCCTTCTGAGCGGCAACGGCATCACTGTGAATGGTGTGGGCAAAATCGGCGCAAATCGCCAACGCGATGCGCACGCCGTTGACGGTGAAGAGACAGGCTTCATCACCCGGCGAGCAGTACGCCTCCTCCCCATCGTGCAGATGCTGCTTGGCGTAAAACGTACGCGCCCCATCGGGAAAGCAGATGACTGCCCCGATGCGGGGCTTGCCGCCGTCGTTGATCAGCGGACAACCTGCAATCACAGCCATATTGTTCTCGACCGCGGCAGCAGACAGGGTTTTGAACACCTCGGCATCGGAAGCCATGGCAAGCGCTTCCAGCAGATCGGGCTCGTAACCAATCAGCGAGAGCTCGGGAAAGACGATGACATCGGCGCCGTCCTGAGCCGCACGCTCGACGTAACGCAGATGCGTGGTCAGATTGTCCGCCACGGCACCGCGGATAACCGGTGACTGCGCCAAAGCGACAACGACATTGCCTGCATTTTTAGAGGGCATATCCACTCACATCCTGTTCACAAGGGCCGGAATACAGGACATGAAACCTCACGGGCACTGCAAAAGAGAAGCCATGGCTTTCAGGATCTATTGAAACGGAGGCATCAGTAGCTGGTGGCGTGTCATGAGCAGACGGAACGGTTTATCCACTATTGATAGAAAATTATCGTTTTAAGGGCCAAGAATACGCGTGACCAAGAAGCAGGAATATAAAACGTCGTCGTTCCGGCGAGGGATAAAGAAGGATCGCTTTCGGCCAGAAGAGGGCGTTAGGAGAGCTCTCGTATGACGCCTAAGCTCAGCGACATATCGTCAAGTCACGTCCGGAACAAAGAATTACCAGACACTCTCTTCATAATCATTCTGGAGCACTATACGCTTACCGCTTTCTCAAGAGCTTCCCAATGAAGGGGGTCTTTTTCCCTAATTGCAGAGAGCAAATCGTTGACCGCATGCTCCAAGTCAAAAATAAGCTCATTATTCCCGGCAAGTCGATCAACGCTATTCGCGTGGCTGAAGTAATGAAAAACTTTCAAAATGCGCTTGGCTTTCTCGTTTCCAAACAAACTTTCTGCTCTTTGATCAACGGTTTCCTTGGAAACCCCAGGCATTCGAGAGTAAGTATAAAGCTCCACAAAGCGACGCACTGCATTAGGAAGAAGCATTAAAATTTCGTGATCTGTCTTATCAGGAGCTTCATGAAAACGATAAACCACCTCAAAAAGAAAATGATATTCCGATGCATATCTAGAGAGAGATATGGGCATATTCTCTAACCTAGAGCCTTGGGGTTTGACTCGCTTAATCAAATACAGGGGCGCTTTTCTTTGGTTATCCGGCTTAACTTCGCGAAGCAAATTTAAAAATTCAAAATTATGCGTAGAAACAAACAGCTGCTTACACTTTGTAGTCCATTCTAGATTACCATTGTTCTCAACTTGATGAAAAAAGAATTCGCGAATAGCAGCTGTAACCTGAAAGATGTGGTTAGAATCTAGACTTGAAATCGGGTCATCGATATAGACGATCGTTTTCTTGAATTTCTCCGACTTGAGTTCTTTGAGCTTGGTCAGAAAGTAGGAGAAAGCAATTGCTGTCTTTTCCCCATCGCTTAGATTTTTAGCCGGCATCCCGTTTTTACGGACAAGTTGAAACCGTTCCTGTACACCTTCAGGCACCACGTTAATCTGCACGGCTTCTTCCCCCAGCATGGAAGCTAGCCTTTTATTGATTTCTTCACGTCCAAGTTGTGCGAGGCTAATTTCTGCTTTGAGTTTATTCGCCTCCTTTTGAACTCTTCCAGCAAGGCGATTTAATCGCCCTTCCTTGATTTTTAGTCGTTCTAATTTGGCGTCACGGCCAACCTTTGCTTGCTCATTAAAAAACTCTTGGACCAGATGAAGTCTGGCTCGCTTGATCGCCTCTTTTTTAACCTTGGTAAAGTTAGATGCAATCTGGTTGTTATCGTCTATAACCTGATTGACTGTATTGACATTATCGATAATAATTTGGCCGATATTTTCAGGCAAGTCAGTAGGTTCATGGATCTTGAAAGGATTGCCAATCTTTTTCTGAACATCTGCCATAAGCGTGTCCACCAACATATTGAAGGCTTCAATCGCCTCAGATAGCGGAGATATTGCCTCGCGGAATTTATCGCGAAAATGTGGGTTGAACTCAGCTTCCTTGGGCATGGTGACCGATATCTTGGCCGCTTTAATGCGGTTATGAAGCTCTTCTACCTTGCGCTTATGGTCAGCTAGATCTTTGGAGAAGTGGGCTTGCAGGTCGTCCAGTCTGTGTTTGCTGATATCACCACCACAGAACTCACATTTGTCTTTTTCTGAGTGCAGCGAAAGCCCTTTCTCAATCCATCCCTCGATAAGGGGGTTTTCTTCTAGATGCTTAATTGTGCTGGCTAAGTTAGGAGTCAAAGCTAGCAAAGCCACCGCCTCGCCATGCAATGATTCAATAGACAGGGACACAGCAATTTTCGGAACCGTGATAGGTTTTTCGCTTTCTGGGGTTAAAGAAAGTTTGAGATCGCCGCGAAGTTGGTCATCATCCTGAAGTTGTGAGTCTTCAAGGGTCGAGATCGTAGAGATATCTCGACCAAGATGTGTTGCTGTGTAGGCCTCAACTAAGCCAAGAGTCTTTTTTATACTGGCTGCTGTGGCCGTCTTGGCTGTAGAAAAATCTGATTCGATCTTTCCCGTTTCCTTTGTAATCTCTCTGACTTTCTCTTGTATTCTTTTATACAGATCTTCGCAATGATCAAGCTTCCTCTGTGCCTCTTCGGACTCTTTGCCTAGGAGTAGGATTGGCTTGAAGCTTTGCCCAGTAAAATTCAGGTTGTCACGAACAAAGTCTGAGTTAAAGACTCTAATAGTCTGATTCGATTGCGTAAAATTTTTTTCCGTTATCGACTCCTCATCAGTATCGATGGTGAATGAGGAGCCAGAGATATCAGGATTCAGCGCCTTATTTTCTAGCTGAGCAAAAAGTCGTGAAAGCGTAGTCTTTCCGGAGTAGTTCCATCCATAGATGAGGTTCTTTACTCCAAACTAGTTAATCCCCGCTGGCTTAGTGTAATCTCCATACACCCCTAGCCCCTTAATCTTTGAGATTCCCTTAATCACTCCCTTCCCCTTTTGTCATCATTTTTACTAAGCGCATTAGGTGCCAGTCAAGTGTCAAGGTTGATAGGAGAAATGCTCATAAGTACTAAGGCCGGAGAAACCCTTAATAACCCGCTGAATGCTGACGATAGGTCAAAAATGCAAAAGCGTGGCTCAGTTATTTCCATCAACACCGTGGAACGACCCCTCCCTTAACCGGCAGGGCTGCTTTGGGTCGATAGCAGACACTTGATTTAAAGTTCGATGCCATGCATTCGCATTGAATACAAAGCTACAAATCGTCCGATATTCACTATGATCTAACCCCGCATACCTTTAAACCATGTATATGCAGCATCAAACATGACGGGATGTGTTTGGCGGCAGTCCATAACCTCAAAAAGACCATACTAATACATGTCAACGCAATGTCACTTATCTTTACATTAGCTATTGGTCGATGCATGCCGAGCGCCGATCTATAGCTGATCGTCAAAAAGCGGTAGGGGCACGGAATTGAAGCCGTCCCTTGAAGAGATGGCTTCGAAGGGTCAGGGAAAAGACGTGAGAGCATTGGGCGAGTGACTGGCGATCATGAGTGCCACAAACCAGAAGTCGACGCTCAATGCAGGCAAATACGAATGAAACGGGTGAGAGCGCTATCGAATATTTAAATCATGGCGTGGGCGTTGGATATCCTGCCCGTTGATGATGATAACGGCTCTGGCCATTACGGCGGACTGACCAGACGGAAGGTATGCATCCTTAATAGTGATATCGAAGCTGCGCAATCATCAGCGCGTCGTCTGTCACTTTATAAACAATTCGATGCTCGTCGTTGATTCGCCGGGACCAATACCTTGAAAAGCCGTGCCCAAGCTGCTCCGGTTTACCTACACCTTCAAATGGCTGGCACTGGATTTCCCTGATCAGTTTGTTGATGCGCCCGAGCACCTTCTTGTCGGTTGTCTGCCAGTACAGGTCATCCTCCCAGGCCTTCTCGGAAAACAGGCGCTTCACTCAAGAAGCGCCTTTTCCTGACCGTCGCCCTGCTCCAGCTCGGCCATGGATTCCAGCAGGCGTCGGGCGTTTTTGGGTGAGCGCAGAAGATAGGCGGTTTCCTGCAGCGCCTCGTAGTCTTCCAGCGAGAGCATGACCACCGAAGGCGCCCTGCTGCGCGTGATGACGATGGGCGCGTGGTCTTCACACACCTGTTCCATGGTTTTGGACAGCTGGCTTCTGGCAGCGGTGTAGCTGATGGCATCCATGATGTTTTCTCCTGTACAGGATTTTGTACCGTACAGATTCTTGTACGTACCAATAAAGCGCGCAGTGGCTTTTCACTGCTGCCGGTCGTGCAGGCATTTTCGAGAGACTGACGGTAATGGAAACACCACGCCGGTCGTCGCCCAGCAGGCAATGACCAGTGCCCGCCAGCCGTAAAAGTGCATCGCACTATGCGGTGTTGAAGCCTCAAACGCGGGCGAAGACATGGCCAGCCGATGCGCATGATAGTTCGCCAGCACTTCGTGGGCGGCCTCAATATCCCGCGGGGCAACCTGCACTTTCACGCCGCCCAGCGCGGTCTCCCACATCCACTGCATCGTCATCAGATGCTCGTCGATGATGAAGGCCGTAACACCGCGGGATTCAAGCAGCCCCTTGAGCAAATGGGCTTCATGGGGAAAGGTGACACGGGCAAGCGTCACGAGCGGACCGGTGGACATGACAGAACTCCACGAGCATGGCGGTCACCCCAGTGTAGCGCGGTCACTTTAGTGGATACGAATTAAACGGCCGACAGAATTGTCAGCCGTGTATGCCATGGCAAGGAGGTTAGAACGAGTACGTCAGCGTCGCCGTGGCGCTGCGCGGCGCCCCATAGACGCCATAGGTACCGAGATAGCCATAGTACTCCTTGTCGAACAGGTTCTTGATGTTGGCCTGTAGCGACAGATCAGGCGTGAACTGATAACGCCCGAACAGATCCACTATTGCGAAACTGCCCTCCTGAACACGCGTGGTGCCTCCGTCCGGGTTGGCGATATCGCTGAAGGTGCGATTCTGCCAGTTCACACCGCCGCCAACGGTCAGCTTCTCCCATTGCGGAACGCGATAGCTCGAGAAAAGCTTGATCTGTGTCCGCGGCTGGTTGGTATTGACGCCACCTTCATCGTTTTTCGCAGTGTAGCGAGTGATGCCCAGCGTTGTGTCGAGACGCTCAGTCACGGCGCCGTTGAGTTCAAAATCAAATCCTTCGCTGACAACCCCTCTGGCAGCCGTATAGGCCTGGTCTCCGGTGCCCGGTACGGTGGTATTACCATCGGCCTGGGCGACGTTGTCCTGCTCTAGGCGGAATATGGAGAAGGACGCTGTCAGACGGTCGTCATACCAGCCTGCCTTGAGACCGGTCTCGTAGTTCTTGCCGGTAATGGGATCAAGATAGGCACCACTGCTGTCGCGATAGTCCTGCGGCATGAAGATTTCGGTGTAGCTGGCAAAGGCCGACCAGGTATCGTTGATGTCGTACACCAGCCCGCCATAGGGAATGACTTCTTCATGATGTCGAGAGGATTGCAGGCCATCGTTTTGCCAGTCGGTATAGCGGGCGCCGAGAATCAGGGTCAGGGGGTCCGTCAACGACAGTCGGGTCGCCGTGTAAAAGGCACGCTGTCGGGTCACGTCGTCTACCTGGGTGCCCATTTCCCCCCACTCGGGCTCCTCGATGCGACCATCAAAGCGGTGAATGTCCACGGATGACGTATCGACAGGCAGGTAAGCCCCCGTATGACGGGTATGCTGACGGTTGTAGCTGATTCCCGCGACCAGTTCGTGTTCGCGACCCAACAGTTCGAAGGGGCCATCAACGTAGGTATCCACAGCGTCCATTCGACGCGTGCTTTCATAGCGCCCTGCACCGCCGTTGAGTCCCAGTCCGGACTGGCGGTCAGGAAAGCCGAACATGTACAAAAGCTTGTTGTTGCTTTCGAGCGTCGCATGAGTGGCGACCCCGCGCAGCTCCCAGCCGTTATCAAACTGATGATTCAGCTCGGCAAAGACCTTTTCCGAATCGTGATCATAAAAGGACCATCGTGGCGCGACGCTGAAATCTCGATCGAAGTCCGTGCGGCTACCGTCGCTGTAAAGCAGCGGCAGGCCGCCCCAGGTCACATCGTTTTGATGCGTGTTCTGATATTCATATCCCAGCGATACGGTCGTGTTGTCCGTTACATCGGCATCGATCACGGCATAGCCAAACTTCTTGCGCTCGCTGAAGCGATCCAGAATGCCGTTGCCATCTTCATAACCGCCGATGAAACGCCCCCTGATGTCGCCGGATTCGGTCAGCGGTGTCTGCGCGTCGATCACTGTACGACCATGGCCGTGGCTTCCCAGCTCGCCGGAGATGGTTCCTGTCGGCCTGTAAGCGTCTGCATGTTTTCGAACAAAGTTGACCGAGGCCCCGGGATTGCCGGCGCCCGTCAGCAAACCGTTGGCACCACGAACCACTTCGACACGATCATAGATGGCGCTATCCAGTGCCGCATCGCCCATATACCACTGCGGCTGAACGGTCGTTGGTATGTCGTCAAACTGGTAGTTGTTGATCAAAAAACCGCGGGAGTAAAAGCTGCGCCGGGTACTGTCGATGCCCGATACGGAAATGCCCGTCGTATTGGCCAGAATATCTTCAAAATCGCGAAGATTCTGATCCCTGATGCGCTGCTCGGTCATCACACTGACGGATTGCGGAATCTCCTTGGGTGAGAGATTCATCCGCGTACCGGCCGTTATGGCACGCCGGGTATAGCCCACGTTCTCATAGAGATTGGTGGCCGTGACGGTGAGGGTATCGATGGCGGCGTCATCGGCCTGAGCCATGACGGGGGTGATCAGACAGGCGCCGGTGGTCACGATCGTCAGGGCGTGACGACCGCAGGATGGCTTTTTCATGGTATCCCTTGCTGGCGCCTCGTGTGCGCCGGTTATCGGTGTTATGGCCACGCGATTTTGATGAGCCACCAGATGCAAAGTCAACTCATACAACAATTATTCTCATTTTCATTTGAAGAAAGTGTTATGACCCCGCCACCTGTTAACCATAGAAATATTTGAAGTTAACCAGAGACGCTGGCAAAGTCGCCGTTATCTTTTATTTTTGAAAAGGTTAACAGTGCCATGCCCACCACTCGCTCCAATGCCGCCACCGCCGAGTCCTTTCGTCATGACTGGCAGCGCCACGAGATCGAGGCGCTGCTGACCCTGCCCTTCAATGACCTGCTGTTTCGGGCACAGAGCGTGCACCGTCAGCACTTCGACCCCAACGCCGTCCAGATCTCCACGCTCTTGTCGATCAAGACCGGCGCCTGCCCGGAGGACTGCAAGTACTGCCCGCAGTCCGGGCATTACAACACCGGCCTTGAGCGCGAAAAGCTCATGCAGGTCGAGGCCGTACTGGAAGAGGCGCGCCGGGCGAAGGAGGTCGGGGCGAGTCGTTTCTGCATGGGCGCGGCGTGGAAGAATCCGCGTGCGAAGGACATGCCTTACGTGCTGGAGATGGTGCGCGGCGTGCGCGCCATGGGGCTTGAAACCTGCATGACGCTGGGCATGCTGACCCGGGATCAGGCGCAGTCGCTCGAAGAGGCCGGCCTTGATTACTACAACCACAACCTGGACACCTCACCGGAATACTACGGTGAGATCATCACTACCCGCACTTACGCCGACCGACTGGAAACGCTCGATCACGTACGCCAGGCCGGCATGAAAATCTGCTCCGGCGGCATTCTCGGCATGGGCGAAAGCATCAATGATCGCGCCGGCCTGCTGCAGCAGCTTGCCAACCTGCCCACGCATCCCGAAAGCGTGCCGATCAACATGCTGATCCGCATCGAAGGCACGCCGCTGGCACAGGTCGAGGATCTCGACCCGATCGACTTCATTCGCACCATCGCCACTGCCCGCATTCTGATGCCGGCCTCTCACGTGCGTCTGGCCGCCGGGCGCGAACTGATGAGCGATGAGACCCAGACCCTGGCCTTTTTTGCCGGCGCCAACTCGATCTTCTACGGCGAGCGACTGCTGACCGCTCAGAACCCGCAGGCTGCGCACGATCAACGCCTTTTCGAGCGGCTGGGGCTCTATCCCGAGCAGCGACACGATGTCGATGATGCCACCCATGAGGCCGTGCTCAACGATCAAATCCGCCAGGCGCAGGCTGCGGCCATGACCACCGATGCCGCCGCCCATTGAGAGGGACACCGTCGAGATGAGTGCCTTCGAGCGTGCCCTGCATCATCGCCTCGAGCAGCAAAAGTCCGCCGGCCGCTATCGCCGGCGGCGCAGCCAGCGTGATGCCAGCGTGCATACCCGGATCAATGACCGGGGGATGCTGACCTTTTGCAGCAATGACTATCTGGGGCTGGCCACACATCCGCACGTGGTGGAGGCCCTGTGTGACGGCGCGCGCCAATACGGGGCCGGCGGCGGCGCCTCACACCTGGTCAACGGCCATCAGGAGATCCATGACGGGCTGGAGACGCAGCTGGCACAGTGGACCGGTCGTGAGCGAGCGCTGTTGTTTGGCAGCGGCTACCAGGCCAACCTGGGCGTCATCTCGGCGCTGATGTCCCGCGGCGGGCATGTTGTTCATGACCGACTCAACCACGCCTCACTGCTGGATGGCACCCGGCTTTCCGGTGCCCGGCTTCATCGCTTCGCGCATGGTGATCTATCCGGTGCAGCGCAGGCACTGGCCGGGCTATCGCCGGACGCCGATCGACTGCTGGTCAGCGACGCCGTCTTCAGCATGGATGGTGACTGCGCCGATGTGGCCACCCTGGCCCGGCTGGCCGAGCGTTTTGATACGCCGCTGATGATTGATGATGCCCACGGCCTCGGCGTGCTGGGCGCCAATGGCGCCGGCACGCTGGAAGCGCAGAACGTGGCGGCCGACCGCGTACCCATTCTGGTCGGTACACTGGGCAAGGCGCTGGGCACCCAGGGTGCCTTTGTGGCCGGCAGCCACGCGCTGATCGAATCGCTGATCCAATTCGCCCGGCCCTTCGTCTACACCACCAGCCTCTCGCCGGCGCTGGCCGCGGCCACGCTGGCTGCCCTGGATATCGTTCAGACCGAACCGGAACGGCGTGCCCATCTGCATCACCTGATCCAGCGCTTTCGACGGGAACTGCTCACGCTGGCGCTGCCCGATATCACGCTGATGCCTTCCGAAACGCCCATTCAGCCTCTGCTGATCGGCAGCGAACAGGCGGCGATGGCGCTGTCCAAGCGTCTTTATGAGGATGGCATTTTATGTACCGCCATTCGCCCGCCCACGGTCCCCCCGGGGCAGTCACGGCTGCGCGTCACCCTGTCGGCGGCCCACACGGAGGCCGACCTGGATCGACTGCTCGACACCCTCGAGCGCTGCTGCCGGGCAGTGACCTCATGATGACCGCCTCTCCAACCCTGATCCTGCTGCCCGGATGGGCCATGGCACCCTCCTCGCTGATGGCACTGGCCGCTGAACTCAAGGCGCAGCTGCCCGGCTGGGTCATCGACTGCCCGCCCCTGCCGGCTACCAGCGATGACACCCTCGAGGTCTGGCTCGATGATCTTGATGCCCGCCTGCCCGAGCATGCCTGGCTGGCCGGCTGGTCGCTGGGCGGCATGCTTGCCATGGCGCTGGCCGACCGGCGCCGCGGGCACTGCCCCGGCGTTATAACGCTGGGAAGCAACTTGAGCTTCGTGACCCGACATGACTGGCGGCACGCCCTGCCGACGGCCACCCTCACGGCCTTTCAGGGCCGCTGGGCAAGCGCCCCGGAAAAGACCCGGTCACGCTTTTTCGCGCTGGTGGCCCGCGGCAGCGCCTCGTACGCCTCCATGATCCGCCAGCTTGAGCAGCATGCGGCAACCCTCACCATTGAGCAGGCACTGGCCGGGCTGTCGCTGCTGGCGCACATCGATCTGCAGACGCAGCTCGCCCCTGGTCTCTGCCCGAGGCTGCACCTTTTTGCCGAGCTTGATGCGCTGGTGCCCCTGCAGGCCTGCCAGACCATCAACGCGCGATCCGGCAACAGTACGACCCATCAGCTTGCCGACACCGGCCACGCCTTTGTGATGGAGCACCCGGAAGCGTGCGCCCGACACATGGCGGCCTTTATTGCACGAGTCGACGCAGGAGAGGCCCATGAAGGCTGACGCGGCCCTGACGCTCAAACACCGGATCGCCGTGAGCTTTTCAAAGGCGGCGCCTCACTACGACCATCACGCCGGTCTTCAGCGCGAGGTGGCCGATGATCTGCTTCGCGCCCTGCCGGCCGAGGCCCTGCATCATCTGGCCGATGTCGGCTGTGGCACCGGCTACGTCACCCGGGGGCTGCATGCGCGCTACCCGGGCGCCACGGTCACCGGCATTGACCCGGCCCCCGGCATGCTTGAGGAGGCGGCCCGGCGCCACGGCCATGAGCCATTGTTCTGGACGCCTGGAGACGCCGAGCAGCTGCCTTTTGACGACGAACAGCTGGACATGGTGGTGTCCAGCCTGGCCATCCAGTGGTGTGCCACACCGGAAGGTTTTTTGAAGGAAGCCAAGCGCACGCTGCGTCCGGGCGGCTGGCTGGCCTTCACCACTCTGCTTGATGGCAGCCTCAACGAGCTGAAAACCGCCTTTTCAATGATTGAGGACCGTGCGGCGGTCAATGCCTTTCTCACGCATGAGGCGCTCTCGGTCCATCTCCAGGCCAGTCCACTCACGCTTCATACCCTAAAGGTCAGGGATCACCGGGTCTTTCATGACAGCGCCGCCGCCAGTCTGCGGGCGCTGAAGGCCGTGGGCGCTGCCACCCCGGACAGACCGGCACCGCAGGGGCTGATGAGCCGCCGACACTGGGCGGGCGTCACGCAGTCCCTGGAGCGCTTTCGCACCCCGATGGGGCTGCCCACCACCTATCGGGTGGCGCTGGTCCTCATGCAAAAACCTGGAGATCTCTCATGACGGATCACACCTCTGGTCCCTCCCCTTCGGCCTTTTTCGTGACCGGCACCGATACCGATGCCGGCAAGACCCTGATCGCCTCGGGCCTTTTGAGCGCGGCACGTACCCGCGGGCTGACGACCGCCGCCGGCAAGCCCGTCGCCTCCGGCAGCCAGCGCACCTCGCAGGGCCTGCGCAACGCCGATGCCCTGGCCCTGCAGGCCCAGTGCGAGCCTGCGCTTTCCTACGAGGCGGTCAATCCAGTGGCGTTTGAACCGGCCATTGCACCGCATATTGCGGCCAGTGAGGCCAGAAACAGGCTCTCGGTGGCGTCGCTTCTGACGCCCATGCAGACGCTGCTGGCCGCCAGCGCCGACTTCACCCTGATCGAAGGTGCCGGCGGCTGGCGCGTGCCTTTAAGCGATGACGCCTGCCTCTCCGATCTGGCCGTGGCGCTGGATCTGCCGGTCATTCTGGTGGTCGGTGTGCGGCTCGGCGCCATCAATCATGCCCGACTGACGCTGGAGGCCATCGAGCGCGACGGCCTGAGGGTCGCCGGCTGGGTGGCCAACGTGGTGGATGCCGACCTGTCGCGTCTGGCCGCCAATCTGGCCACGCTCGAAGAGTGGTTGAGCCGGCGTGGCGGCATCCCCTGTCTGGGCCTGGTGCCTTACCTTGTGGCGCCGACGCCAGAGCGAGTCGGCGCCTGTCTTGATCTCAATGTGCTACTGGAATCTCATGAACGATAACGCCACATGGATGCAGCGCGACCTGGCCAGCCTCTGGCACCCCTGCACCCAGATGAAGGATCACGAAACCCTGCCGGTCACCCCCATCCGCTCGGGCAAGGGGGTGTGGCTTGAGGATTTCGAAGGTCATCGCTACCTGGATGCGATCAGCTCCTGGTGGGTCAATATCCTCGGCCACGCCAATGAGCGCATCAATGCGCGCATCAAGACCCAGCTCGACACGCTTGAGCACGTCATATTGTCAGGCTTTACCCATCAGCCGGTGATCGAACTCTCCGAACGGCTGGGACGACTGGCCCCGGAAGGGCTGGGGCACTGCTTTTATGCCGACAACGGCTCCTCGGCGATCGAGGTCGCCCTGAAAATGAGCTACCACTACTGGCATAACCAGGGTCGACCGGAGAAGCGCCGCTTTCTGACCATCACCAACGGCTATCACGGCGAGACGCTAGGCGCGCTTTCCGTCGGCGATGTGGCGATTTTTACCGACACCTATCGCTCGCTGCTGCTGGATGTGATCAAGGTGCCGGCGCCGGACGGATTCGGTCTTCCGCGTGACCAGTGGATCGACCAGGCCCGGGCAGCCTTTGCCCACATGGAGGCTGCGCTCGAACGTCATGGCGATGAACTGGCCGCGGTCATCGTTGAGCCATTGATCCAGTGTGCCGGCGGCATGCGCATGTACCCGCCGGAGTATCTGACCTGGCTGCGCGAAGCGTGCGATCGACACAACGTGCAGCTGATATTTGATGAAATTGCCGTCGGCTTCGGGCGCACCGGCACGATGTTCGCCTGCGAACAGGCCGGCGTACGCCCGGACTATCTGTGCCTGTCCAAGGCGATCACCGGAGGGTATCTGCCGCTGTCGGTGGTCATGACCACCGACGAGATCTATGCAGCCTTCTATGACGACTATTCAACGCTGCGGGCCTTTTTGCACTCGCACAGTTACACCGGCAATCCGCTGGCCTGTGCCGCAGCGCTGGCCACGCTCGACATTCTCGAAGACGACGACGTGATCGCCACCAATCGCGACAAATCGGCTCGCATCGAGCAGGTGACGGCGCCCCTGCGCGAGCACCCACACGTCGGCGATGTCCGCCAGACCGGCATGGTGGTCGCCATCGAAATGGTGAAGGACAAGGCAACGCTCGAACCCTATGACTTTCGTGAACGTCGCGGACTCCGGGTCTTTCAGCACGCCATGTCCCGCGGTGCCATGTTGCGCCCGCTGGGCAACGTCATCTACTGGATGCCGCCTTACGTGATCACCCCCGAGGAAATCGACTTTCTCGGCGAGGTGACTCGCGAAGGGCTGGAGGTCGCCACCGGGCGATAGGGCTAACCACTCGCCGAGAACGCGGCACTCAAGGACATGATCACCGGCGCTTCAGGGGTCTGTCTTTCTCCGGGTCTTTGGTCATTGCGCCATTGGTCGACAGGTCACGGCCCTGATTCGACAGTCGAATCAGGGCTCACTACTATCGAAATATGAAAGATCGAAACGGCCGCCGCAGACAGGTGTCAGGGCATCGGCAGCAAGGATCGATACTTTCAGGGGCCGCATCAAAAAAGACGATCACGTCACACCATCGGTGGTAGACAGATGTCCGATAAAAAATGAGCACAGCGCAGACCGGAAAACCGACGACAAGGAAGACGCTCAGGAGCATGCCCCGAGCAGAAGCGAGCAGGAACAGATTGCCCAGCCCTGGTCCCACGAAGAGCAGGCCGAAAGCTGCGAGGCCGAAGAACGCGAGCTGAGCCCGAAGCGGCTGGTCGTGCTCGGGCTGGCCGCACTGGGCGTCTCCTACGGCGATATCGGTACCAGCCCCCTCTACGCCCTGCGCGAATGCTTTCGCGGCGCCAGCCACCTGACACCCAGCGATGCCAATGTGCTGGGCATTCTGTCACTGATCTTCTGGGCACTGATTCTGGTCGTCTCGACCAAGTACATGCTGTTTGTCACCCGCGCCAATAATAACGGCGAAGGCGGCATGCTGGCGCTGGTGGCCCTGCTCAACCCCTGGCGCAAAAATGCCGGGCCACATTCAAAGTGGCTGCTTCGGCTGGGCATCTTCGGCACCGCCCTCTTGTACGGCAGTTTCATGCTGACGCCGGCGATTTCAGTCTCCAGCGCCGTGGAAGGCCTGAATGTGGCCACCAAAGTCTTTGAGCCCTATGTCATCCCGATCACGATCGCCATTCTCGTGGCACTGTTTGCCATTCAGTCACGCGGTACCGAAACCGTTGGGCGCTTTTTCGGCCCGGTGATGGTGGTGTGGTTCACAACGCTCGCCTCACTCGGGATCTACGGCATTGTTCAGGAGCCCGGCGTGCTCGCGGCCGTCAACCCGCTGCGGGCGATCGAGTTCTTTAGCATCAATCACTGGACAGGCTTTGTGGTGCTGGGTGCGGTCTTTCTGGTGGTGACCGGCGGCGAGGCGATGTATGCCGACATGGGTCATTTCGGCCGGCGCCCGATCCAGCTGGCCTGGTTCGGGCTCGTTCTGCCGGCGCTTTTGCTCAACTATTACGGCCAGGGCGCGATGCTGATCCACTCCCAGGGCCAGTCCGCCAGCCAGCCGTTTTATAACCTTGCGCCGGAATGGGCGCTTTATCCGCTCGTCGGCCTGGCGACCATCGCGACCGTCATTGCCTCGCAGGCCGTCATTTCAGGGGCCTTCTCGCTGACCCGTCAGGCGGTCCAGCTCGGCCAGCTGCCGCCGATGCGCCTGTTTCAGACCTCCTCGGAAGAGTACGGTCAGATTTATGTGCCGACCCTGAACTGGCTGCTCATGCTGGCCACCATCGGGCTTGTGCTCGGTTTTCGGACCTCGACCAATCTGGCCTGGGCCTACGGCGTGGGCATCTCCTTTGCCATGACCATCACCACGGTGCTGGCGTTTTTCATCATGCGCGAGCGCTGGGAGTGGCCACTATGGGTGGCCGGGCCGATTACCGTGGCCTTTTTGCTGGTCGACCTGCCGTTTTTCGGTGCCAACCTGCTCAAGGTGCCACACGGCGGCTGGTTCCCGGTACTGACCGCGGTCGCCATGTTCACCCTGATGAGCACCTGGTTGCGTGGGCGTGAGCTGCTGAGCCGACGGCTCAGGCATGACAAGGAAGCGGATGAAGACAACGCCGACGAATCGGCCCCGCTTGAGGAGTTCGTGCGTGAGCTGGCCGACAGCGAGACCATCCGTGTCGAGGGCACCGCCATTTTCCTGACCGGCAGCGATGCCGGTACCCTGCCTATGCTTCACCATCACCTGCAGCACAATCACGTGCTGCATGAACGTGTGCTGCTTTTGACCGTTCGCACCGAGGACTCCCCTCGTATCCCGGCCGCCGAGCGCCTCGAGATCGATGACCTGGGCCAGGGGGTCTATCGGGTCATCGTGCATTACGGCTTCATGCAGACCCCCAACGTCCCGGTGGCCGTGCGTTTTGCCGAACGGTTCGGCCTTGAGGTGGACATGGAACAGGCCACCTTCTATATCGGCCGGGCGACGATCATTCCCACCGACGAGGTCCCGGGCATGATGCTGTGGCGCGAGAAGCTGTTTGCGTTCATGGCGCGTAACGCCATCCAGCCCACCTCGTACTACAAGGTACCGCCGCAACGAGTCATCGAGCTTGGCCTGCGTGTGGAGATTTGACGGTCAAAAGGCAGGCAGAAATCGCAGGGAGCGGCTGTCGGGTGCCCCGGCCAATCCGGACGGGGTGCCCGATGGTGCAGGCTGAAAGGCGTCCTGTGCCTTCCCTGGCCCTTGATTACCAGTGATAGCGCAGCGTGGTCAAAACGGATCGACCGTTGCCGTAGAAGCCACTATTACTGACATTGTCGACGTAGGTCAGATAGTCCCGATCGAACAGGTTGGTGACGTTAACGGCCAGATCCACATTCTCGGTGAGATCGTAACGGGCCATGGCATCGACCAGCGTATAGGAAGCGGCCTTGTCACTGTTTTCATCGTCGATATAAGTGTCGCCGACAAAGCGGGTGCCCAGCCCCAGGGTCAGATCACCGCGGGTGCTGCTGCCGGGAATCGTGTAGTCGGCCCATACCGAGGCAATGTTGCGCGGCACCAGCATCGGGCGGTTGCCTTCGTTGCCAGTCAGGCCGTCTTCCTTGATCTCGGGGTCCCAGTACGAATACGCCGCCGTCATGTTGAGCCGATCGTTGAGAGCCAGCTTGCCTTCAAGCTCGAGTCCGCGAACGTTGATTTCACCGACCTGGCGATAAAGGGTCGGCGTCACCCGCTTGACGACGTTTTCCTGAGTGAGATCAAACGCGGCCAGCGTCACCAGTGCATTGTCGGTCGGACGATATTTCATGCCGATCTCGTACTGCCTGCCTTCCTGCGGCTCGGCGCTGCCCTCGATCAGGCTGCGGCTTGAGGGCGGCTCGAACGACTCCGAATAGTTGGTGTAAAACGACAGGTTCTCCAGCGCCTTCCAAGTCAGGCCGGCACGTTTGGTAAAGGCGTAGTCACTGTAGGAGGCATCTGCCGTGTCTGTTTTGATCTCGTCGTAGCGACCGCCCAGCGTCACGATCCAGCGATCATCAAAGGTCAGCTCCTCCTGCAGGTAGGTGCCGCGTGACAGCTGTTTCTGGTGAAAGTTGTCGGGCGCACCCAGCGTTACGCAGGCCTCTCCACAGTAACGTGGGTTGTCGGGATCGATTCCACCCGCCGTCCCAAAGCGCGAGCGCTCATCGACCTCATCGTTGTTGTAATCAAATCCCGCCAGCGTCCGGGTCCTGATGCCCTCAAATTCATGATCGAACTGGAGCTGGTTGTCGATGGCGTACTGATCGCGCTCACCGGCCACCACGAAGGCAGCGCGCCCGTCGCGCGGGTCCGGTTCGCTCAGGTAGACATGGCGGTAGTCCATGTTCAGATAGGTATAGCGGGCGTTCTGGCGAAAGGTCAGGCCGTTTTGAAAATCATGCTCGAACAGATAGCCGGCATTGCGCTCGAAGCGGTCCAGATCGTTGTAATCGGGCTCGCCAAGAAAGGTTTCCGGGTCAATGTTCGACCCGATCGGGATGGCATGTGAGGTATTGCCACGACGCTTGTTGTAGTCGGCAAGCAACGTCAGCGAGGTGGCGTCATCGGGCTTCCAGGTCAGGGCCGGGGCGAAATAGAAACGATCATCGCGGGTTTCATCGGCACTGAGCTCGGCGTCCTGCCACTTGGTGGTGATGCGATAGCTCCACTCGCCGGCCTGATCGATCGGGCCACCAAAGTCGGCTGCGGTTTCGGTGTGGTCATCGCCCAGTGTGGTGTAGACCTCACCGAAATCGTAATCAAGCGGGCGCTTGGTGATCGCATTGACCATGCCACCCGGCGCGTTGAGGCCAAAGAGCGTCGAGGTCGACCCCTTGAGGATATCGATGCGCTGCAGACCGTAGGGCTCAAGCTTGCCGCCGGTAAAATTGACTGTGCGACGGCTCAGTCCGTCCCGATAGGTACCAGATGAGGTGCCGTCAAAACCACGAATCATGAAGTAGTCATAGCGGTCATCACCGCCGTATTGATCCACCGCCACACCTGCCGTATAGCCAATCGCCTGCTCGAGGCTCTGCACGTTGCGTGTGCGCATCTCTTCTTCGGTGACGGTCGAGACGCTATTGGAAAGATCGAGCACTTCGGTATCGGTTTTGGAGCCGGTCATGGTGCGACGCGCCACAATGGAGCTGTCCGGGCCGGCAGCGCTATCGGGTACGGCAGCCGCCTCGACGGTCATGGTGTCCAGTGATGCTTCAGTGTTCTGCTGTGCCTGAACCGGGGCGGCCGTGGCATACACGCCGGCGGCGGCCACGACAGCACCGAGCAGACGCCGCCGAGCGCCGACGTCGAACACGGGCGATGATGTTTTCATGATGTCCCTTGCCGGTGCGTTTAACGCACCCGTTATTGGTCTTAAAAAGCGAAGGGATTCTGAAAAGCCGCCTCGTTAAAGTCAACAATAATCATTCTCAAATAATAAAATGGCGTTTTTGGGCGCCATTGCAGTATTGCAATGGCTTGACTCGACGCCTCAGAGCATTAGAGCCTCAATCGCCGAAGGCGTTTTAAATGAGGTCCCAAACAGGACAGTCCCATGTCACGACTTTTACTGCTGAGCAGCGCCATGGCCGGTGACACCGGCTATCTGGTCTGGACCCGCCCTCTGATCAAGGAATTTCTGAGCGCGCATTCCACGCCGATCACACGCGCGCTGTTTATTCCCCACGCTGGGGTCAGTAAAGGTTTCGACACCTATCTGGACCACGTCCGCGCCGCGCTTGATCTCGGCGACATCACGCTGGACAGCCTGCATGACAGCGACGACCCCGAATCGGCGATCCGCCGTGCCGAGGCGCTGATCGTGGGCGGTGGCAATACCTTTGCACTGGTCAGCCGGCTTTACGACCTAAATCTGATGGATGTCATTCGCAAGCGCGTGGGTGAGGGCCTGCCCTATATTGGCTGGAGTGCCGGTGCCAACCTGGCAGGCCCAACCCTGTGCACCACCAATGACATGCCGATTGTCGAGCCTCCGAGCTTTCGAACCCTTGAGCTGGTGCCCTTTCAGATCAACCCTCACTTCATCGTCGACAAGAGCGCCGGACACCACGGCGAAAGCCGGGAAGAGCGTCTGGCGGAGTATCTGACGCTCAATCCGAACAGCAGAGTGGTCGCCCTGCCGGAAGGTACCGCCCTGCGCCGGGAAGATGACCGGCTTGAACTGCTCGGTGAGCGGGATGCCTGGCTGTTGATGCATCAAGGCACGCAGAGGCTGCCAGCAGGCCAGCCCTGCGACGGGCTTTTGATGTCGAAGGTCATTGAATACTGAATGATAACGACCGGCCTCGCTTGTGAGACACGACCCCTGAAAGTGGTGAAGGACTTATGCCCCCGGCTCATCTTCCCAGTAGGCAGGCATATCATCATGTCGACCCAACAGGCGGGCGCGTTGCCGGTCAGAACCCTCGGCTCGCGCCATGAACTTGCCTGAGTCGGGGTACTCAATGATGTCTGCAGGAGCCCTGTTTGAAATGGCGAGATAATGCAGCGGCTGATCGCCGGTATTGATCAACTGATGAGCCATCTCTGTACTGCCAGCCGGCGCACCCAGTACATCACCCACCGTGACACGGTGACGCATCTCGCCAAATCGATAATCGCCTTCACCCTGCAAAATGACAAAAATCTCATCTTCCACATGATGATTATGAAACGGGCAACTCGATCGCCCCGGGGGCACCTCATTGTAGGTGACGCCCAATGCCTTCAGGCCGAGCAGAGCGCCAAGGCTGATGTCCGAGCCCCCGAAAAAGTCGCCCTGTTGCCAGGGGCGCGTAGTCAACCGTGACAGATTGATGACTGGTGTCATGACAGATATCTCCGAAAACGCATTGGTTCAAGATGACCAGGCAAGCCTGATCATCTTGCCCGAATGGCGGCAAGGTGCCATCGTCATGACAGGACCGGGCGCACAGGGCGCCCGATGAACAACGACAGGAGCGTGCGCGGTGTTTATTGCCATGAACCGTTTTCGGGTCAATCCCGAGCGTGTGGAAGAGTTTGAAAAGCTCTGGCTGGAGCGTGAAACCCACCTGCAGGGCCTGCCCGGCTTCGTTGAGTTTCATATGCTGCGCGGTCCCTCCGAAGAGGATCACGTGCTCTATTCTTCCCATACCCTCTGGCGTTCGCGCGCGGACTTCGAGGCCTGGACCCACTCCGAGGCCTTTCGTGCCGCCCATGCCAATGCCGGCCAGAGTCGCCGTGAGGGGCTTTATCTGGGGCCGCCGAAATTCGAGGGATTTGAGGTCATTCAGACCATCAGCGACACGAACCAAGACTGAGTGCGTGACGGCCTGTTCTACTGCGGAGCATTTCAATGAGCGATCACGCCGATAGACGTCTGCTGGCCGTGGTAACCGGTGCCAATACGGGGCTGGGGTTTGAAACCGCACGCGCCCTGATGCATCAGCACTACCGAGTCATTGTGGCCGCCCGTGATGAAGCAAAGGGACAGGCCGCTGTCGAGGCACTCCGTGCCGAGTCTCCCAAGGCCGATGTGCGCCTTGAGCTGCTTGATCTCAATCGGCTGGCGTCGGTACGCGAGTTTGCACACCGCGTGCAGACTCAGGAGCCGTCACTGGATCTTCTGGTCAACAACGCCGGCGTCATGGCGCTGCCTCGCCGCGAGTTGACCGAAGAGGGGTTCGAGCGTCAGCTCGGCGTCAATTATCTGGGCCATTTCCTGCTGACGAGCCTGCTGCTGCCGCAGCTGATGCATGCCGCCGCGCCACGGGTGGTCCAGCTTTCAAGCCTTGCCCACCGGGGCGGGCAGATCGACTTTGAGGATCTGCAGGGCGAGCGCCATTACGATCCCTGGCGGGCCTATCGTCAGTCGAAGCTGGCCATGCTGATGTTCAGCCAGACCCTGCAGCGTCACAGCAATCAGGAGCTTTGGGGACTGGACAGCCTGGCAGCGCATCCGGGGCTTTCGCGCACGGCCCTGTTTAATCACGGCGTGAAGAGCCGTCCGCTGGTGGGCACGCTGTTCAGACTGGCCATGCCGCTTTTAAGCCAGAACGCCACCGAAGGCGCACGTCCCACGATTCATGCCGCCACCGCCAGCGACATCCGGCCCGGCGACTATTTCGGTCCCGATGGCCCGGGAGAAACACGGGGTGCCCCCAAACGCGCCCGCATGTCGCAGACCGCCCGCGACCAGGCGCAGGGTGAGCGGCTCTGGCAGGTGTCCTGTGAATTGACCGGCGCCGAATGGTCTGCCTGATCACCTCGCAGGCGGTGAGGTGATGACCTGCACATGGCCCGGTGGAAGGCGCTTTGAAAAGGGCTTAACAGCGGATCAAGCCATGCTTTAAAGCGCCCGCCCGGGCGCTTTTTGACGCTGTGCCGCGATTGCCCTCGCCCTAAAGAGGGTTTTCCGGTCGGGATCGGGTGCGTAGGATAGAGGTTCCTTCGCCATGAGAGCGGCCATGCGTTACTCCCTGATCGTGATTGCAAGCCTTGTCGCCAGCCTGAGCGTCTCATCCGTCCAGGCCTCGGAGACCACCCAACGCGCCATGGCGCAGCAAAAGGCCCGGGTGCTCGAACAGCGCGCCTCCAATGAGGGCGGCGTTCAACCGCCGCCCCCCGACGTTCGCCTGACCCGCGATGGTGCACGGGCGATCGATCCCAACGGCCAGGCGCCGCTGGATGATGCGGTGACCTGTCTGGCCCGCTCCATCTACTGGGAAGCCAAGGGCACCAATGCTCGGGAGATGGAGGCCGTCGCCAATGTGGTCATGAATCGCCTGGGCAGCAGCGGCTTCCCTACCACGCTGTGCGGCGTGGTCCAGGAGGGTTCGGAAACCGGCAGCTGTCAGTTCTCTTGGTGGTGCGACGGGCGCCCGGACGAAGCCAGCGAGCCCAAAGAGTACGCCGCAGCGCGTGAAATTGCCCGACGCGCGCTCAATGGCAGTCTGCTGGATCGCACCCACGGCGCGCTGTTTTTCCATCATCGCGGCATTACGCCGGCATGGGCCTCAAGCTTTGTCCTGACGGCGAAAACCAGGGAGTTTCTGTTCTATCGACCGTAGCATCATGCCCTGCGAACGATGACGGGTACCGCTGCGGCCCGTCATCCTTGATATGAAACACGTCCCTTGTCTCCCCGGCAGGGATGACGGCCTCCTTGCCGGTACAGCGTAAAGACCTGGACACGAAGAATGGTCTAGTGGAGATCAACGGCTTCCCGATTCGCTGTTGTCATCATGCCATGCGCGCCACAGGGTTAATCAAACCTGCTTCAGACTTAAATCCTCCCCACCAGGCCCGCCATGAGCACTTCTGCCAGGGTGGTCATCGCCTGCTGATCTAGCGTTCACAAGCCACCGCCCCCGCTTGATGTCCGGTGGCACACTCTGCTGTATCCATTACAACCATAACCATCAGGAGTGCTGTCCTGTATGCGTCTTATTGGCCGCCTGTTCACCCACATTGCCGTTCGCTACCTACCGGACGCCTTTGTCTTTTTGTTTTTCCTGACGATTGCGGTGCTGGGGCTCGGCATCATATGGGGCGACGGCCACGCGCCGCGTCAGGTGCTGGATTACTGGGGCAACGGTTTTTTCAGCATCTATGAATTTACCTGCCAGATCATTCTGGTGCTGGTCAGTGGCTACGCGCTGGCCCATACCCGGCCGGTGCGGCGCGCACTGATCAAACTGACCCACCTGCCACGCACCGAGGTGCAGGTGATTGTGGCCACCACGCTGATCGCCATGCTCTGCAGCTGGATTTCCTGGGGCTTCGGTCTGGTGGCCGGAGGTCTGGTGGCCCGGGAGATGGGCATTGTCCACCGCGGGCGCGTGCACTACCCGCTGGTGGTGGCAGCGGCCTACTCCGGATTTATCGTCTGGCATGGCGGCTATGGCGGCTCGATTCCCACCGTCATTGCCAATCCCGGACACTTTCTGGAAGCCGAGATGGGCATCATCCCGGTATCGCAGACGGTCTTTTCGATCGGCAATCTGGCCATTCTGGCGGCCATGGTTCTGGTGGTACCGGCCGTTCTGGTCTCGATGCGCCCACGGGCCGATGAACCCCGCACCAGCCTGCCGGACAATGAACAAAGCGATGACCTGACGGCCACTTCCCTGCCCGAGCGCTCATACATGACGCCGGCCCAGCGCCTCGAATATTCCCGGCTGATCCCGCTGACGCTAGGCGTGATCGCCCTGCTCTGGCTGGCAGATCACTTCATTACCGGCGGCGGCGTGAACATCAATACCGTCATTCTGAGCTTTTTCGCTCTGGGGCTTTTGTTTTCCCGCCATACCCGTGAATACATCACCTTTTGTACCGGTGGGTCGCGCACGGCCTATGGCATCATCATGCAGTTCCCCTTCTATGCCGCCATGATGGGCGTGATCGCAGGGACCGGCATGGCCGCCGATATCGGCAGTGCGCTGGTCTCGATCGCCTCCAGCGACACGCTGCCCTTTTACTCATTCATCAGCGCCGGGCTGATCAACTTTTTCATTCCCGCCGGGGGTGGTCAGTGGATCATGCAGGGACCCATCGTGATCGATGCCGCCCGGCAACTGGATGCCGATATGGCCAATGTGGCCATGGCGGTAGCCTGGGGCGATGCCTGGACCAACATGGTCCAACCCTTCTGGACGCTGCCGCTGCTGGCCATTGCCGGCCTGCAGATTCGCGACATCATGGGCTATACCTCGGTGATCATGCTCGTGACCGGCGTTGTGCTGAGTATTGCCATGTTTCTGATTTGACCTGCCCTGGGCGAACGACCTCGCCCCGGTGTAGTCAGACCCGGGGTGGGAAGATCGCCGGAGACAGGGAGACAACATGCGGGCAGCGGCAGGTAAAAAGGGCGTGACTCTGATGACATGGGCAGTGCTGAGCCTTTGGCGCGGCACTGCCATGGCAGATGCTTCCCCGGCGCCGGCGACCATTGATGAATCGATGGCGCTCGAGGTAGCCGAAGTCCTCAAGGCGGCCGCCGAGGCTCCGGTCGTACGCACTGATCATGGCCTGCTGCGCGGCGAGCATGACCAAGGGTTTTCGGTCTATCGCGGCATCCCCTTTGCGGCCCCGCCGGTGGGGGAGAATCGCTGGCGCGCGCCGCAACCGGTCAAGCCATGGCAGGGCCTCCGCGAGGCCACACGCTTTGGCCATGACTGCATGCAAAAGCCGCTGTCGAGCAGTGCCTCACCCGGCGATGAGCGCCCCGATGAGGACTGTCTTTATCTCAACGTCTGGCAACCCGATGGTGCCCGCGCCAGGTCGGGCGAAAGCGACACCACCGACCGTACAGCCACCAAACCGGATAACAGCCGCCGGCCGGTGGTGGTCTGGCTCTATGGGGGGGCCTACGTCAACGGCGGCGCCTCATCGCCGGCTTATGACGGCGAAAGCTTTGCCCGCGATGGCGTGCTCTATGTCAGTTTCAACTATCGACTGGGACGCTTCGGCTTTTTTTCTCATCCGGCGCTGAGCGGCGAAAACGGTGATGACGCCCTTCGGGGCAACTACGCCGTGATGGACCAGATCCAGGCACTTGAATGGGTCAGAGACAACATCGACCGTTTCGGCGGCGACCCGAATCAGATCACCGTGGTCGGCGAATCTGCCGGCGGCAACTCGATTCTCAATCTGATGGCAAGCCCTGCCACCGAGGGTCTTTTTCAGCGCGCCGTGGTGATGTCCGGCGGCGGCCGCGGGCTGCGCGCCATACGTCATGATCTCCACGAGGATCAACCCGACAACCCTTCCGCCGACACCTTTGGCAAGCGGTTTGCCCGGCGCCACGGTATAGAGGGCAATGGTGAGGCCGCACGTCAGGCACTGCGCGATCTGCCGGCGGCGGCGGTCACCGGGGATCTCAACATGAGCATGATGTATACCCCCAACCGCGAGCGCGACACCTTTGCCGGCGGGCCGGTGCGCGATGGCAGGCTGCTTGTTGATGAAACCCAGAACCGTTTCAGACAGCAAAAGCAGCGACAGATACCGCTGCTGATCGGCTCGACCAGCCTTGACCTGGGGCGCGTGGACGCCGCCTCCAAGACCGAGCTGTTCGATGCCTTTGGCGATAACGCCGATCGCATGCGCGCGCTCTATGATCCCGGCGGCAATGCCAATCTGAAAACGCTGGCCAAGGAGATCGGGCGCGATCGCACCATGACGGAGCCTGCCCGTTTTATCGCCGACGAGATGTTCGCGGCCGGTCAGCCGGTATGGCGCTATCGCTTCTCCCATGTGGCGGCGCCAAAACGTGCCGACTGGCCCGGCGCACCGCATGCCACCGATATCCCCTATCTCTTTGATCGTCTCGACAATGCCTACGGCAGCGGCATCGACGACAGTGACCGCACTACGGCCACGGCCTTTCATCGCTACGTGGTCAACTTTGCCCTGACCGGCGACCCCAATGGTGAGGGGCTGCCGCAGTGGCCGCGGCACGACCCGCAGCAGGAGCAGCTGGTGGACTTCACTCAGGACGACGGACCGCAGGTGATGCGCGATCCCTGGTGGGAGCGACTGGACATGATCGAAGGCCGCTGGCTGGTCTCACGTGCCATCGAGCCCGAGGGTGACGAGTAACGGGAGCATCACTTCGAGGTGGTCTATCCTGAGCGCATGATCCAACGCAAACGGAATACCGCATGCAACGCTGGTTGAAAGGACTGCTGACACTGGGGCTGCTGGCCACGCCCCTGTGGGCCTGGGCTCAGGCGTCATCATCCCACCCGACTCGGGTGGATATCGATACCGGCACCCTGCGCGGCAGCAGCATGCTGGACGTGACGGCCTTCAAGGGCATCCCCTACGCCGCCCCGCCCACGGGCGAAAATCGCTGGCGTCCCCCGCAGCCGGCCAGACCCTGGTCAGGTGTGAGGGAAGCCACCCGCTTCGGGCCGGACTGCATGCAGCATCCTGCCCCCGGTGATGCAGCGCCGCTGGGTGCCCGCTCTTCCGAGAACTGTCTCTATCTCAATGTCTGGGCGCCGGCGGATGCCATTCCCGACCCGCGGGCGGACAGTGCCATGACCAATCATCCGGTACTGGTATGGATTCACGGGGGCGGCTACGTCAATGGCGGCACCTCGGCACCGGTCTATGACGGCAGCGCCTTCGCCCGCGATGGCGTGATTCTGGTCAGTCTCAACTACCGGCTGGGCCGCTTTGGCTTTTTTGCCCACCCGGCCCTGAGTCGCGAGCAGCCAGGTCAGGCGCTGGGTAACTACGCCATCATGGATCAGCTGGCCGCCCTGAATTGGGTGCAGCGCAATATTGGCGCCTTTGGCGGCGATGCCGCCAACGTCACCATCATGGGCGAATCCGCCGGCGGCGCGTCGGTGCTGGACCTGACCGGCTCACCGGCTGCGCGCGGGCTGTTCCAGCGCGCCGTGGTGATGTCCGGCGGTGGACGGGCGCTGATGGGGCCAATGCCGAAACTCTCGGACGAGCAGGGTGAGCAGCCTTCGGCCGAGACGATCGGCGAGAACTTCGCGCATCGACACGGCATTACGGGTACAGGCAGCGACGCGCTCGCCGCGCTCAGGGCGTTACCCGCCGATCAGGTGGTCGACGGTCTCAACATGCAGAGCCTCATGGCGCCGCGAAAAGGACCGCGCACCTGGACCGGCGGCCCGATTCGTGATGGCGAGCTGGTATCGGGTCCCCCCGAGGGCATCTACAGGGCCGGCCTTCAGCAGCATGTCCCCATCATGATCGGCACCACTGATGCCGATCTGGGCTTTAGCACGGCCGACAGCATGGAGGCCCTGTTCTCACCCTTCGGCGCGGATGCCGATCAGGCTCGAGCCCTGTACGACCCGACAGGCAGTGACGATGTACAGCGGATCGGCTGGCGCGTGGGGATGGACCGGATGATGACCGAACCGGCGCGCTTTGTTGCCAATCAGGTCGCCGCCACCGGCGAGCCGGTATGGCGCTATCGCTTCTCGCACGTGGCCCTCGAGGCGCGCGATGACTGGCCCGGCGCCGTCCATGCCAGCGAACTGCCCTATCTTTTTCGAACGCTCGATGCGCGTTACGACCACCTTGATGACAGTGGCCGGGCCATGGCGTGGCAGCTTCATCGCTACGTGGTCAACTTCGCTCGGGACGGCAATCCCAACGGCGGCGGCGCGCCCACCTGGCCGCTGCATACACCACTGTCGAACCTGATAATGGACTTCACGCAACATCAAGGGCCGGTGGCTCGTCAGGACCCATGGCAGACGCGGCTGGATCTGATCGAGCGTCATTTCACGCCGGCTCTTGATCATTGAGTCAACGGGCAGACGCAGGACGCCGAAAACCAAATTGATGGGCTACGACTTTGGTAACCATTAGTAACAATGTAATTAAGAAGGTAACAGTGCGGCCGATATAGGCGATGAACATCTTCTGGATTCGCCATCATGAAACTGGATCGCTTTTACGCACAGGCCAACGAGCAGGATCACCTGCTGCAGGATGCATTTGATCATGAAACCTTCGTGAGCAGGCTGTCTTCCTGTCAGCAGATTGAACAGGACTACACGAGCATGATTCAGCGCGAGGAGCATCTGCGTCTGGCCTGGCAGAACACCCCTGAAACCCTGCGTCTTCTTTTACAGGGCACCGCGCTCGGGCGACTGCTGGAAGGCCTTTAATGTCAGGCGTGTGAACGGATTTTCCTGTCATGACCTGAGGTTGCGGCCTGATACAATTCGAGACACCGCACAACTCTGCACACACGGTAACCGTTTCTGGTGGCATGATCGGCATCCCTTGCCGATCAGCCCTCCTTCGGCGTCTCCCCCTGAAAAAGCAGCTTCATGAACAAGGCACTCATCAATACCGCCTGGATTCTTGGCGAAAAGGTCATGTTGGCGTTGGCCGGCATTTTCATCACGGTTTATGTCGCCCGCTATCTGGGCCCCAGCGAGTTCGGCCTGATCAGCCTGGCCCTGGCGATCGTGGCCCTGATCACGCCCATGGTGAAAATGGGCGGTGACAACGTGGTCTTCAACCGGCTGGCCCGCAACCGGCATAGCGGGCTGCTGCTCATGGCCGCCTCGACCCGGGTGCGCGCGATCAATTTCGTCATTATCTGCACGCTGTTGACCATCGGTGCCTGGTTTTATTTCGACACCCCCAAACAGATGGCGGTGTTTTCCATCATCATCTGGGGCAGTTTCTTTACCACCAACGAGGTCTACAGCGTCTTTTTCAACTCGTCGCTGGATTCCAAGTTCAATACCGTGGCGCAAAACATTGCCCTCGGTGTCGGAGTAGCGCTGAAGTTTGCCTTTATCAAGCTCGGTGCCACGGTCGGTTTCTTTGCGGCCGCCAACATCATTCAGTGGGCAGTGTCGTACTTCATCAAGCAGCACCTGTTCCGCCGCAAGACCCGCGAGATTGCACATACCTTCAAGACCCGCAGCCGACGCCATTCGCGTCATATCGTGCAGGTCGGCATTCCGCTGGCGATTTCGAGCCTGTCGATCGCCCTCTATACCCGTACCGACCAGATCATGCTGGGCAGCATGCTCGACGAAACACACGTGGGCTGGTACAGCGCAGCATTGACCCTTTCTCAGGGCTGGATGATGTTTCCCATGGCCCTGATGACCTCCTGGATGGTAGGCATCAACCAGGCCGCACGCGGCAGCAATCCAGCGCTGTTCGAGCATCGCATTCGCCGGCTGTTTCTGGCTGTCTTCGTGGTGGCGGTGATTCCGGCCACACTCATGGGGATTTTCCGGGTCGAGCTGATCGACCTGCTCTATGGCGATGAGTATGGCCCGGCGGCATCCGTACTGGGCATTACGGTCATCTCGTCGGTCTTTTCCGTACTGGGCACCTCGGCCTTCAACGTCATTACCGTGATGGGCGGCTACAGCTTCCTGCTCAAGAAGATGCTGTTCGTCAGCGCCCTCAATATCGTCCTGAACTACCTGCTCATTCCTCACTTCGGGCTGGTCGGGGCGGCCCTGTCGACGCTGATTGCCGAGATCCTGTCCGCTGTGGTGCTCAATCTTTTCTACCGCCGGGGTCGTGTTCTGAAACTTCAGATGACCGCCTTCATGGGCGCCAGACCCGCTCCTGCGCAGGCCGGCTGATCAGCCGGCCCTGTTGATACTTCGGAAACCGATACCATGATTGAAATGTTTGTCTGTGGGGATGTGGTCAATCGCCAGTACAGCGGTGGCCCGGTCTGTGATGACGCCATGAGCGCGACCATCGCCGGCTGCGATTACGCCGTCTGCAACTTCGAAGCCCCGGTTCGTGGTGTTGGTCGCGAACAGCCCAAGGACGGGCCGCATATCAACCAGCAGGCCGAGATCATGTCGGTGCTCAAGGAGCATGGCTTTGACATGATGCTGCTGGCCAACAATCACATCATGGATTTCGGTGACGAGGCCCTTGAGGCTACCCTGCGCGAGGGCGAGCGTCTTGATGTCGACATGATCGGCGCCGGCATGAACGTCGAGCAGGCCTACATGCCGCTGATTCGCGACATTCAGGGCGTGCGCATCGGCATGATCAACGCCTGCGAGGCGCAGTTCGGCGTGCTCGATCACAACGCCGATGCCGACCAGGCAGGCTATGCCTGGCTCAACCACCCGGCCATCGACCGAATGGTGATCGAGCTCAAGCGCGAGTGTGACTTTGTCATCGTCTTCGCTCACGCAGGTCTCGAGTATTACGATATTCCACAAAAGGAGTGGCGCCTGCGCTATCAGCACCTGTGCGATCTGGGGGCCGATGTCGTCGTGGGCGCGCATCCTCACGTCCCGCAGGGGCATGAGGCCTATCACGGCGCGCTGATCTTCTACAGTCTGGGCAACTTCTACTTCAGCAACCGGCCCAATCCGGCGGCGAAGAAGAACTATTCCTATGCCGTCAAACTCGGCTTTGAAAAGGGCGCTCCGGTGCGTTTCACGCCGGTCTTTCATCACACCGAAAACGATGTGGTGTGTCTCTCGCCGGAGAATGATCGCACTGATCTGGCGCGGCTCGACAGCCTGCTGCAGGAAGGCTATCAGCAGCGCTACGACGAGATGAGCACCGCCATCTATCAAAAATACATCCAGCCCAATCAGATCCGCAGCCTCATGGGCGTACCTTGTGACGGCACGCTCAAGGGCAGCCTGAAGGAAGTAGCGGCAACGCTTCTGGGCAAGCGTAGCCACCTGAACAAACCGGTGCTGGGCATGCACCTGATGAAAAACGAGACCTACTATTACGCCGCCCGACGCGCGACCGAGCTGAAGGCAAAACGCTCGTAGTACGTGACGTCACCGGCACAAAAAGGCCCCCGGACAGCACGCTACCCGGGGGCCTTTTTGATGACATGCGTGCTTTTATCACCACTTCTGCCTGATGATGCGGCCGAACGCATCGACACCCAAGCGCGATCGGCATAAGGTTTTTGTCCGGGAATCTTCCCCTGGACAACAACACTTTTGATCAGGACCCCTCATGACCGCCTTCGAGTCCTACCCCAGCGCCGAGCAGCTTCGCCAGTGGCGCCACGATTTTCATCGCCATCCCGAAATCGCCTTTGAAGAGCAGCGCACCAGCGCGCGCATCGCCGAGCTGCTGCGTGAGGCCGGCATCGAGGTTCATACCGGGCTGGCCGGCACCGGCGTTGTCGGCACGATCGAGGGCGCGCGTGGCCCGGGGCGTACCATCGGCCTGCGCGCCGATATCGACGCGCTCGCCATCGAGGAGGCCACCGAGCTTGAGTGGGCGTCCACTATTGCCGGTCGCATGCATGCCTGCGGCCATGATGGACACACTACCATGCTGCTGGGCGCGGCCTGGGCGCTGGCGCGCAATCCCGACTTTGCCGGCCGCGTGCACGTCATCTTTCAGCCCGCCGAGGAAAATGAAGGCGGCGCCCGGGTCATGATCGAGCAGGGGCTGTTTGAGCTTTTTCCGATGGACGCTGTCTACGGCCTGCATAACTGGCCGGGCATGCCGGTCGGCGAGGCGGCCGTCCACAGCGGCCCATCAATGGCCGCCTTTGATGTCTTCACGCTGCGACTGTCCGGACGGGGCTGTCACGCTGCCATGCCGCACATGGGTGATGACCTCATTCTGGCAGGTTGCGAGCTCGTTACCCGTCTTCAGGGGCTCATCAGTCGTGAGCGACCGGCGCATCAGCCGGCGGTGCTGAGTGTGACCCAGTTTCACGGCGGTGATGCCTTCAATGTCATGCCGGGTACGGTCGAGCTGCGCGGCACCCTGCGCTGTTTCGACCCGGCTCTTCGCGAACACCTTGAAAAGCGCTTTCGCGAGGCCATTCAGGCCGGCGCCGATTTTCACGGTATAAGTGCCGAGCTCGACTATCAGTCACGCTATCCGGCCACCATCAACGACGCCGAGCAGGCCAGGCGCTGTGGCGAAGTGCTGGAAGGGATGCCGGAAATTCAAAAGGTTCATTACGATCTACCGCCCTGCATGGCCTCGGAAGACTTTGCCTTCATGCTTGAGCAGTGCCCGGGCGCCTACATCTGGATGGGCAATGGTGACAGCGCCGCCCTGCACAATCCAGGTTATGACTTCAACGATGACCTTGCCCCGATTGGTGTGGCCTGGTGGCAGGCGCTGACAAGGCATCTGCTGGGGTAGCCATCTCTCGTCTCAGGCTCCTATCGCCGCAGTTGAGGCTTAAAAAAGGCCTTAATTGCGGCTTTAATCAGATCTCCCTGTTACATAATCTGGATCACTTTTGATGACGTCTGTCTGCCCTGTCGTCACAGCGACAGACGCCGACTTCTTCCTCTTCAATCCAGATATCATCATGGCCGAACAGCGAGCGCCCACCAGCGCCATCACAATGGACAGTGATGCGCTTTACCGTCAGTTGGTACAGAACATTACCGACTACGCGATCTACATGCTTGACCCTGAAGGCACCATCCTGAGCTGGAATGAAGGTGCCCGATACTTCAAGGGGTACTGCGCCGAGGAGATCCTGGGTCAGAATTTCAGCTGCTTCTACACGCCGGAAGAGCGCAGCTCCGGCCTGCCCATGCAGGGGCTGGCCGCCGCGCGTCAGAACGGCCGACACGAAGCGGAAGGCTGGCGCCTTCGCAAGGATGGCAGCGTGTTCTGGGCCAGCGTGGTCATCGATGCCATGTATGACAACGGCCAGCTGATCGGCTTTGCCAAGATCACCCGCGATGTCACGGAAAAACGGGCGCAGCAGCAGCAGGTGCTCAAGGCGCGTGACGACGCCGAGCGGCAATCACGTGAGCTGAGCGGTCTCTACGCCTTTTTGAATACCGTCATTCACAACATTCCAACGCGGGTCATGGTCGAGGACCAGAGCGATAGCCGTCTTCTGCTGTGCAACCACAGCATTCAACAACATCGGACCGGCCCCGAAACACTGCTGACGCACATATCGACCGATGCGCTTTTGACGCGCATTCGTGGCGAACGGCCTCGTGAGGACAACAGGGCCGCCGGCCATTTCAGATTCAAGATGGAAACGCCGGAGGGCACCTGTCGGCTGAAATGCCTGATACTGGACATCATGGACAACGGCCATGCCACCGGGCAGCGGCTCTACCTGGTCGATGACATTACCGAGGAGTACACCGCTCAGGCCACCATCCGCCATATGGCGCACCACGATGCCCTGACCAACCTGCCCAACCGGCTGCTGTTCGGCGAGCGCGCCCGGGCGCTGCTGGAGAATTTCGAACCCGATATTGGGCGAGTGGGCATGCTGCTGCTGGATCTGGACAACTTCAAGAACATTAACGATGTGCTGGGCCATCAGGTCGGCGATGATCTGCTGTGCCAGCTGTCCGCTCGACTCCATCAGCATCTGCATCATGGTGAGACCCTGGCCCGCATCGGCGGCGATGAATTCGCCCTGCTTGTGCCCGAGGCTCATGACGACAACGCGCTGTCCCAGCTGGCACACACTCTGGCGATCAGTGCACGCGCTCCGTTTCAACTCAGCGAGCACCGGGTTCAGACCGGTATCAGCCTGGGCGGCGTACGGGCCTCCAACGATATCGACAGCTTCGAGCAGCTGATGCGCTGCGCAGATCTGGCCCTTTATGAGGCCAAGCGCCAGGGCAAGGGCCGCTACGAAACCTTTCGCCCTGAACTGGCCGAGCTGGCACGCGAGCGCCTTGATCTGGAAAACGACCTGCGCAATGCGCTGGCGCAACAAGAGCTTTTTTTGCTCTATCAGCCCATTTATGACATCAGCGGCGTCCGCACCACCGGTTTTGAAGCACTGATGCGCTGGCGCCATCCGGTTCGGGGCATTGTGTCACCGCTGGAATTCATCCCGATTGCCGAAAACAGCGGCCTGATTCTGGAGATCGGTGCCTGGGCGCTGGTTGAGGCCTGCCACGAGGCCTGTCACTGGCCGGATGAGCAGCGCATCTCGGTCAACCTGTCGCCGGCCCAGTTCCGCCGCCAGGCGCTGGTCGACGAAGTCACCAGAGCCCTGGCGATCACGGGCATCACCCCTTCCAGACTGGAACTTGAGATCACCGAATCGATTCTGCTGGATGCCAGTCAGCACAACATCGACATCCTGCATCAGCTCAAGCAGCTGGGGGTTCGCATCGTACTCGACGACTTTGGCACCGGCTATTCGTCGCTGCACTATCTGCGCTCCTTTCCGTTTGACCGGCTCAAGATCGATCAGAGCTTCATCCGCGAGATGTGCGACAGCCGCGAGGCGCTGGCCATCGTGCGCGCCGTCACCGGCATGGGTAAAAGCCTCGAGATGGAAGTCACCGCCGAAGGCGTTGAGCGCCCCGAGCAGATGGCCCTGCTTCAGCAGGAAGGCTGCTCTCATCTTCAGGGCTTTCTGCTCGGCCGCCCCGGGCCGGCTGCCGACATTGTTTGCGGGCCAACAAACGCTCTCGAGTCTACGTCGTCGCGCGTCCCGAACTGATCAGACGCCGGCGCTGCCCCTGCTGATCCAGCAGCCGACCGGCCACTTCTGCCAGTGGGATCATCTGGTGACAGATCATGGCCAGCTGCGAATGCACCAGCCGGCGGGCGTCCTCGACCTCTTCCGGCAACTGCTCGAGAAAGGCCACCATCGACTCGGGCGGCGGTGACAGCGCCCCGACGCCCTGACGCCGGGACAGCGCACGGGCAATGGTCGAGAGATAGCCGCTGATGGCCTCGAACACCCCTTCCAGCTCCTGAACATCCAGCCGCTCACTGACGCCACGCCGATGGGCGCCCAGCGCCGAGAGATGGCCAAGAATGCTGTGGGTAATCACCAGCAGCCGATAGCCTTCATCGGCATCATGGCGATACTGTCCCGGCTCCTGCATGACGCTGGCCAAGCGAGTTGAAAGCGCGGCATCGGCGTTGTGGGCGTTGCGCCTGGCCAGCCGATAGGCCAGATCATCGCGCTTGCCGCTTTGATACTGACGCACGATCTCGCGAAAATAGGCCTCACTGGCCGTGATCACTGACGCCGCCTCCCGATTGAGCCGCCGACCCTGCCAGTCTGGCAGGATCAAAAGCACCGCCAGCGCCGCCAGCCCGGCGCCGAGCAACGTATCGAACAGGCGCGGCCAGATCAGATCAAACCCGTCGCCGACCTGGTTGAAGCAGGCCAGCACCATCAGCGTGATGGCCGCCGTGGCGATCATGTAGTGACGGATGCGGGTGGCGAAAAAGAGCACCCCGGCCAGCACCGCAATCAGGGCCTGCGCGGCGTCCCAGGGAAAGAGCGTGATCAGCGCCCAGCCGGCCAAAAGCCCCAGCACGGTGCCGGTGATGCGCTGGCGCAGGAAGCGGTGGGTGGCGCCAAAGCTTGGCCGACAGACAAACAGGGTGGTCAGGAGGATCCAGTAACCCTGGGTCGGGTGGATCAGGCGCAGCAGCAGATAGCCCGCCACCAGCGCCGAGGAAAGACGCAGGGCATGGCGAAAGATGGGAGATGAGGTCCGCAGATGCCCGCGCAGTCGCTGCCAGCCATCGCGAAAGCCGCTCGGCGAACGGTCCAGCAGATTGCGATCATGCTCATCAAGGGCAAGCTCTGGATTATCGGCGCGAGTGAGCTGGCGCTCCAGCTCGCCCAGATTGATCGCCAGTGACGTCAGCGAGCGCAGCAGACGATGGTTCTGACGGGCATCGCCTCCAGGCGGATGCTGCTTGAGATACTCAATGGACGCGCGCAGGTCAAACAGTGCCTGCTCGCTTTCCCCATGATCAAACGACTGACGTAGCAGCAGCGCTCTGCCCAGCGCCTGACAGGACTGGCCCTGTTGATATAAAAGCCGCTGACAGCGAAACAGCACGTCGCTGTGAAAGAAGTGTTCGGCCAGTGCCGAATAGTCGTAGTGGGTGGAACTTGCGCGCTCGTGAATGTCCTGAGCGATCAGATAAAGACGCAGATAGCGGTCGATGCGCGCACTGTTTTGTTGCCCCTGAAGCCGCGAAAAGATCATCTCCTTGGCCTCGTTGAGCGCGCTGACCACCCGGCCATTCTGACGCGCCAGTGCCAGCCGACGAGCGCTGCGATCCACCCCGCGCAGCGGCTCGAACAGCGACGCCTTGATGGCGAGATACTCTCCCAGCTCCGTCATCAGCGCCGCCAGGCTCTGGCGCACCGGCTGGTGGGTAAAAAGCGCCTGCCAGACAATCGACAGCACCCCGTACCAGGCGGCGCCCGCGACCAGCAGCAGCGGCCCGTGCCACAGATTTTCCACCGTCACGCCACCGCGCTGCTCGATATTGATCATGGTGTAGACCGACAGGATCAGCGTCGCCGTCGTGATGGTGGCGTAGCGCTGACCAATGGCGCCAAGCATGATCATCAAAAAGGTCGCCAGTCCCAGTCCGACCCCGAACAGCCACGGATGAGCAAAGGTCAGTTCCACGGCAAGCGAGGCGATGGCAAAACAGACCAGCGTCACCAGCAGCGCCCTTAGTCGCCCCTGCCAGCTGTCATCGGTCTCGGCCAGGGCGCTGGCAATCACGCCCAGAAACAGCGGAATCATCTGTCCGATATGGCCAGACAGCGCGCTCCAGAGCATGACACCGGTCAGCGCCATGAACACGCGCAGACTGTAGGCAAAGGCATCCAGCGCCCAGAGACGGCGCAGTGAATGGGTCAGGCGATCGAGCATGGGCGCTGGCATCCACAGGTGGCAGGAGATCGGAACATATCGGATGTCCCATAACAGCGCGAACATAACAGAAAGGCAATGGAGACGACATTATCGCCCGGGGCAGGCAGGTTGGGAGCGCATGTCAGAACATGACAACGCCGGCCCCAAAGGGCCGACGGAGAGAAGTAATGCGACCGTAAGGGCGGTTAAAAATCCAGCGTCGCCGAGAGCTTGAAGGTACGAGGTTCACCCTGTAGCAGCGTCTGCGATCCTGTTGTGGCCGCTGACGCCCAGTACGCTTCATCGGTAACGTTTTCGACATCGGCGCGCCAGATCAGGCTGCCTTCGTTGAACGGCATGGTATAGCGAAGCCCCAGATCGAGTCGCGTCCATGGGTCCACCTTCAGATGATTGGCCTCGTCCACGTACTGCGAACCGTTACGGATCACGCGTCCGGTCGCGGTCAGATTCTGTACATCAGGCAGATCCCACTCGCCGCCCAGCACGTAGCGATAGCCCGCCACACCCGGCGCATCATTGCCATCGTTGGCGCTGTCGGTGGTATCGCGCAGCTCGGGGTCCATCCAGGTCGCACTGGCCAGCAGACGCACGCCCTCCAGAGGTTCGCCGTAAAGACTGGTCTCGAGTCCGCGATTGCGCTGCTCGCCGTTATAGCCAGCCGTTCGAGTGCCATCGGCGCTGGTTTCGATGCTGACCTGAGGCTGCTCGATCTGGAACAGCGCGATACCGCCGCCGAGATTGCCGTAATCAAACTTTGCGCCGACCTCATCCTGTTTGGAACGGACAATCCCCAGAATCTGGCCTGCATTGGTCACCGGATCATTTCCGATACTTGTCGGCGCCGTGTCGCCCTGCTGTAGCGCTTCAATGTGGTTGGCATACAGCGAAATATTGTCGGTCGCCTTGTAGAGCAGGCCGTAGACCGGCGTCACACGCGACTCGGAAAAGCCGGGCTGGCTTGAACCGTCACCACTGTAATTATTGACCTCGATTTCCTGATAGCGCGCGCCCAGCGTCAGCAGCAATCGGTCATCGATAAAACCCAGCGTATCGGAGAGCGAAACACCATTGTTATAGACCCGGCCGGTGGTGTTGGGATCACTCAGATTACCGCTCACAAACGGCGAGTCCAGAAGCGCTATGTCAGCAGGATCGTAAAGATTGGTCGCGGTACCCGCGAAATTGCCCTCATAGGCGACATCCTTGCGCGAATAGACGCTGGAGTAGCCCAGGTTGAGCTGATGCGAGACCGGCCCGGTGTCGAGCTTTCCGCGCAGCCCGGTCTGGCTGGCCAGCGATTCCGACTGATAGGCCGTGTCCAGCTGGGAAACGGTGCCGTTGCCCTCTTCATCGGCCAGGCTGACGCTGCCGGACAGGGTTCTTTCATGGGTCCGATTACCGCCCAGCGCCGCGTAGCCGGTCCAGTCATCGTTGAAGTCATGCTCGCCGCGCACCATGGCGAAGGTGGTTTCAAGGCTCGAACGATTCCAGCCCGGTACATAGTTGGCATCAGCGTCCGGTACATCGGGCACCGAGTTGCCGGTATAGCTGCCCAGATTCAGATTGAGCCGATCGCCGTCGATCACGGTTTTCTGATGGCCCAGATCGAACGAGAGACGATTGTCTCCGCCGTCATAATCCAGTCCCAGCAGGGCCAAGGTGTTTTCACGCTCGGCGTCATTGACGGCGGTATCACCGCGCCCGCGCTTGAGCACCAGCCGAGCACCGAACTCGTTGGCCTCACCAAATCGGCGCCCGATATCCACACCGGAGTCGATATAGCCATCGCTGGTATAGCCGGTCGACAGTCGGTTGATGGGCGTATCGGTGGCGCGTTTGGGCTCGATATTGACTGACCCACCCACACCGGTACCACCGGCCGGGACACCGTTGGCAAAGGCACTGGCACCCTTGAAAAGCTCTACGCGACTGGCAAAGTCGCTGGCAACGATCTGACGCGGCAGTACGCCGTAGAGACCGCCAAACGACATGTCGTCGTTGTAAAGATTGAAGCCGCGAATCTTGAAGGATTCGGCATAGTTGCCAAACCCCGTACCGACCGCGACCGAGGCATCGTTTTGCAGCACGTCACCGATGGTCTCGGCCTGCTGGTTCTCGATCAGCTCATCGGTGTAGCTGATCACGTTGAACGGCGAGTTCATGGCATCCTGTTCACCCAGAATGCCGAGTCGCCCGCCCTGTGCCACCTGACCACCGGCATAGGCCGGCGGGGGCAGATTACCGGCGGTTTCGATGGCAGTACTGGTGACCGTAATGGTCTCAAGATTGCCCTCCTGCTCGGCCGCCGTTGCCGCCCCGGCAGCGACCGCACTGCCTATGGCGATCCCTGCGGCGAAGCGCTGTACCGACCACCATCCGAAATCCTGCTCCCTTGTCATTGCCCTAAACCCTTTGAATTATTGTTGCCTCGATCTGACAGCGTCATTGGCCACCAGTGTGAATGGTATGCATTTGAAAACGATTCGCATATGAAGTGCAACAGGCATTGACTTAAGCAGACACAAAAAAACCATCCCGAAGGATGGTTTTGATGGCGCGCTCTGACCGGGACAGACTCAGTCGATATTGAACAGGTCGCGAGTGTAGACCTTGTCCTGCACGTCCTTGAGTTCGGGCATCATGCGGTTGGCCACAATTACATCGGCCTCGGCCTTGAAGGCCTCGAAGTCCTTGATGACGCGCGAGTTGAAGAACTCATCTTCCGAAAGGCTCGGTTCATAGACGATGACTTCAACGCCCTTGGCCTTGATGCGCTTCATCACGCCCTGCATGGCGCTGGCGCGGAAGTTGTCGGAGCCGCTTTTCATCACCAGACGATAGACGCCAACGACCTTCGGCTGGCGACGCAGGATCGCCTCGGCCACGAAGTCCTTGCGGGTACGGTTGGCTTCGACGATGGCCTGAATCAGATTGTTGGGCACGTTCTGATAGTTGGCCAGAAGCTGACGGGTGTCCTTGGGCAGGCAGTAACCGCCATAGCCAAAGCTCGGGTTGTTGTAGTGGTTGCCGATACGCGGGTCGAGGCCGACACCGTCGATGATCTGACGGGCGTCGAGGCCGTGAGTCTCGGCGTAGGTATCCAGCTCGTTGAAATAGGCCACACGCATGGCCAGATACGTATTGGAGAAGAGCTTGATCGCCTCGGCTTCGGTGCTGTCGACCAGAAGTGTGGGGATGTCCTGCTTGATCGCGCCTTCCTTCAGCATATTGGCAAACTGCTCGGCACGCTCGGAGCGCTCGCCGACAATGATGCGTGACGGATGCAGGTTGTCGTACAGCGCCTTGCCCTCGCGCAGAAACTCCGGCGAGAACATCAGGTTTTTCGTGTTGAAGCGCTCGACAGCATCATGGGTATACCCCACCGGCACGGTGGACTTGATCACCATCACGGCGTCGGGATTGATCGCCATGACATCATCAATGACCGACTCAACGCTTTTGGTGTTGAAGTAATTGGTCTGGGGATCGTAATCGGTGGGCGTGGCGATAATGACAAACGCCGCATCGCGATAGGCCGCTTCCTTGTCCAGTGTGGCAGTGAAATTCAGCGCACGGTTGGCCAGGAAATCCGAGATTTCCACGTCCTCGATGGGCGAGATCCCCTCGTTGAGACGCTCAACCTTCTCGGGCACGATATCGACCGCGACCACTTCATGATGCTGCGCCAGCAGCATGGCGTTGGAAAGGCCTACATAGCCTGTGCCTGCAACTGCAATTTTCACTTGAACCGTCCTTTCGTCAAAAATGTGCTTTACCGACCCTCACCGGCCCCTTTAAGTACTCCGGTGACCGCGCCCCCGGGGGCGGTGTCGTGACTGTTACCGACCATCATACTCGACCCGCCCCTGAAATCGCTTGGCACAAACGCTACTTTTCATCCCTGTACAACGCCTATCAAACAGCAGGGCCAGCGCAAGGCTGGCCCATGGTAACGCGCTTTCGTGCCCGTCATCAGTCAAACACGGCTTACCATTCGGCAAAGCTGCCATCGGCATGGCGCCAGATGGGGTTGCGCCAGCGGTGGCCGATTTCGGCGCGCTCGCGCACGTAATCCTCGTTGACCTCGACGCCCAGCCCCGGCCCCTGAGGAATCTTCACATAGCCATCTTCATAGGCAAACACTTCCGGATTTTTGACGTAATCCAGCAGGTCATTGCCCTGGTTGTAGTGAATGCCCAGGCTCTGCTCCTGGATAAAGGCGTTATAGCAGTTGGCGTCGAGCTGCAGATTGGCCGCCAGCGCGATCGGGCCCAGCGGGCAGTGCAGGGCGAGCGCCACATCATAAGCCTCGGCCATGTTGGCGATCTTGCGTGTTTCGGTGATGCCGCCGGAGTGGGACGGGTCGGGCTGGATGATATCCACATAGCCGCCGGCCAGAATCTGCTTGAAGTCCCAGCGCGAGAAAAGCCGCTCGCCGAGCGCAATCGGGATGTTGGACAGCGGCGCGATCTCCTTCAACGCCTCGGCGTTCTCGCTGAGCACCGGCTCTTCGACAAACATCAGTCGATAGGGTTCAAGCTCCTTCATCAGCACCTTGGCCATCGGCTTGTGCACGCGACCGTGGAAATCCACACCGATGCCGAAGTTCGGGCCGACCGCATCACGAATCGCCGCCACGTTGGCAATGACCCCATCGACCTTGTCGAAGGTATCGACGAACTGCATCTCTTCACTGGCGTTCATCTTGATGGCGGTAAAGCCGCCGTCCATGCGCTCTTTCGCCATGCGCGCGGTATCGCCCGGACGGTCACCCCCGATCCAGGAGTAGACGCGAATGCGGTCTCGCACGGCCCCGCCCAGCAGCTCGTGAACCGGCACGCCCAGCACCTTGCCCTTGATGTCCCAAAGCGCCTGATCGATACCGGCCAGGGCGCTCATGTGGATGGCCCCGCCACGATAGAAACCGCCGCGATACATCACCGTCCAGTGATCCTCAATGTGACGCGGGTCCTTGCCGATCAGATAGTCGGAGAGTTCTTCTACCGCCGCCGCCACACTATGGGCGCGGCCTTCGACCACCGGCTCGCCCCAGCCGACAAAGCCCTCGTCGGTCTCGATTTTCAGAAAGCACCAGCGCGGCGGTACGATGAAGGTTTCCAGTCGGGTAATTTTCATGGCAGTACTCGGCAGTTCCTGGTCGGAAATGAATGGGACAAAAGGCGATCAAACAGGGATCGATTCGCAGCGACTCAGCGCTTGAGTGCCTGCCAGGCATCCGCGAAGGCGCGAGCGTTGCGGCCGACTTCCTCGGCACTCATGCCGGGCTTGTAGAGCGCCGAGCCGAGCCCAAAACCGCCAGCGCCGGCATCGACAAATGCCTGCATGTTGTCGGGCGTAATGCCACCCACCGGCAATAGCGCCACCTCGGGCGGCAGCACGGCGCGCCAGGCCTTGATCACCTTTGGCCCCAGCTGCTCGGCAGGGAACATCTTGAGCACATCGGCACCGGCGTTGAGCGCGGCGAAGGCCTCGGTCGGTGTGGCCACGCCCGGGGCACTGACAAGGCCGGCCGCTTTCGTGGACTGAATGACGCGCGGGTCACCGTGGGGGGAGACGATCAGCTTGCCGCCGGCGTGCGCCACGTCACGCACCTGCTGGACGCGGGTGACCGTCCCGGCACCGATCAGGCACTTGTCGCCCAGAAGCCGATCCAGCCGCACGATGCTTTCCAGCGGCTCGGGTGAGTTGAGCGGCACTTCCATGATGCGAAAGCCCGCGTCATAAAGCGCCTGACCGATGGGCTCGATTTCGTGCTGGGTGACACCGCGCAAAATGGCGATCAACGGCAGGGTCTGCAGGTACTCATTCAACATGGTCTGCTCCTTGGTGAGCTAAAGCGTCAGGGTCATCGGGCGGCGGCAGTCAAACCGGCATGGCGGGCGATGGTCATCAAGCCGCTGATGCTGGCGTCATGAATAATCTCGACATCAGGACATTCAAAGTGGGCCAGCGCGCGGGCGTACCTCCGGCACAGGGCGTCATCGCCGATCAGCGCAAGCCTCAAACGGGACGTATCTCCCAGCGCAGCCGTGGCACTGCGCACCTCTTCGCCGATCAAAAGCCCAGAGAGGTAGGCAAGGCTGGACTCGGGTGAAAGTTCCCCCGCCAGCACGCGGCTGCGCACGCTGAAAAGCTGCCCCGAAAGTCCGGCACTGCCGGCATCCAGAGCATTTTTGACCCCCTCATCGAAGGCATTGAGACTTGCTGTCTCGCTGGTCTCTTCCTGACACTCACGCGCGGGACGCCCCAGAATCGAGTGCTCGCGCAGTACGGCGTAGAGTTCACCGGTCATGTGGGTCGTGAAACCGACCAGCCGCTCATCCTCGATTCGCGCCCACTTGCTGTGGGTGCCGGGCATGACCAGCAGCGAGTCCTTCGAAAGCTCGGGATACCGGACCATGACGCCGATCAGCTGGGTCTCCTCACCGCGCATCACGTTGGGCAGGGCGCCGGTCACGGCATCGCTGTGCTGCATGACGCCGGGCACCAGCGAGAGCCGGTCGATGCCGGTATCGATCTTGACCAGCCCGGTGGCGATGGCATTGGCATCGGCGGGTGCTGCCACATAGGGCACCTCCTGCCAGCCGCCGCGGCTGCCGATCATGCCGCAGGCCAGTGCCGGAAGCTCCGGATGCGCCTCGCGCCACGACCCGACAACGGCCTGATAGGCCCGGGCGAAGTCCCCTTCCGGCGTATGCAGAATGCCCCAGGGCTCGTGACGGTGATCCAGAATCTGCCCCTCCCCGTCGAGCAGCCAGGCACGCAGCGTGGAGGTGCCCCAGTCGAGCGCGATCAGGCGCGCAGAGGTATCAGTCATGAAAGGCTCCCGCAGATAAAGAAAAGGCAGAATCGGGGTAATGCTCAGGCCGAGCGATCCGTTGCGATAGCTGCGCGGCGGCGTCACGCACGCTCGGGCCCAGCTCGGCCAACCGTGCATCCGACATCCAGGGTGTGGCACTGGCAATACTGATCGCCGCGACGATCATGCCCCGCTCATCACGCACCGGTGCGGCCACGCAGCGAATGCCGCGCTCGTTGTCCTCAAGATCCAGCACGATGCCCGTCCTTTGATAATCGAGCAGGCGCGCCTGATAGTCAGGCCAGGCCGGCGGTATCAGCGGTGCCAGGCCCGCGACCGGCGCCTCGACCTGGCGCGCCTGATGATTACAGGCGAGGGTGTAGAGTCGCTGCCACTGAGCCTCATCAAGATCGAGCATCAGCGCCCGCCCCACACCGGTCAGGGCCAGCGGCAGCCGAAGTCCCGGACGCGAGCGCATCTCCAGTCCGCGCGAGCCGCGGATCTTGTCGAGATAGACCACATCATCACCGTCACGAATACCCAGATGTACGCTGTCGCCGCAGTGTTGAGCCAGTGCCTCGATGATCGGACGGGCCAGCGTGACCAGCGGCATCTGCTCGCGGGCGCGGGTGCCAAGCGTTGCCAGCCTGGCGCCAAGCTGATAGCCGTGGGCGCTCTGGCGCAGATAGCCGGCATGGAGCAGCGCTGACACCAGTCGATGCGTCGTGCTACGTGTGCATTGAATATGCGCGCCGATGGCGGCCAGGTCGTGATGCCCCTCATAAACGGCATCAAGTACCGCCAGACCGCGCATCAGGGCCTGCGCACCGGCCGGTCGGGTAGAAAGAGATGTTGTCATGAGCCCAAGTGTACGCCTGAATCCGCTATATCCCAAAATACGAACATCGATCCCATATTGTGGGATTAACACCCGTGATACGAAGGTCTCGTTCCTGTACTAAGGTCACAAAAGCCTTCGTATCAAACTGCCAACGGGATTTGATCATGCATGATCCGCTGATGACCTGGCTTGCCACCCTTCCCCACTGGAGCCTGGCGGTGATGGCCATTGCCGTCGTCGTGGCGCTGCACGGCCTTTTAAAGGTGGTGCACCTTCGCCTGCGCAGTCTGGCGAACGGGCGCTGGCATCTGCTCAATGTCGCAGCCCTTGCCGTGCATCCGCCGCTGGTATGTCTGGTCTGGTGCTATGGCGTCATGGTGGCCCTTTATTATCTGGTGCCCGACGCGCTGGGCTGGCAACCCACCATCATGACGCTGGCCAACGTGGTGGGTGTATTTCTGGGCTTTTGGCTGTTCGTGCGGGTTTCCCGGCGAGTCATTGCGGTCATGGACCGCTGGTCTGACACTCGCCAGGGGTACTTCGAGCGCTTCCTCGCCCCCTTCATGGCCCGGGCCGCGGCAGCACTTTTCCCGATCTTTTTGCTCTTTTCGCTGTTTCCGCTTTTTGTCACTTCCGAGCGCTTTGATCTCGCCATCCACAACCTCACCAGCATGCTGCTGATTGGCAGTGTCGCCGGCATCCTGGTTCACGGGGTCAATATCGTCGAGCGCGCGCTCAGGGAGCACTATCGCGTCGATGTGGCCGACAACCTGGCCGCGCGCAAGGTGCACACGCAGATTGCCGTACTGCGCAAGCTGGTCAATTTCATCATCGTACTGGTAGCGCTGGCCTCGATGCTGATGCTCTTTGACAAGGTGCGACAGCTCGGCACCAGCATTCTGGCCTCGGCCGGCATCATGGGGGTGGTACTGGGCTTTGCCGCGCAAAAGATCTTCGGCAACCTGCTGGCCGGCGTACAGATCGCCATGACCCAGCCGATCCAGCTTGATGACGCGGTAGTGGTGCAGGGCGAATGGGGCTGGATCGAGGAGCTGACGCTGACCTATGTGGTGGTCAGGCTGTGGGACTGGCGACGACTGGTACTACCGATCAACTGGTTTCTCGACAACCCGTTCGAGAACTGGACACGAAAGACCAATGACCTGATCGGTAGCGTAATGCTCTATGCCGACTTCTCGCTGCCGCTGGACGCGCTGCAGGAAGAGGCCACCCGCATCGCACAAAACTCACCGCTGTGGAGCGGCGTGGTATGCAAGGTACAGCTTCTTGAAATGACCGAGTACAACATGCAGCTACGCGTGCTGGTCAGCGCCCGCGGCGGCGGCGATACGTTTGATCTGCGCTGCGAGATGCGCGAGGGGCTGATTCGCTTTATTGCCCGTGAATACCCGGACGCCTTCCCCCGCATGCGCGTGATGATGCCGGATCGCAACAGCCTGCACGGCGAGCAGCCCCAGGAGCAGCGCGCCGCCCCTGTTGAAGAGACGACGCTGACCCAGACACCGGAGGACGCCCCTGCGGAGCAGCGAACGCCCAACGGGCCAGGCCTCGGCTGACGCGGCCGGGCGTTACTGCCCGGCGCCGGCCATCAGATCAGCCTGAATCACCTCGATCCAGTAGCCGTCCGGGTCCTTCACGAACACCACGTTTTTCATCTTGCCGTCATTGGCGCGCTTGATGAACTCGACGCCCATGTCCTCGAACCAGGTCTCGGCGCTTTCCAGATTCGGCACGTTGAAGCAGATATGCCCGTAGCCCTGCGGGTCCGAGTTGCCGTTGTGATAGGCAAACTCAGGGTCCTCCTCGGTGCCCCAGTTGTGGGTCAGCTCCAGCAGCCCGCGCTGGCTGAAGGTCCAGATCGTGCGCTCATCCGGGTCTTCCGGCACGCTGTCTTCCGGAGAAAGCTGGGTCAGAAAATAGAGCGTGAACTTGAGCTCGGGGAAGTCGAGCTTGCGCAGCAGGCGCATGCCGAACACGTGGGTGTAAAAGTGCAGGGCACGCTCCGGGTCCTTGATGCGCACCATTGAGTGGTTGAGCGTAAAGCCCGCCGCGGCTGTCGGAATTTCCTCGGCCACACCCGGGGCCTTCTCGGTAAAGGTGGTCATGTGTTTCTCCTTTAAAACGTGTGGGTGCCAGTGTCGACCATGCCGGGCTCCCCTGCCACGGACGAGCGAATTTTTGGCCGGAGAGCAGGCAATGTGCTGTCGATTCAGAAATGGCGTGGTTCTTATTGCGTCACGGCGGGCCTGTGCATATCGATATGGGGTATGCCATCTTCCTCATAAGGGTCGCTGACGGCGACAAATCCAAAGGATGCGTAGAAAGCCGTCAGGTAGACCTGCGCGCCAATCCTGATGCCCAGGCCCGGATAGATTTCCTCGGTGAAACGAATGGCTTCACTCATCAGCGCCCGGCCATATTGGTGCCCGCGAAAGGCCTTGAGCGTCATTACCCGACCGATCGAGGGCTCGGCGAACTTGTCGCCGGGCCCGACAAGGCGGACATAAGCGGCCAATTGACCATTCACGGTTGCCCTGAGATGCCAGGCAAGCGGGTCAAGGGCATCCACTTCCTGATAGGCGCACTGCTGCTCCACCACAAAGACCGCTTCGCGCGCGGTCACGATCTCATAAAATTCGCGCGTGCTGAGCGCATCAAATCCTGACCAGCGAAACTCCAGGGGCATGCCGGTTTCTCCTGCCTATGGCGTTGTTTTTCGAGTATCGAGTGTACAAAAAGGAAAAAGCAGAATGCTGCAGATTTATGGACGCACAAGCTCCTACAACGTGCAAAAGGTGCTGTGGCTGGCCGACGAACTCTCGCTTGATTACCAGCACATTCCTGCCGGCGGCGAACATGGAGGACTGGACCGTCCTGAATTTCTGGCCATGAATCCGGGCGGGCGTATCCCGGTCATCGTGGATGGCACGACCATCATCTGGGAAACCCATGCCATTCTTCGCTACCTGGCGTCGCAGTACGGCAACGATAGCTTCAAGCGTGAGACACCCGCAGCGCAATCGCTGATCGACCGCTGGGTCGACTGGTCGCTGTCAGAACTGGAACCGGCCTTTTTTGGTGGTATCTTCTGGGGCTATTACCGAACGCCGGCCGCGCAGCGTGGTCAGGCTGCCATTTCAAGGGCGCTCAAACGCTGCGACCAGCTTTACCAGCGCCTTGATGATCAGCTGCGCCAACAGCCCTGGCTCAGCGGTGAAGCCCTGGGACTGGCCGACATTCCCGCCGGCACAACGCTGTATCGCTATTTCGAGATAGAAGGGATATCGCGTCCCGAACTACCCAATGTTCGACGCTGGTACCAGCAGTTGCAGACAAGACCCGCCTATCAACAACGGGTCATGCGCCCCTTTGACGAATTGAAGGGCCGGCTGGCCTATTAGAAAAACCGTTTAAACCCTCACTATTAGAGGACATCGCATGCTGGGCATCCATGATCTCGCCATTTTCATGCTCTCGGGCCTGATCCTGAACATGACGCCGGGACCGGACTCGCTATTGATCGTGGCGCGCACCGCCGGGGGCCGCTGGCAGCAGGGCGCGGTGACGGCGCTGGGCATCAGTACCGGCACGCTGGTGCATGTACTGGCGGCGGCTCTTGGGCTGTCGGCCATTCTGGCCACCTCTGCGATGGCATTTACGGTGGTCAAATGGGTCGGGGCGCTCTATCTGATCTGGCTGGGCCTGTCGGCGCTGCTCAAGCGACGCCATCAGACCCCGCAGGCTCCGGTGACGCGTGCCCGCCCTGCCCGTCTGCGCACGCTGTTTCGTCAGGGCTTTCTGACCAACGTGCTCAACCCGAAAGTGGCGCTTTTTTTCATGGCCTTCATGCCGCAGTTCATTGACCCGGCATCGACGCTCAAACCGCTCGCTTTTCTAACCCTTGGGCTGACCTTTGATGTCGTGGGCACCCTTTGGAGCGCTGTTCTGATCGCCGCCGTCACGCTGGGCGGGCAGCGCCTGCGACCCGGGGTCAGGCTCAAGGCGTGGCTAGAGCGCGGTGTCGGGGTCATGTTCGTGGCACTGGGCGTTCGACTGGCCCTGACGCGAACGCCTTCTCTGGCATAAAAAAATCCGGCGCTCTGGGCGCCGGATAGCCAGGCAGTAATCGCTAGTCAAAATAGCTGAACGTCTCGCCCTTTTTGATGTTCAAAAGCGTCTCGTAGATCAAACGAATGACGTTTTCGACGTCCTCGCGCTGCACCATCTCGACGGTGGTGTGCATGTAGCGCAGCGGCAGCGAGATCAGCGCCGAGGCCACACCGGTATTGCTGTAGGCAAAGGAATCGGTGTCGGTGCCGGTGGCACGCGACTTGGCGACCCGCTGGAAGGGGATGTTGCCCTTCTCGGCCACGTCCAGAATCCGCTCGCGCAGGCGGTTCTGCACCGCCGGGGCCCAGGCAATCACGGGGCCGGCACCCATCTTGTTGCTGCCTTCCTTCTTGGGATCAATCATCGGCGTGTGGGTGTCGTGGGTCACGTCCGTGACGATCGCCACGTCCGGGCGAATGCGCTCGGCGATCATTTGCGCGCCGCGCAGGCCGACTTCTTCCTGAACCGAGTTGACGATATAGAGACCGAAATCGAGCGTCTTGCCGTTCTCCTTGAGAAGACGCGCCACCTCGGCAATCATGAACCCGCCCACGCGGTTATCCAGCGCGCGGCAGACGAACTTGTTGCCGTTGAGGATGCTGAAGGTGTCCGGGTAGGTGATCACACAGCCCACATGGACGCCGAGCTTTTCGACCTCCTCCTTGTTGTCACAACCCACATCAATAAAGATGTTGTCCGGCTTGGGCGCCTGCTCTTCGCTGCCGGGGCTGCGGCGGGTATGGATCGCCGGCCAGCCGAACACGCCTTCGACGATGCCGTTTTTCGTATGGATGTTGACCCGTTTGGACGGTGCGATCTGGTGGTCGCTGCCGCCGTTGCGAATCACATAGAGCAGCCCCTCATCGGAGATGTAGTTCACATACCAGCTGATCTCGTCAGCATGGCCTTCGATGACCACCTTGTAGTCGGCATCGGGATTGATCACGCCGACCGCCGTGCCGTAGGTGTCGGTGAAGAACTCATCGACCCATGGGCGCAGGTAGTCCATCCACAGTTTCTGACCTTCCCACTCGTAGCCGGTGGGCGAGGCGTTGTTGAGATAGCGTTCGAGAAAGTCCAGCGACTGGTCGTTCAAAAGCGGGGTGTTGTCACTCATGGTCTGTCCTGTTGATGCAGTGATTCAGGGATCAATCGATCCGTACGTCCTGACCCTGGCGTGAAACCGTCCTTTCGTCCAGCGAAACAGCTGGGGCAGTCTCGCTGTCAACAATTGGCTGCTGCACGAACCTCAGGTTCATGCAAGCCTCCCGCCCACTCCAGCACGATGTTCGATCATACCCTCGCCGTACACTCGGGCGCGGGTTTCCTGCCACTCCAACGCATGACAACAGCAGGTTGCTCTCTGGAAAATGCCGGCCTGACGTTACCACGGCTCAGGCAGTTCCAACCTCTCAAACGATGGAATGCAGGGAAGCGCCATGGAAGCCATCACCAACGTCTCGGTTCGCATCGTCCAGCGTTATCTGCCCAGTGCCTTTATGCTGGCCGTCATGCTGACGGCCATCGTGTTCGCCCTTGGCATGGGTATTACCCGGCAATCCCCCATCGAGATGGTGACGTACTGGGGAGATGGCTTTTCCAGACTGTTCACCTTCGGTATGCAGATGACGCTGGTGCTGTTGACCGGCTATGTGCTGGCCCTGACGCCAGTGGTCCAGACCGCGCTGTCCGGCCTGACCCGGCGAGCCGGCTCGCCACGTCAGGCCATTTTGCTGACCATCGTGGTCAGCTTTGTCTGCTACTACCTCAACTGGGGCTTCGGCATGGTGGCAGGCGCCATTCTGGCGCGCGAGATGGGGCATCGGGTCAAGGGTATCCATTTCCCGCTGCTGGTGGCGGCCGCCTATGGGGGGGAGCTGGTGCGAGGCCCGTCATCATCGATTCCACTGGTGATTGCCACGCCCGGGCACTTCATGGAGGACGCGATCGGTATTGTGCCGGTGTCGCAGACGCTTTATTCCGGCTGGAACATCGCATTGACCCTTTTGTTGCTGGCGCTGCTGCTGGCCTTTTTCGCCCGCCAGAAACAGCCCGAGCACATCATCACCCTGCAGATGACCGATCAGACCGCCTCGGAACCCGCCGAATCGCCAGCCACCCACGACGGTACGCCTTCCGATCGCATTGAACACAGCCGGCTGCCAACCCTGTTTCTGGGGGCGATGGCCATCCTGTATCTGATCGCTCAGGCCACCACCAATGGCCTTAACATCGACCTCAACACCGTCATCATTTTCTTTCTGGCACTGGGGCTTTTACTGCATCGAAGCCCGAAGGCCTATCTGGGCGCCGCGGAAAAGGGGGTTCGTGCGGCCAGCGGCATCATCGTGCAGTTCCCGCTGTATGCCGGCATCGCGGGCATGATGACCGGTTCGGGACTGGTCATGTACTTTTCAGAGGCCGTCATCTCGCTCGCCACGCCTGCCACGTTTCCGATCCTGACCTTTCTGTGCGCCGGCATCGTCAACTTCTTCATCCCCTCCGGTGGCGGTCAATGGGCCATTCAGGGACCGATCATGATGGAGGCCGCCGCCGCCATCGGCGCCGACCCGGCCCAGACCATCATGGCCTTTACCTGGGGCGATGGCTGGACCAACCAGATTCAGCCGTTCTGGGCCCTGCCGCTGCTGGGCGTGGCGGGACTTTCAGCACGCGACATCATGGGCTATCTGATCATCTGGCTGGTCATCTCGGGGCTGGCCATCGGGGGCATGTTTGCCGCACTGGCCCTGTTGGGTTAAGTGATCACACGAATCATCGAGGTACCGCATCAGTAGCGCGACATGGATGGCCTTTACCGTATGAGTTCATCTTCAACCGGTATATGCAGCGTTATCAGATCTCTTTCAATGGATTTGACGTGCGTCAATAAATGAACAGCGTTCGCCTGGCACAATGATGTCAGGCATTTAAAGGGATCGGGTCAGGCGCATCACGCCTTGAAGGGGAGCCCGAACCACTTCAGAAAAAACCTGTTCAGGGGAACCAGACACATGCGCGCGCTGCCGCTTATTTCCATTGCCGCTCTGGCACTCGGGGTAACCGTGGGTACAACTGCCCAGGCTGCTGAATCCACTTACGGTCAGGGCGATTTCTTCACCCGCGCCGGCCTTGCCAAGGTTTCGCCAAAAGACGACAACGGTGATTACGATTCACTGGGAGTGGACAAGGTCGACGTCAAGGATGGTCGTGGTTTTGCGATCACCTTCGGCTATCGTTTCCTCGACAAGTGGGGTGTAGAGCTGCTGGCCGCGCAGCGCTTCAAGCATGATTTCAATCTGGACGGCGATCACGGCGGCTCGGTCAAGCACCTGCCCCCGACGCTGACCCTGCAGTATTATCCGCTGGGCGGCACCGATGCCCGCGTACAGCCCTATGTCGGCGCCGGTATCAACTACACCCGATTCTCGGCGGAAAACGTCGATATCGAGGGCGCCAGCATGGACATGGAGAACTCCTGGGGGTGGGCCGGTCAGGTCGGTGTGGATCTCGTGCTCAATGATCACTGGGCTCTGAATGCCGCCGCCTGGTATCTGGATATCGATTCCAACGTGACGGCCAGTGCCGGAGGTGAAACCTACAAGACACATCTGGACATCGACCCGGTCGTCATCATGAGCGGCATCAGCTACCGCTTCTAATCCGCCGGGTTTCAACGATCAGTACCCTTTTGCACCGCACTCTCGACCGGTGCTGCCCCGACGGTTTCGGCCTGCCGTCGGGGTTTTTTATGCCTACGGATCAGCCTCGAACATGCCCTGGCATCCTGGCGCACCTTCAGCGTCGGCAAACCTCCGCGTCAGGCAGGGCTCGAAAACGCATAACGCTCGCGGTTAATATCGCAAGACCTGCTGCCGATCGGAAACCTGCTCATGTCACTGTTCGCTGCTTCAAGCCTGCCTCTGCGCCCCGCCCGGCGCCTGCGCGAGATCTTTCTGCTGATGACGCTTTTGTGGCTGGCCGGCTGCGCCGGTAACCCGGAAATGCAGACCAGTGACATGGGGCCCATTTCCGAACAGCAGGATCTCTCGATCGAGCGCGTGCTGGTGATGAACCATGCCCGTGACGCGCTGGGGACACCCTATCGCTATGGCGGCACCACCCCTTCGGGGCTGGACTGCAGTGGCCTGACCCAGACCAGCCTTCTGGCAGCGGGCATCGAGATCCCGCGGACCTCCCAGCAGCAGTTTGACGCGCTCGAGCGCATCGACCGCGCCCGTCCGGGCGATCTGATGTTTTTCGGCTCAGGGAACCGAGTCAGCCATGTCGGCATCTACATGGGTAACAATCAAATGATTCATGCCCCTGGCAGCGGTCGTCAGGTCAGCATTGCCCAGCTGGGCAACCGCTACTGGCGCAGCCACTATCGCGGCGCGGCGGCACCGGCCCCCTGAACGGGCCGACCCCTTACCCACCTGTCACGAAAGAGAGCCCTCAATGATCGACCCTACACGCTATCGGTGGCTGGCGGTGCCGGCCCTGCTACTGACCCTGGCCGCCTGCGATCAGGCCAAGAATGACCCACATGCCGACAGTCAGACCAGCACCCAGGACAGCGGGTCCTCGACGACGGAGGCTACCGGGGCTCAGGACCCGCAGGGTCAGCAGAATCAGGATCAACAGAAGGGCCTTTCCCCCACCTTCGTTGATCGTACGATCACCGACCCGAACTGCCAGGGCGATCAATGTGCCAGCGTTGAGGTGCGCATGGTCCAGTTTGACAGCGACCCGGCGCTTTCCAGCGATATCGAACGGCGCCTGATTCGGATGGGCAGTCCGATCAGCGATTCGGTCGTGCCAGAGGATGCCCTCCCCACCACCGTGGAGGCCTATGCCGACAACTTCTTCGATCAAAGCGCTCAGGCCAATCAGGACTCGGACAATCCCCGGCCCTATAGCTCAACGCTGGAAGCAAAGGAGATCAGCCGGCACGATGATCTGCTGGTACTCGAACTGCAAAGCTATGTGATGACCGGTGGCGCCCACGGCATGCCGGGCACCCACTATATGGTGATCGATGAAAGGACCCATCAGGTCGTGACACTCGATGACATGCTCAAGGAAGGGCAACAGCCCGCCTTCGAGGCGGCGCTGAAAAACGCCTGGCAGGACTGGCAGAACAACAGCGACGCGGGCAGGACGCTGGACCCCCTCAACTGGCCGTTCTCATCCAGTGACAACGCCGCACCGCTTGAGGACAGCATGGCCGTTACCTACGACGCCTACACGCTCGGGCCCTATGCCATCGGCCAGCCCACGCTGACCATTCCCTATAGCGCCTTGAGCGATATTCTAAAGCCGCGCTTCATCCCCGCCACTGATACCCCATCGGCTCAGTCGGCCCACTGAGCCGGTCACAACGGCCGGAGGTGTCATGTCACGCGAGCTTTTACAGCATCCCTTCATGAGCAGGGCAGCGCTTGAGCACTTCACCACCCCGGCGCTGATCAGGGCCATGTTGGCCTTTGAGCTGGCGCTGGCGGATAGCGAAGAGCAACACGGTATCCTGCCGGCGGGCACGTACCTGGCCATGGCACATCATTTGACGCCCGAGGTCTTCGATGCCGTCGCGCTCGAGACGGATACCGCACTGGGCGGCAATGCCGCCATCCCGTTTGTGCAGCAGGCGAAGGCCGCGCTGCCTGAGTCACTGAGACAGTGGTATCACCATGGCGCCACCAGCCAGGATGTGCTGGATACCGCACTGATGCAGCTCAGCGCACAGCGACTGCCAGTGATGCTGGGGCTTGTCGAGCGCAGTCTGGACGCTCTGGCGCAGCTGATGCGCCATCATGGTGACACCCTGATGATTGGTCGCACCCTGATGCAGCAGGCGCTGCCGACCACCTTCGGCGTGCGTGCCGCGCAGTGGGCGCTGCAACTGGACGAGGCACGCCTGCGACTTTCAGACATCGCTATCAAAGGCCTGCCGGTCCAGTTTGGCGGCCCGGTAGGCATTCATGGCGGCCTGCCGGGCGGGCTGCCCCTGATGGAGACGCTGGCGCAACGGCTGGGACTGCGCGCGCCCCTGCTGCCCTGGCACACCAACCGCCAACCCATCCATGCCCTGATGACCGCGCTGGATGCACTGGCCGTTGCCGCCGACAAGATTGCCGGCGATATCATCCTGCTGGCTCAAGGCGAGCTTCAGGAGCTTGCCGAACCCGCCGGCGAAGGCGTAGGGGGCTCATCGTCGATGGCCCACAAGCGCAATCCTGTCCGTTGCACCCTGATCCGTGCGGCCAGTCGTGGCATCCACGGTCATGTCACCACCTTCCTTCATGCCGCCAGCCAGCCACTGGAGCGTGCCGCTGGAGAGTGGCACAGCGAATGGGCCGCCCTGATCGAATCCCAGCAGCTGCTTGAAGGGGCCCTCGACCAGCTGGCCATAACCCTGGAGGGACTGGAGGTTCATATTGATGCCATGGCGCGCAATCTCGCCGCCACGCACTCATCGGATGCCAGAGCGCAGCTCGGCAGCGCTCATGACCAGATCGCTCGGGTGCTGGACCACCTGGGACGATAGCCATGGCACGAGCCCCACACTTTGGCACATCACGCCTGCCATCTTTATTCGCGGTGCCTGAGGGGTCGTAAGACTTTCCGATCCCTGCCGCGCGCAACAATCGTCTAACGTGTGCTCATTCGCGGCCTCGAGAATCACTTCAGCACACTTGTTTGCCCCCCTCCCCACCAGAATGCCAACAGGCTTCCATCAATCAATACGCGCTTCGGTTGCCATCGCAACGCTCTCTCAGCGAGGTCACCATGCGGTTTCTTTCCCTGCATCAGCGCCGGATTGCCTGGCGACTGACCGGTGCCGAAGCAGCACCGCTTCTGATTCTGGCGCATCCTCTGGGCATGCATCAGGGCATCTGGGATGAGCTACTGCCTCATCTGCTGCCTCATTTTCGCCTGTTGAGCTGGGATCTGCCCGGCCATGGCGCCAGCGCGCCCATACAGCAGGCCATCACGCTGAAAACACTGGCCGACGACGCCGTGGCATTGGCCGATGCCGTCGGGGCCGAGCGCTTTTATTTCGTGGGCACCTCGATCGGCGCGGCCATCGGCCAGACGCTGCTTCAGTATCACCCGCAGCGTCTCAAGCGACTGATGCTGACCAGTACCGGCGCCACGATCGCCACCCCGCAGGACTGGCACGAGCGGGCAGAACGCGTCCGACACGAGGGACTGGCGGCGCTGGCCGACACCCTTGCCCCTCGCTGGTTTTCTCTCGCGACACGTACGACCTGCCCCGACCTTGTCGAGGGCTGGATGGCACAACTCGCCCGGAGCGACGGGGAAAGCTACGCCCGCCTGTGCGAAGCGCTGGCCGACTTCTCCACCTCGCGTGACGATCTGGAAGAGAAACTGCCTCCGCTGGCGCTGCTGGGAGGTATGGAGGATGTGGCCACGCCCCCTGCCGCGCTGAAGGCGCTGGGACGTCTGCTGGATGATGCCCCGGTGACGCTTCTGGAAGATATCGGCCACGTGCCGGCCGTTGAGGCCCCCGAAGTTCTGGCGCGACATCTACACCAGGCCCTGCGCTCATCAGAGAGGCCTACCGGGGAAGGTATCGGCTTCGAGACGGGTCTTGAAGTGCGTCGACGCGTACTGGGCCCTGAACATGTGGCCCGTTCACTGGCGGCGGCGACCGATCTTGATATGCCCTTTCAGTCGCTGATCACCCGCACCGCCTGGGGCGAGCTCTGGGGGGACGAGACCCTTAGCGTGACCCAGCGCAGCATGATCACGCTGGCGATTCTGGCCGCGCTGGGTCGCGATGGCGAGCTTGGTCTGCATCTGAAGACTGCCCATCGCACCGGTGTGACCGTCGAAGAACTACGCCAGGTGCTGATGCATGTGGCGACCTATGCCGGCGTGCCCGCAGCCAATCACGCCTTCTCTCTGGCCCGCCAGCATGGCTGGGGCGATCAATGACAAGGACAACACCATGCCCGGCGATTCCGACACCGCCTTCAATCCGGCACTCAATGGCCCTGTAGAGCAACACCAGCCTCCGCAGGTGTTTGATGCCTATCAATCCACGCGCCTGAGAGGGCCCCGCAACAACCTTATCATTACACCGAAAGGCCTGGCCGAGCGTACTGCGCCGGTATACGGCCATCACAATCTCGGGCGCGAGGACAATGATCTGACCCTGCAGCATGCGGGCACGCCGCTGGGACAAAAGATCGTGATTGCCGGGCAGATACGCACTACCGACGGCCAGCCGGTGCCCAACGCCCTTGTCGAGCTGTGGCAGGCCAACGCCTCCGGACGTTATACCCACAAAAAGGATCAGCACGCCGCACCGCTGGACTCCAACTTCTCCGGTGCCGGGCGCACCCTGACCGATGCTCAGGGTTATTACTGCTTTATCACCATCGCGCCCGGTGCCTACCCGTGGGGCAATCACTTCAACGGCTGGCGTCCCGCCCACATCCATTTTTCAGTGCTTGGGGCTGCCTTTTCCCAGCGTCTGGTCACACAGATGTATTTTCCCGGCGACCCGCTGCTGGCGATCGACCCGATTTACATGGCCAACCCTGATCGACGCGTGCGCGAACTGATGATTGCCCGTTATGACCGTCGCTTCGATATTCCGGGACAGGCGCTGGGCTATCGATTCGACATGTTTCTGGGTCCCCACGGCACCCCTCTGGAGTAACCCCATGCCCCATCGAGAGATCACCGACCAGGCGCCGACACCGCAGCAGATCATGCGCGATGCACATGCCCATCCTCCGGCGCCTGCCCATTTACCCACCGGCACGCAGACCGTAGGCCCCTTTTTTCATGACGCGCTGCTGCCCGACGGCGACATCAGAATGCTCCGGGGCAACGATCTACCCCCGGGACGGCGTATCAGGTTGCACGGTCAGGTGTTTGACGGCGCGGGCCAGCCGGTCAATGACGCGATGCTCGAATTCTGGCAGCCCGATGGCGAGGGGCACTTTCATACCCAACATGCCCGCCCCGATTTCGACGGGTTTGGCCGCGTTGCGACCCGGGAGGACGGCAGCTTCTCGATACTGACGCTAAAGCCTGGCCGCACGGCGGCGGAATCTCCCCATATTGCCGTCCATCTGTTTGCCCGCGGCCTGCTGCATACGCTGGCCACACGGTTTTATTTCGACGACGAAGACAACGATGGCGACCCCGTGCTGGCTGAAGTACCGATCGAGCGCCGAGCGACCCTGCTGGCCCGACGCGATGACACGGACGTCTACCGTATCGACATTCATCTTCAGGGTGCACAGGAGACCGTGTTTTTCGAGCATTGATCATGCGCGGCGAGGCCGCCCCATTTCGATACAGTTCATGGAGTCGTCAGGATGCGATCGATTGCGACCGTCTCTCTCAGCGGTGATCTGGGCAGCAAATTCGAAGCCGTGGCCCGGGCCGGCTACGACGGCATCGAAATCTTTGAAAACGATCTGCTCACCTGGAACGGTGCCCCGGAAACCGTGCGGGCGCTGGCCGAGTCACTGGGTCTTGTCATCATTGCCCTTCAACCCTTTCGCGACTTCGAGGCCATGCCCGAGCCTCATCGCAGCCGCAATCTTGTCCGCGCCGAGCGCAAGTTTGCCCTGATGAAGGCGCTGGGGACCGACTTCATGCTGATCTGCAGCAACACGTCACCGCTGAGCGTGGCGGATGATGCCCGCGCCGCCGAGGACCTGCGCGAGCTGGCCGAACGCGCCGCGGCGCACGGCCTGCGTATCGGTTTCGAGGCACTGGCCTGGGGGCGCCATATCAACGACTATCGCCACGCCTGGGCGATCGTTGAGCGCGCCGACCATCCGGCGCTGGGCCTGGTGCTGGACAGTTTTCATGTGCTGGCCCCGGGCCTGCCGACAGCGCCGATCGCCGACATTCCGGGGGAGCGGATCTCTCTGGTGCACCTTGCCGATGCCCCCCTGATGCAGATGGACCTGCTCAACTGGAGTCGCCACTACCGCTGTTTTCCGGGTCAGGGCGGGCTCGACATGGCAGGCTTCATGCGCGCGCTGGGGCGTACCGGCTATAAAGGTCCGCTGTCGCACGAGATCTTCAATACCGATTTTCGCATGGCCTGTGCTCGCGATACGGCGCTGGATGGCATGCGTTCGATGATTCTGGCCGAGCATCTGCGTGATGAGACGTCCGCCCCGAACACTCCGGCGACATCACCGAGCTTTCAGGGTATCCATTTTCTGGAATTCACCCTAGACGAAACGCAGGCCAAAGCGCTGGGGAAGATGCTGACCCTGCTCGGCTTCTGTCACATCGGACGCCATCGCTCCAAGAACATCGACCTCTGGCGTCAGGGAAAGGTGCATCTGGTGCTCAACATGGACACGCACATCTTTGCACACACCTACCGGCTCATGCACGGCCTCTCGGTCTGTGCCATTGGCGTTCGTGCCGACCACCCCGAGCAGACCATGGCGCGCGCGCAGACCTACAGGGCCTGTGCCTTTGAAGGCCCGGTCGGGCCTGGCGAGCTGCGCCTGCCCGCCATTCGCGGCGTCAATGACAGCCTGATCTATCTGGTCGACCCCGACACTGCCCGCGACCGTCAGTGGCGCACCGATTTCTTTCTGTTCGAAGCGCCAGTCCCCCTTGAGGCCGGCATCACCAGCATCGATCATCTCTCCACGGCCGTGGCGCCTACCCAGCGGCTGCGCTGGCAGCTCTTCTTTCGAACCGTGTTCGGCCTCGAAGCCAGCATCGAACACGAGATGGCCGACCCCAACGGCCTGGTCGTCAGTCAGGCGCTGGTCAGCCAGGATCAGACCATCCGTCTGGTGCTCAACACTTCTCCTGCCCATGACACCCTGCCCGGACGCTTCATGAGCGAGGGCCGTGGCGGCATCCAGCAGATCGCGCTGGCCACCGACGACATCTTCGCCACACTGGATCAACTGATCGCCAGGGGGCTGAGGCTGGTGCCCATTCCGGACAACTACTACGACGATCTGGCCGCCCGTATCGAGCTGGACGACGCACTTGTGGAGGCCATGCGCGCGCGCCACATTCTTTATGATCAGAGCGAGCACGGCGAATTCCTTCACGCCTACACCGATCTATTTGACGGCCGTTTCCATTTCGAGATCATTGAACGCCGCGGCGACTATACCCAGTTCGGCGCGGTCAATGCCCCGATCCGGCTGGCCGCACAGTCACGCCTTCACACAGTGACGGCACGGGCGTCCTGACAGGATCGGTCGTTAACATGAGGGCGTAATGCAACCGGACACACGCCGTGGCAGGATAGCGCTTTCGACCCGGCTGATGCCGTGTCATGCCCTACCTGCCCGGAGTCACGATGAACGTTTTAATCCTCAACGGTCCCAACCTGAATCTGCTGGGCAAGCGTGAACCGGAAATCTACGGCTCTGAAACGCTTGCCGACATCGAAAATGCCATTCGTCACCGTGCCTTCGACCAGGGCCTGGCCACCGATTTCCTGCAGACCAACCACGAAGGCGTGATGCTTGATCGCATCCATGAGGGACGCGAACGCTTCGACGCCATCATCATCAATCCGGCGGCCTGGTCGCACACCTCGGTCGCGCTGCTGGATGCGCTCAAGGCCTTTGAAGGACGCGTCATCGAAGTGCATCTGTCCAACATTCATACCCGCGAAGCGTTTCGCCACCACTCGTATATCTCTTCGCGCGCCGAGGCGGTGATTGCCGGCATGGGCAGCTTTGGCTATCTGGCCGCGATCGATTATCTGGCACGCTAAGCCGAGCCCTTGAAAAACATCGAATCCATCAAGGGACCGTGCAGCAGTCTCCACGACGGCCTTTAGACAAGGATGAACCATGAGCAGCATCGTTGATGCGCTGGCACCGCTCTTTGCCCTGATCGCGCTGGGTGCAGTGCTCGGCTGGGCGCGCTTTCCAGGCGGTGAGTTCTGGCCGCGACTCGAGCGCTTCATCTACTATCTGCTGTTCCCGGCCATGCTGGTGGCCACGCTCGCCATCGCCGATGTCCGTCAGGTGTCGGTGCTGCCGCTGGCCCTGACGCTGGTCGGCACCATGATCGTGCTGGGCAGCGCCCTGTGGCTGGCGCGCGCGCGTCTGGCGCTCTCCCCTCCGGTGTTCACTTCGGCCTTTCAGGGGGTGGTGCGCTTTAACACCTATGTCGGCGTGGCCGGTGCTGCGGCGCTGTACGGCGAGCCGGGGCTGACCGTCGCGGCCGTCGCCATCGCACTGATGGTGCCCACGGCCAATATCCTGTGCGTGCTGGCCTTTATCGTCTCCGGCACGCAGGGGCCTGCCAGTGTCGGCAAGAGTGTGCTGGCGCTGGTACGCAATCCGCTGATTCTGGCCTGTCTGGCAGGCGTTTTGCTCAATGTCAGCGGTATCGGCCTGCCAGGCCTGAGCGCTCCGGCGCTGGCACTTCTGGGACAGGCCGCCCTGCCTCTGGGTCTGGTGGCCGTGGGGGTGGCGCTTCGTCCGAAGGCGCTGTGGCGTGGCGGCCGGGCATTCTGGTTATCGAGTCTTCTCAAGCTGGTGGCCACCCCGGTACTGGTGCTGGGGCTTGCCTGGTTGTTCGGCCTGCACGGGGTGGACCGCCATGTTGCCCTGCTTTTTGCCGCGCTGCCCACGGCCACCTCGGCCTATATCCTGGCCCGCCAGCTCGGCGGGGATGCCGAGCTGATGGCGGCGATCATTACCGGACAGACCCTGCTGGCGATGCTGGCCATGCCCGTCATGCTTGAGCTGCTCGGCACACCCTGATCGTTATTCGCCCTGATCCGCTATGCTGATGGGCACACGATACTTTTTCGGAGGCCTTTCATGGCCGAACTGACGCTTTTCTATGACGGCAACTGCCCGCTGTGCGTCAATGAGATCAACCATCTGAAGCGACTCGATCAGGGCCGGCGCATCGAATTTGAAAACATTCATGCCGAGGACTTCACGAGCCGTTACCCCGACGTGGACCGCGAGGAAGCCAGCGCCATCCTGTTGGGTGACGTTCACGGCCAGCGCATTCGCGGGCTGGACGTCACCCATCGCGCCTGGTCACTCGTCGGCCGAGGCTGGCTCACCGCTCCCCTGCGCTGGCCGCTGATACGCCCCATCGCGGATCGGGTCTATCTGTGGTTTGCCCCCAGACGCTATCGCATTTCAGGCTGGCTGACCGGTCGTCAGCGCTGTAACACCTGCGAAGGCACCTGTGGTACGACGCCGCCGGAACGAACGCGACAGTAATCAGGCAAAGCGACCCGGGCTGAAGGCCGCCATGGCCGGGGTGTTGTCCTTGCCGGCCATCGCCTCGGCCAGCCACTGGCCGGTGACGGCCGAGGTAGACAGCCCGATATGACCGTGGCCAAAGCCGAACCATAACCCTGGATGGTGGGGCGCAGCACCAATGACCGGCAGCCCGTCCGGCATGGAAGGCCGCCGCCCCAGCCACGGCTCGCTTCGCGCCTGCCCCAGGGCAAGCACGTCACGAACCCGGGGCAGTATGCGGGCAAGCTGGTGCGGGGTCGCTGCCCGATCACGTCGATCAAACTCGATGCCGGTCAATACCCGTACCCCCCCTTTCATCGGTGAGCAGACGAAGGCACCGTCGACATCATGGAAAGGCGCCATCAGCGCCTGGCCGTTGTCCAGCGAAAACTCCTGATGATAGCCCCGCTCGAACGCCATCGGCAGGCGGTAGCCCAGCGGGCGTACCAGCTCCATCGACCACGGGCCGGCACAGACCGCGACCTGATCGAAATATGTTTCATGACCGGCCACGCGATAGCCCCGGGCGCAGGGCTCGATCCCTTTTGGCGTATCACGGCGCCACTCCCCGCCACGGGCCACAAACAGGGACCGGTAGCGCTCGACCAGCGCGCCGGGACTGTCAACATGCGCGGTGTCGGGAATACGTACCCCCAGGGTGTAGTGTTTCGAGGCGCCCTCGAACACCGTTTCCAGCGTCTCGCCTTCAAGCAGATCGAAGCGGACGCCATTGCTGTCCCAAAGCGCCCGTTCGCCGGCAATACGCCCCAGCGCGCCGGGCTGTCGATAAAGCTTGGTCCAGCCACGCTCGTGAAAGAGCGAACTCGCACCTGCAGGGCCCGCCCAGTGACGATGTGCCGCCAGTGCCGGCGTAATGAGCGTATTGAGTGCGGCCGCACGCTTTCCAACCGAACCGGGCTCACATCCCCGCATGAAGCGCCAGAGCCATGGCGTGATGCCGGGCAGGACGCCCGGGGCAATACGAAGCGATGGATCGCGATTGAGCAGATAGCGCGGCAGACGGGCGAGGACGCCCGGAATATTGAGCGGAATCACCGAGGCATGCGTGATGACCCCGGCATTGCCATATGAAGTCATCTCACGTTCGGCATCCGGCGCAAACAGAGTGACCTGAAAGCCACGTTCCTGAAGTGACAGTGCCGTACAGCTGCCGACAATGCCGCCGCCGAGCACGGCCACTGATGAATGCATCATGTTCTACCCCAATAACCAGAAAGCAAACCCGACCAGCGTGAAATAGATCGTGACCGGCAGTGCCATCAGCATGGTCCTGACCGGATCAACCCGGGTTTTTATAATGCCGCCGACCAGCCCCGTGACCACAAAGGTGGTCAGTCCCACCGGCGGCATCGACTGTCCGGCCATGGCCAGCTGCGCGGCCCCCACCGCCACCGCGACCGGGTCCTTGCCCAGGTGCGTCAGCGTGGGCGCCATCATGCTCACGATCATGGTTTGTGCGGTGGTCTGGGAGCCGGTGAGCATCCCCACGCCAAGCGTGGCCAGCCCGCCGACGGTGGCCATCAGATGCGGCGCGAGATGTTGGGTGGCCTGCTGGACCAGATCGATCAGGCCGGCCTGGTAGAACACCCCGACCATGACCCCGGCACTGAGCTGAATCTGCACCGTTCGTGAGACATTTCGAAGCCCGCTGACCATGATGGCCCCGGCCTGACGACGAACCGTGGCAAAGGCCAGCGTGACCAGCAGTGCCATGATAATGGCCAGTACCACGCGAAAGGCCATGCCACGCAGGATGGGAATGCCTTTCAGTGCCGCCACCCCTGAGCAATGCCGGGGACATGCTCAAAGAGATTGAACCCCAGTGACGCTGCGATCACGATCACCAGCAGCACGGTCATCGGAATCAGCGTACGCCAGCGCGCGCGCAGTACCTGACCCAGTGGCTCCGGAGCCGCCATGTCCACACTGCGCACCTTCCGGGAAAGCCACACCCCCATCAGCATGGCGATCACGACGCTCACACTCATGGTCAGATAGGCCCATCCCAGGATGTCACCGGGATCGATACCGGTCAGCGACGCCGCCAGAAAGAACGACTGCGAGATGGGCGGCATCCCCGAACCAATGACCGCCCCCATCACGATAATCACCGCGATACGTTCACCGCTCAGCTTGAGAGAAGCGAGCGTGGGGATCACCAGAAGCCCGATAACCGTGGCCGCCGCGATGGCATCCCCCAGAAGCGATCCGCTGAGCACCAGCGTCATGATCACCGCGCAGACCAGCCCTGCGGTAGAGCGCCCGAACAGCGCTCGAAAGCTGTCGAGCGCCGTTTGCATGGCCCCCAGTCGCACCTGGGATTCGGCATAGAGGCTGCCGAAAATCGAGAGCATGATTACCCACGCCAGCTTGTCGATACCGTATATGGCGGCGCTCGCAACGTCGGTGGGCGAAAGCCCGCCCAGCAGGGCTGCTGCTGCCGCTGCCGCAAGCAGTCCCAGCGTGACGTTGCCGCCGATACGCGGGATGGGCAGCAAGATAATGGCAAACAGCAGCGCAACGGGAACGAGCACCAGCCACATGACAATTTTCCTTGTTGTTGTCGAATCAATCCGGCATTCGGTGTGTCTAGAAGGGGCCGTAGCACCGACCGTGCCTGATGGCCGTATGAATGTCATGCACTTCAATCCCCAGACGATGCGACAGGGCCAACCGCCAGGGAGAAAGATTGGTGCATTCCAGCACAAGCGTCGTCATGTCGGCTGCCCTGGCCTTGAGAGCATCCGCAGCGGCCATCACCTCGGCTTCAACACGCGCCTCGCACCAGCTCGTGCGATCTTCACGAATGGTCGGATAAAACTCCCGGCTCTCTTCCAGCCCCTGAATGACCACATGGTCTCTTTGAAACCGGCCCAGCGGTATCTGCGCCAGAACACGAGCATCGAAGGTCAGAATGCCGATCGGCCCGGCACGCGCCGGGTCATCACAAAGGCTCGGCAGTACGTTAAGCGCCGAGGAGACCAGCGGCACTGAAAGCCTGCTCTGAAGCCGGTCATGAATGGCGCAGACAAAGCCGCAGGAGGTCGCAAGCATCGAGGCTCCCTGGTCGATCAGCGTCTGACCGGCATGCTGAAAATCCAGCACAACGGACTCATCAATATGCGCGTTGACCACCCGCGGAACGCTGGCAGAAGACACCGTCTGATAGCGCACCGGGTAGTCAAAACTGTCCGGATGCCCGATATCCCCCAAAAGGCGAGGAAAAGCGGTGCGTAGCATGAGAATGCCCAGATGAAATTCTGAAGGTGAGGGTACCGGCAAGGCGCTCACGGGCAGCAACTCCTGAAGACAAGAGGTTTAATCACAAAAGCAGAGACGCTTGATTAAACCGCGGTAGCCACACGGGAACAAATGCAAAAAGCCCGGTCATGTGACCGGGCTTTCTGAGACGAGGGCTTCAGGCCGGTTGAGGCCGCTACTCACTCGAGAAACGATAGACCGTGTGGCTTTCAAGCGTCTCGCCGGGCTGAAGAATCGTTGAGGGGAAGTTTGACTGATTGGGAGAGTCCGGAAAGTGCTGGGTCTCCAGCGCCAGTCCCGAGCGATACCCGTAGGCCTGCCCGCCCTTGCCGGTCACGCTGCCATCCAGGAAATTGCCCGAGTAGAACTGCAGCCCCGGCTCGGTGGTCCAGACCTCCAGCACCCGACCGCTTTCCGGGGAAGTCACGCGCGCGGCCCGCTCCGGCGTGGCGGACGGCTCACGCTTGAGCACGAAGTTATGATCATAGCCCTTGCCACGAGCCAGTTGCTCATTGTCGGCCTCGATACGCGCACCGATCGGCATGGGTCGGGTGAAATCAAACGGCGTACCGGCGACCGTGGCGATTTCGCCGGTCGGGATCAGCGTGTCGTTGACCGGCGTGTAGCTGGCGGCATCGATGGTCATGACGTGATCGAGAATGCTGCCACTGCCCTCGCCATTCAGATTGAAATAGCTGTGCTGGGTCAGATTGACCGGCGTGGCCTTTGTGGTGCTCGCGCGGTAATCGATGGCAAGCGTATCGTCATGGGTCAGGGTGTATTTAACCTCGACCGACAGCTCGCCCGGATAGCCCTCCTCGCCATCAGCGCTGGTATAGCGCATCACCACACCGCTGCCCTCGCTTGAGGAAAACGGCGTGGCCTGCCAGAGCTTCTGATTGAAGCCTTCATCACCCCCGTGCAGATGGTTGGGCCCATCGTTGGTCGCCAACTGGTACGTCTTTCCATCCAGCGTAAAACGTCCGTCCGCAATGCGATTGCCATAGCGCCCGATCAGTGCGCCAAAGTAGGGATTGAGCTTTTTGTAGGCCGGCGACAGATAGCCCTGCAGTGAATCGAAGCCGAGCACGATATCAGCCTTCTCGCCGTGACGGTCCGGCGTCTCGAGTGAGGTAATGATGCCGCCGTAGTCGATAACCTCCATATCGACATTCCCACCACTATTGATGCGATAGCCGTGCACGGTGCGACCGTCAGGCAGGGTGCCAAAGACAAACTTTTCAACGCCGGGCGGCATGGCTGTCGAAGGCGTGCCGGATGTCGAGGCCGCAATGGCCTGAGCGGCCCCCAGTGACAAAAGACCGGCGCTCAGAAAAACCAGAGACCGCAGGGAAGGTTGTTTCATGACATGCTCCAGACGCGTTGAAGGAGAGACTCGCTACCCGATCGTGTTCAGGCCCGCTGACGCTTTTGCTGTTTCCAGCGGTCAAACAATACGGCCAACAGCAGGATGGCGCCGCGCACCAGGTACTGATAGAAGGTCGGAACGTTCAAAAGCCCCATGGCGTTTTGCACGCAGCCCATGATCAACACGCCCACCAGCACACCGGTGATCGAGGCCACACCGCCGGAAAGCGCCACACCGCCCAGAACACAGGCCGAGATGACCGCAAGCTCAAGCCCCATCGAGGTATTCGGGTCACCAAGGCCCATGCGCGAGGTCAGAAGCACCCCGGCGATCCCGGCCACCAGCCCCTGCAGCCCAAACACGATGATCTTGAGCCGGCGCACGTTGACCCCGGCCAGTGCCGCAGCTTCCGGATTGCCGCCGGTGGCCAGCACGTTGCGCCCAAAGGCGGTCAGATTGAGCACGAAGCCGAAGATCACAAAGCAGATGATCATGGTCCACACCGGCAGGGTCAGCCCCAGAAACGAGGCGCTGCCCAGCTCGAAAAAGCCCGGCACGGTAATCATGACCGCATCACCGCCGGAGGTGATGTAGGCCAGTCCCCGTACGAACTCCATGGCGGCGAGCGTGGCAATCAGCGAATTGATCCCAAAACGCGCCACCACGAAGCCATTGAACACGCCCACCAGGGCACCGGCAGCAATGCCGCCCAGTGCGCCGATCAGCACGCTTCCCGAGGCACTGGTAATGACCGCTGCGCTGACGCCGGCAAACGCCACGATCGAGGCAACCGACAGATCCACCTCACCGAGTGCCAGCACCATCATCATGGTGGTGGCGATGGTGCCAATAATGGTCACCGACAGCAGCAGGCCGACCATATTACGGCCAGTCATGAAATCGGGAATGGCCACCGCCAGGGCGATAAAAAGCACGATAAAGATGGCAATCAACCCGGAGGTATCCAGCAGGGTGCGCAGTGGCTTTATCAGACCCTGCCGTCCGGCCGGGCGCACCGTTTCCGGTTGGCTGCCTGCGTCGGCATGAACGCTCTTGTCGCTACTCATGATTGGGTGTCTCCAGACATCATGTTGTTATTGGCACCGATTGTGGTCAGGACCGTCATGTTCAGGCCGGCAGTGCCAGACCCAGCAGCCGCTCGGGCGTGGCGGCATCACGATCGACGATGTCGATCAGCGCACCACTTCGCATCACACCGATGCGATCGCAGATCGCGCTGACCTCGGTCAGATCGCTTGAGATCACCACTACGGCCTTGCCCTGGTCGGCCAGGTCATACAGCAGGTTGTAGATATCGCGTCGGGCACCGACATCGATGCCGCGGGTCGGCTCATCCATCACGAACAGCTCGATCTTCTCGGAGAGCCAGCGTGCCAGGATGACCTTTTGCTGATTACCGCCGGACAGGGTGCTGATGCGGGTGCGCGGTCCGGGCGTGCGAATGCGCAGTTTTTTGATGTAGTCACGCGTATTGTCAAGCTCACGCCCGGGATCGCGCCACAGCCCCATGCGGCGGAAAAAACGGCGGCAGCTGATATTGAGGTTGTCGGTGACGCTGGCCACCGGGAAGATGCCCTGGGACTTGCGATCCTCCGGACACATGGCGATGCCGGCATGAATCGCCTGACCGGGCGAGTTGAAGCGCCCGGTGCGGCCATTGAAGTGAATCTCGCCGCCCTTCGGGGATTCCACACCGCATACCAGTCGCATCAGTTCACTGCGGCCGGCACCGACCAGACCGAAAAAGCCGAAGACCTCACCGCGACGAACCTCGAAGCTGACCGGCGCCGTCAGGCCACGCCCTTCCAGGTTGTCGACCTTCAGGATGACGTCACCGGTCTCGCGGCTGCGATAGCCGTAGACATCCTCGATATCGCGCCCGACCATCTCGCTGACCAGCTGGTCCTGGGTAAGGCCTGCCATGGTGTCGTGGGTACAGATATGGCGTCCGTCACGAAAGACCGTCACGGCGTCACACATCTCGAACACCTCCTCCATGCGGTGGGTAACGTAGAGCACCACCCGCCCCTCATCGCGTAGACGCTTGACGATACGCTTGAGCTGGCGCGTTTCCTGAACCGACAGCGAGCTGGTCGGCTCGTCAAAGGCAATGATGCGAGCATCGCGCAAAAGCGCCCGGCCGATCTCGATCATCTGCTGCTGGCCGATCGAGAGATCGCGCACCTTCGTCGCCGGATGAACATTGCCCTCGCCCAGCTCCTCGAGAATCATTAGCGCCCGCTCGCGCAGCCGCCTGCGATCCACGATGCCGTAGTGCTGAGGCAACTGCCCCAGCAGCAGGTTTTCGGCGACCGACAGATTGGGCGAGAGCGTCAGCTCCTGATAGATGATGGCGATGCCCAACCGCAGCGCCTCACGAGCGTTGGCGAAGACATGGCGCTCTCCACCGACTCGAAGCGCGCCATCGGTGACGCGATTCACACCGCTCAATACCTTGAGCAGGGTCGACTTGCCGGCACCGTTTTCGCCCATCAGGGCGTGCACTTCACCGGCGCGGGCGCTGAAGTTCACCCCGTCGAGGGCCCGAACACCGGGAAACTCGACGGTGACGTTTTCAACGACAAGCCAGGGGTCGGCCTCGGCGGCCACGGCCCCCATCACAGGGGCCACACTCATAGCTGCAGTTCCTTGCGGACTTCCTGCCAGTTGTCACGCGTCATCAGGGTGCCGGTGGTTTCGGTATAGGCCGGCGGCTGCTTGTCTTCGGTGATCCACTGATAGAGGTTTTCCGCGCTCTGGCGACCGTGCATGGTCGAGCTGACCGCCACGGTGCCGTAGAAGCCGGTGGGCTTTTCACGCGAGAACTCGGCAAAGGCCGCGCCGGAGCCGTTGATGCCCACACCGATGACATCCTCCGGTGACAGACCGTACTGTTCGCTGGCGCGCACGCCCCCCAGCACGCTCTCCTCGTTGAGGGCGTAGATCACCCAGTGATCAAACTTGCCGTACTTGGAAAACATCGGTGAAGCCGCCGTGAAGGCGCTGGTGGTATCGGTATTCTGCTGCGGCGCATCAATCACGTTGTCCTTGTTGAAGCCGGCATCCAGCAGCGCCTGCGTCGCGCCGTCAGTACGCTCTCGGGCGGTCGGCAGTTCGTTGTTGGAGATACGCAGGGCACCGGTCTTGTCCATGTCCCAGCCACGACGCTTCATCTCCTCGGCAATGGCATTACCGACCTGCTCTCCAATCTTGTAGCCCGACATGCCCAGGTGCGGCACCTCGGTCATGGGTTTGCCGTCGCTGCCCACAAACTGGTCATCCACGGTCACGACCTTCATGCCGTACTGCTTCGCCCGGTTGGCAATCGCCATGCCCAGGCGCACATCCGGCGGACAGATCACGAACCCCTGCGCGCCCTGGGCGTTCAGGTTGTCGATGGCGCTGAGTACCTGCTGGCCGTCTTCACCGGCCAGACGCACCACGGTAAAGCCCTGCTCCTGACCCAGTTCGCTGGCAGCACGCTGCTCGTTGATAAACCAGGCCTGCTCGGGTTTTTTGACGATGAAGCCGATCTTGACGTTGTCGTCGCTGGCATGCGCCATGCTCAACGGCACCAGGGCCATGAGGGTGGTGGCAATCACACGGGAAAAGGCAGGTAACAGGGACATCATGGACTCCGGGCCCTCGTGGGGCAGTTTGTTATTCATGGGTGTTCAAAAGCGCCATTCCGCGCCCGTGACACACTAAAGCCAACATACGGCGTGACTTGAGCGGCGACTAATGCATCAAGTCGTTCCAGGTGATACCGAAACGGCTATTGGTATCGCGCTGGCCCAGCGGATACGCCCTCTGCCACCAGGGGGTCTGGCACGGGCGCTGAGACTAAAGTTACGCGCGACTTAAGCCGCATGGTGTGGCATCAACTTTTGGCATGAATCCCTCACGCCACAACAATTCCGGTATCAAGAAAATCGCCCGGCATCATTGGCCGGGCGAAGGGGTAAAGCCAGAGCTGATCACGCTCGACAACCTTACTCGTAGGCCATGTCTTCGAGCTCGCGACCCCGTGTTTCCCTGACCATTTTGATGACGAAAAAGACCGAGATCAGGGCAAAGAAGGCGTAGATACCGTAGGCGCCGCCCAGACCGATACCGGCCAGCATGATCGGGAAGGTCATGGTGATACCGAAGTTCGCCAGCCACTGGAAAAGCCCCGACACGGCCAGCCCCGAACCGCGCATCTGGTTGGGGAACATTTCGCCGAGCATGACCCACATGACCGGGCCCCAGGAGGCGTTGAAGAACATGACGTAGATGTTGGCCGATAGCAGCGCCACGATGCCCATGCTGTCGGACAGGCGCAGCGAGCCATCCACGATTGCGGCGGTCGAGAAGGCATAGGCCAGAATGCCCAGAGTGACCGTCATGCCGACCGAGCCGATCCACAGAATCGGCTTGCGTCCGACCTTGTCGATCACCGCAATGGTGATCAGACACGCCGCGATACTGACCGCCCCACTGATGATGTTGATCAAAAGCGCATCGCTTTCGGTAAAGCCGACCGACTGCCACAGCACCGCGCCGTAGTAGAACACCACGTTGATACCGACCAGCTGCTGGAACACGGCAAGACCAATGCCGACCCAGACAATACGGTGTACGCGACCGGTCGAGGCGTTGATCAGGTCAGACAGGCCGGGCGTGCGCTCACGATGCAGCGAGGTACGAATGTCTTCTGCCTTCTGCTCGGCTTCGCGATTGGCCATCAACGTTTTGAGTACCTTGAGGGCCTTTTTGCCCTCGCCCTTGCTGATCAAAAAGCGCGGGCTTTCCGGAATCCCCAGCAGTGCCAAAAAGAAGATGACCGCCGGGATCAGCTCCATCCAGAACATCCAGCGCCAGGCTTCAAAACCGCCCCAGAATTCGGCGGTCGAGGCACCGGCGACTCGCGCCAGCACATAGTTGCTGACAAAGGCCATGAACAGCCCCGTGATGATGGCGATCTGCTGGATGGTGGCGAGGCGACCGCGAATGGCGGCCGGGGCCACCTCACTGATATAGGCCGGCGTCATGACGCTGGCCGCCCCCACCGCGATACCGCCGAGGATGCGATAGATGACGAACTCAAAAGAGCCCTGAGAGACGCCGGACCCCCAGGCACTGACGATGAAAAAAAGTGCTGCGACGATCAACAGCATCCGTCGCCCGAAGCGGTCCGCCAGACGACCGGCAAAGAAGGCGCCGCCGGCACAGCCCAGCAGCATCGAGGCCACGTTGAAGCCGGTGCCTGCGGCTTCGGAATTGAAGGCAGCCTGCAGGCCATCCACGGTGCCGTTGATGACCCCGCTGTCAAAGCCGAACAGGAAGCCGCCAAGCGCGGCGACACAGCAGATAATGAACACATAGAACTGCTGTTTGCGGCCGTCCTCATCCTGAACCGAAGTGTCTGACTGCATGACGGAATCTCCTGGGATAGTTGTTGTCCTGAAACCGGCTTTGATGAAACGTCAGTGTTTAATGGGTTGCGATGGCATCATTTCGTGTCGAGCGAGCCCGGCTACAGCCAGCCGCCATCGACCCAGTAGTTGTGGGCAGTACAGCCACCGGCCGCATCGGAGGCCAGAAAGAGCACCATGCTGGCGACATGATGCGGGTGTAGACGCACCTTGAGCTTTTGTTCTGCCACGATTTGCGCCTCGTCTTCCGGGGTGTACCAGCGTGACTGACGCGGCGTCTTGATGTTGCCGGGTATCACGCAGTTGACGCGAATGCCGTCACTGCCCAGCTCGCTGGCCAGTGCCCGGGTCAGGCCCTCGATGGCCGCCTTGGCAGTTTCATAAAGCACCATCCCCGGCTGACCGAGATGCCAGCTGATGGATCCCATGTTGATGATTGATCCGCGACCCTGTGCGCGCATGCCGGCGGCCACCGCCCGCACTGACAGCGCCTGATGGCGCAGATTGATCGCCATGCGATCGTCCCAGTACTCGGGCGTGACGTCTTCAAGCCGATGGCGATCATCGTTGGCGGCGTTGTTGACCAGTACTTCTACCGTGCCGATGTCGGCCAGCACCTGATCCAGCGCGCGAGGGTCGGTCAGATCACAGCGATGAAAGTGCACGTGCTCCCCCAGCGACTCGGCAAGCGCTGCCGCCTCATCAATGATGTCGAGAAAGTGCACCTCACTACCCTGCTCGGCAAAGGCACGCACAATGCCTTCCCCAATACCGGAACCACCCCCGGTGACCACCACGCGACGGCCTTTCAAATCGGGATATATCGGAGCCGTCATGACGTCTTTTCCATAAGGTTTGATTTAATTAAAAGTTCTTACCCGGCAGTGTCTACCTGCCCCTGTCATCCAGCCATTGGACATAGGTCGACGCACGACCATGGTCCAGGCATGACGTTCTGAACGTCGGATTGCCGGGCGCCGAAACACGTTCGATGATAAAAATAAGGATCGACGCTCAAACACGTCGTACCAGCGAGGGCATCTGCCTGTCCGTTCGTTATCGCAACCCGGTGTCCGACACCATGATTCGTCTGTCTGATTCACGCCCTGCCGGCGACCTCAATTCCCTGAAACAGCGCAATCGCCTGGCCATTCTTGATGCGCTGCGGCGCACTCCCGGCATGACCCGTACCGAACTGGCACGCCTGACGGGGCTGACCAAGGTTACCGTCGGCAGCGCCGTAACCCCGTTGCTTGAAAGCGGGTGGCTCGAGGAGGGGGCCCTGCAACATCGACGTGGCGGGCGGCCCGGGCGTGAGCTGTCGCTTGGCGAACACCATCATCTGCTGCTGGGGGCCGAGGTCGGCGTGCACGAACTCCGGTTGATGGCCTGTACGCTGTCCGGGGCAACGCTGGCCCAGCGCTGCATATCACTGTCAAACCCCACCCCCGATGAGACCGCCCGCCAGCTGGCATACGAGATCACGACCCTGCTTGAAAGCGACGATCTTGGCGCCCGACAGCTGCTGGGGGTGGGCGTCGCCCTGCCGGGCCCGGTCATGCCGAATGAACCGCTACTGGGACTGGCACCCAACCTGGGCTGGCATCAGGTCCGGTTTCTGGACCTGCTGGCGAACCACCTGCCGGGGCTTGCGGGGATTCGAGTGATGGACAACGAATCCTCACTGGCCGCTTTCGGCGAGCTTTACTTCGCCACGCATGACGCGCCCGAATCACTGCTGTTTGTCAGCGCCGATACGGGCATTGGCAGTGGTCTGGTAGAAAACGGCGCGCCGCCGCGCATCATTCGCGGCGTGCATGGTCTGGCCGGTGAAATTGGTCATACCCTGCTCGACCCGGACGGGACACTCTGTCACTGCGGCAACTACGGCTGCGCCGAGACACTGGTGAGCGGCTGGCGCCTGAGGCAGCAACTCGGCATCGAGGACAGCATCGATCTGGTCGACGGTGTGGCGGCGCTCCCGGCTTCACGTACGGCTCCGGTGCTCGAACGGGCCGGCCAGGCGCTGGGCATGCTGCTGCATAATCTTCATCACACGCTCAATCCGGCCGAAATCGTGATCGGTGGCACGCTGACCACGCTTGGCCCCGCCTTCATGGACCCGGCGCTTGCCCGTTTTGCCAGCACCCAGCGCCGACTGCTGCCGGAGGCCACCCTGATTACGCCGCGCGTACTGACACAACATCAGCTGATACCGGCCCGGGGTGCCGCAGCGATGGTAATGGCCAGTGCCCTGGCCGCTCTGGAAGCCTCGCCCTGAGCTGACGTCCTTTGCCGACTTTTCCCCGGCATCGCTGTCTTCCCCAGCCCCGGTCAGGTCGACGCATCGCGACGCGCGCTTTAACATTAAAACCTGATATACCTCAGACCACTTCCCAGGAAGCCCTCATGTCATTGCTGAAGACTCTCAGACCCGGATTCATTGCGAGAGAGTTTATCGCCATGTTTTGCACTTGCTTCACCGTCTTGATCGTCAGTTCCCATTACGGACTGTTCAGCGAAAACAGCATTGAACACGACCTGTTTCTGAGCGCATGGATCGCTACCGGCCATCAGATCATGAATATTTGCCGTTATCGTAAAAATCAGCGGGCGATGAAGTGTCGGGAAAACGACCATGAGTCGGGGCCGGCCTGACGGCTCTGATGCTCGTCGCCTCACTCAAGAGCATCAATGTGATGCCCGCGTGCGTTCAAAGGTTTGATAACCCCCGCCTTGATATCCCTGCCCTCGTGTATACGAGGATTCCATACCGAGCACCCTGATCAGCAGCGGACCTTTCACCGCCCGGGCATTAAAAAACCGCCCGGCCCTTGCGGGCCGGACGGTTGAGAGGACTTGCTGATGCGTTACTTGTTGAGCAGTGATGCCGGCTGGCCATTGCCCGCCTGAGGCGCGCCACCGTCACCCTGCTCCCCCAGCGCAATCCAGGTATTGATCACGGTATCCGGGTTGAGCGAGAGACTGTCGATGCCTTCCGCCATCAGCCAGGCCGCGAAGTCCGGATGATCCGACGGGCCCTGCCCGCAGATGCCCACATACTTGCCCTGACGCTTGGCCGCGCGGATGGCCATCGACAGCAGGGCCAGGACGGCATCATTGCGCTCGTCGAACTGCTCGGAGACCGTACCGGAGTCGCGGTCCAGCCCCAGCGTGAGCTGGGTCATGTCGTTGGAGCCGATCGAGAAGCCATCAAAGTACTCAAGGAACTGATCGGCCAGCAGCGCATTGGAAGGCAGCTCGCACATCATGATGACCTTGAGGCCGTTTTCACCGCGCTTGAGACCGTGGGTTTCCAGCGTCTCGATAACGGCGCTGGCGTCCTTGAGCGTCCGCACGAACGGAATCATGATCTCGACGTTTTCAAGGCCCATCACGTCGCGTACCCGCTTGACCGCCTGACACTCCAGCGCGAAGCAGTCACGGAAGTCCGGCGAGACGTAGCGACCGGCACCGCGGAAGCCCAGCATCGGGTTTTCCTCGTGCGGCTCGTACTGTTCACCACCCACCAGGTTAGCGTACTCGTTGGTCTTGAAGTCCGACAGACGCACGATGACACGCTTGGGCCAGAAGGCCGCCGCCAGGGTCGCCATGCCTTCGGTCAGACGGGCCACGTAGAACTCGACCGGATCAGAGTAACCCGCAATGCGGCTCTTGATTTCAGCCTGCAGCGCCGGCGTCTGACGGTCGAACTCCAGCAGGGCACGCGGGTGAATGCCGATCATGCGGTTGATGATGAACTCCAGACGCGCCAGACCCACACCCTCGTTGGGCAGTGTGGCAAAGTCAAAGGCTCGGTCGGGGTTGCCGACGTTCATCATCAGTTTGAGCGGCAGCTCCGGCAGGTCATCAATGGCAGCACTCTTGACCTCGAACTCCAGCTCGCCTTCGTAGATGTAGCCGGTGTCGCCCTCGGCACAGGAAACGGTGACATGAGAGGTCGAAGTCAGCCGTTCGGTGGCATCGCCACAGCCGACCACGGCCGGAATTCCCAGTTCACGGGCGATGATCGCCGCGTGGCAGGTACGTCCGCCACGGTTGGTCACGATCGCCGCGGCACGCTTCATGATCGGTTCCCAGTCCGGGTCGGTCATGTCGGTGACCAGCACATCGCCAGGAGAGACTTCATGCATCTGGCTGATGTCGGAGATGATCTTCACGGGGCCGGCGCCGATGCGCTGACCGATGGCGCGCCCTTCGGCGACCACCGGGCCACGAGACTTGAGCTGGTAGCGCTCCATGACCTGCTTGCGCGAGCGAACGGTTTCCGGACGCGCCTGAACGATCAAAAGCTCACCGGTGTGACCATCCTTCGCCCACTCGATGTCCATCGGGCGGCCATAGTGCTGCTCGATCAGCATGGCCTGACGGGCCAGCGCTTCAATCTCCTCATCGCTCAGGCAGAAACGGTCCTGGTCGGCGGTATCGACCGGCTCGATGCGTACCTGCTTGCCGTGAGCGCGATCATCGGCATACACCATGCGCTCGGCCTTGGTGCCCATGCTGCGACGCACGACCGAGGGGCGATTGGCAGCCAGAGTGGGCTTGTGAACGTAGTATTCATCCGGATTGACGGCGCCCTGTACCACCATTTCGCCCAGACCCCAGGCGGCGGTAATGAACACGACCTGATCGAAGCCGGACTCGGTGTCGATGGTGAACATGACGCCCGAGGTGGCCAGATCCGAGCGCACCATGCGCTGCACACCGGCGGACAGCGCCACGCCCTTGTGATCGTAGCCCTGGTGAACGCGGTAGGAGATGGCGCGGTCATTGAACAGCGAGGCAAACACGTGGTGAATCGCCTCACGCACCGCGTCCAGTCCCTGCACGTTGAGGAAGGTTTCCTGCTGGCCGGCAAAGGAAGCGTCCGGCATATCCTCGGCCGTGGCCGACGAGCGTACCGCAAAGGAAGCGTTCGGATTGTCGCCTGCCAGCTGTTCGTAGGCCGTGGCGATGGCGCTGTCGAGTTCAGCGGTAAAGGGCGTGTCGATCACCCACTGACGAATACGGGTGCCGGCAGCGGCCAGCGCCTGGGTATCGTCGATGTCGGTCTCATCAAGCAGAGCGTGGATGCGATCATCCAGACCGCTCTGCTCCAGAAAGCGTCGCCATGCATCGGCGGTGGTCGCAAAGCCATTGGGCACCTGAACGCCCAGACTGGTCAGATGACTGATCATCTCGCCCAGCGAGGCATTCTTGCCTCCGACACGATCCACATCGTGCATGCCCACCTGGTCATACCAGAGCACATCCAGCTCAGCGCTGTTGGGGCGATTGTCGTCTGTCACCTTGCGATCACTCATTTCCGTCTCTCCCGGCAATCCTTTAGCCACCAATACCCGAAGCTACCGGCGGTGCCCTACCCAAAAGTAAACAACGTAAAAAAAACGTCGCCCGGGGCGTGTCGATGCATCGCACGACCACATAAAAACGACGTTTTTCAAATTCTTCTGTCCCATGACAGTCGAGCAGAGCGTAATCATTTTTTTCGACCTGCCATAGCCTTCATGACAAGTTTTAAGACCAGGAGCATTTTGAAAGACTACTACAATGCATTAACACAAAGTATGAACAACGCAATTCAACTAATTGAATATAAAAAATAATATCAAAATAAACAGAGCACAAAAAATCACTACATGGTTTGTAGTGCGTGCGCAAATTTGACAAATAAGGTCGCAATGGCATTGCAACATTTTGGCCATTACCGTGGTTTAATGCCTGATAAATCGTGTCTTTTTATGTCGGGAAGAGAGGGGCTTATGCCAAAAACAGTGTTTTATATTTCCGATGGCACGGCCATTACCATGGAAGTGCTGGGACATGCCGTTCTTTCCCAGTTTGATACGGAATTTACCCAACGCACCTGGCCCTTCGTCGACACTCGCGAGCGCGCGATCGAAATTCGTGACCGTATTGACCGGCTCTTTGCCGAGACCGGTGAGCGACCCATCGTCTTTTACTCGATCGTCAGTGATGAAATTCGCCAGATCATCCTGTCGAGTCACGGCTTCTGCCATGACGTGATCGAATCCGTCATCGCCCCGCTCAGCGAAGAGCTCAACATGGCACCGCATCCCACGCTGCACCGCACTCACGGGCTCAATCAGCGCAATGTGGCCCGCTATGATGAACGTATCGCGGCCATCGACTATGCCCTGGCCCACGATGATGGCCTGTCGCTGCGCCATCTCGAGCAGGCTCAGGTGATCCTGATCGGCGTCTCACGCTGTGGCAAAACACCCACCAGTCTGTATCTGGCCATGCAGTTTGGTCTGCGGGTTGCCAACTATCCCTTCATTGCAGATGACATGGACCGCCTGGCGCTGCCGCCGGCCCTTCGAGAGCAACGCGGCAAGCTGTTTGGATTGACCATCAATGCCGACCGACTTGCCGCCATTCGCAACGAGCGGCGCACCGCCAGCACCTATGCCTCTCTCAGGCAATGTCGACTGGAGCTTTCCGAGGTCGAGGCGCTCTATCGTCGGCTGCGCATCCCCTATCTGGACACCACCAACTACTCGGTCGAGGAGATCGCCACCCGCCTGATGGACACCCTCGGAATCGATCGGCGCATTTTCTAGTCGCGGGTGTGAATCGTCACAGGGAGGCAACGGACGGCCCGATGGCGGGCCGTCGGCAGGAAAGGCTGACCAGAAATCAGGCGCTCAGAAGACCGGCAAAGCGCGCCATGTCAACGTTGCCACCACTGATGATGATGCCGACACGCTTGCCCCTGAGCTCGGCCGCCCTCTGTCGGGCGGCGGCAAAACCAAGACAACCGGTCGGCTCGACCACCAGCTTCATGCGCTCGGCCATAAACGACATGCACTCGATAAGTTCGGCGTCCGAGGCGGTCAGAATGTCGTCGACATCGCGCTGGATGATCGGAAAGGTGATCTGACCCAGATGCTGGGTCTGCGCGCCATCGGCAATGGTTTTGGGGGTATCGATATGGACGATCCGTCCCGAGCGAAACGATTGCTGTCCGTCATTGCCTGCCTCGGGCTCGACGCCATAGACCCGACACTGCGGTGACATCGCACGAGCCGCCAGCGCACACCCCGACAGCAGACCACCACCGCCCAGACAAACGAACAGCGCATCCAGCGGACCGGTCTCCTCAAGAAGTTCCATGGCGGCCGTCCCCTGCCCTGCGAGCACATCGGGGTGATCATAGGGGGGGATCAACGTCAGACCATGTCTCTCGGCCAGGTCTCGGCCAATCTGCTCCCGATCCTCAGTGTAGCGATCATACATCACCACCTGCCCGCCATAGCCTTGGGTGGCCGCCACCTTGGCCTCTGGTGCGTCCTGGGGCATGACGATGGTCGCCGGGATGTCCAGCATCCGGGCAGACAGGGCAATGGCCTGGGCATGATTGCCGGAAGAGAACGCCACCACGCCGGCACGCCTTTGCTCGGGACTGAACCTGGAGAGCGTATTGAAGGCGCCCCGGAACTTGAAGGCGCCCGTGCGCTGAAGGTTTTCGCACTTGAAAAAGACCTGCGCGCCCAGCGTCTCATCGACAGTACGCGAGGTCATGACCGGCGTACGCCGCGCGTGGCCTTCAAGTCGTTTTGATGCAGCGACCACATCGTCAAAGGTGGGAAGGTGATTCATGGAACTCCTCTCTCGGCCGGCTGGCCGGACCAAACCGCTTGATCCTCGCGTGAGTCACGAGGTCCCCTCAGGCGCCATCAGCACCAGACACTATCTTGCATAGCCATAGACCGAGGCGCGAGACACGCCCAGATGGGCGGCAACAATTTCCATCGCCCGACGCACTTCCAGCAGCCCTTCTGCCTTGAGTGCCCTGACCAGCACCCTGCGATCTTCTGCCTTGAGCGCGCGCGGCGTGGTGGCCAGGCTCGCGGCGAATCGGTCGATACGCGCCCGAATGGCATCGCCGCCCATCGGGTCCAGCGTCTCCTGCGTCGGTGCGTCGCCCTGAAGCGCGACAAACTGGTTAAGCATGCCCTGAAATCCCTGAAAGACGCTGAGATCGATGTTCATGCACAGCGCAGCGATATAGCGTCCCTCACGATCCTTGATGCCGATCGACGTACTCTTGAGCTGACGACCATCCGAAAACCGGTTGGGGTAGTTGGCAATCACCGGATCGAGTTCGGCGTCCTGAATTCTGGCCAGCCCCAGCTCGGTGGCCGGATGGCCGGGCTCCCGACCGGACAGGTTGTTATGGATCGCCAGCACGGCGTGCGAAGGGGTGAGCAGGTCGTGGACAACCACCTCGCAGAAGGGAGCAAAGGTCTGGGCGACCCCGTCGGCGACCTGCTGAAGCTGTTCGAGCAACCACTGCTGCTCCGGAGTTTTTGACGTCATGGTAGGCACTGCCCCTTGATTTTTGACACTTTGTTTATTTTTATACAAATTGTCAACACAACCCCTACAACCCGGATGGTCGCCTGCCATGACTTCTCTTCACTCTGTCGAGACACCTGCCGCTCTGATCGATGTCCAGCGCATGCAACGCAATATTGAGCGGATGCAGACCCGCATGGATCACCTTGGCGTCCGCTTTCGCCCGCACGTCAAGACAGCCAAGTGTCCGGACGTGACACGGGCGCAGGTGGCAGCCGGTGCCCGAGGCATCACCGTCTCGACCCTCAAGGAAGCCGAGCAGTTCTTCGCCGCAGGCATCACCGATATTCTCTACGCCGTGGGCATCGCCCCGGACAAGCTTCCCCGCGCGCTGGCGCTGTGTCAGCGCGGCTGTGATCTGACGCTCATCGTGGATAATATCGACGCCGCCCATGCGCTGAACGATTTCGGAAAGGCGCATGGCGCCACCTTCGAGGTCTGGATCGAGATCGACAGCGACGGACATCGGGCGGGCATCAAACCCGAAGACGATGCCCTTCCCGAGATCGCACACGCGCTTCAAAAAGGCGGCATGACTTTGGGAGGCGTCATGACCCATGCCGGCTCCAGCTATGACCACAGCACGCCTGACGCACTGCGCCAGATCGCCGAACAGGAGCGCGCCGCAGCCGTACGAGCCGCACAGCGGCTGCGCGAGGCCGGTCTGCCCTGCCCGGCTGTCAGCGTTGGTTCAACCCCCACGGCCCTGAGTGCCGAGCATCTGGAAGGGGTGACCGAAGTTCGTGCCGGCGTTTACGTTTTTTTTGATCTGGTCATGCACAATGTGGGCGTGTGCACGCTGGATGACATCGCGCTGAGCGTGTTGACGACCGTGATCGGCCATCAGCAGGAGAAGGGATGGGCGATTGTCGATGCCGGCTGGATGGCGATGAGTCGCGACCGCGGCACCCAGAAACAGACGCATGATTTCGGTTTCGGTCAGGTCTGCACCGACAGCGGCACCGTGCTGGAAGGCTACGTTCTAAGCGGGGCCAATCAGGAGCATGGGATCGTCTCCTGCAGAGTCGATGTCGATCACGACATCAGGCAACGTTTCCCCATCGGCACGCGTCTGCGTATTCTGCCCAACCACGCGTGCGCCACCGGTGCCCAGCACCCTGAATACAAGGTCCTGCTGTCTGATGACAGTATCGAGACCCGGCCACGCTTTTATGGCTGGTAATTATGGAGCAGAGATCATGACCCACTCCCTTTCCGGCAAGGCACGTCGCATTGTCGTGCTCGGTACCGGCGGCACCATTGCCGGTTCCTCCTCACAGGCAGGGGCCAACCTTGGCTATACCGCCGGCACGGTGTCGGTAGAGGACCTGCTGGGAGGTATTGCCGCCCCGGACGGCTTTACCCTGCATGCCGAGCAGGTTGCCCAGCTCGACAGCAAGGACATGGATACCGCCACCTGGCAGAGCCTGCATGAGCGCTGCCAGCACTGGCTGGCCCAGGATGACGTTACGGGGCTGGTCATTACTCACGGTACCGATACCGTCGAGGAGACCGCCTTTTTCCTGCACTCGGTGCTGCCCGCTTCCAAACCCGTGGTGCTCGCCTGTGCGATGCGCCCGTCAACCGCGTTGATGCCGGATGGCCCGCAAAACCTGCGCGACGCGCTGGCCGTGGTGGCAACGCCCGAGGCGGCAGGCGTTACGGTGGTCTGTGCCGGTGAAATTCACGGCGCGATCGAAGTGAGCAAGACCCACCCCTATCGCCTGAAGGCGTTTGGCTCTGGCGATAGCGGCCCCATCGGTTATGTGGAAGAGGCCAGCGTCCGACAGCTGCGCGCCTGGCCTCATCAAGCTGCAGGCGAGTCGTTGACCCCGCCGGGCGCCGATCAATGGCCCCGGGTAGAGATCGTGCTCAGCCACGCAGGCGCCAACGGTGCGCTGATTGATCTACTCGTGCGCGAGCGGCAAAGCGGCGCGGCGGATGCAGTGGCGGGGCTCGTGCTCGGCGCGACCGGCAATGCCAGTCTTCATCGCGAGCTCGAGCAGGCCGCCCATCGGGCTCAGGCGGCCGGGATCGAGGTGAGGGTGGCCGCGCGCTGCAACGAGGGACGGCTACTGCCCACATCGGACGCCGCCTTTCCGATCATGGCGGCGCTATCACCGGTGAAGGCCAGGATCGCCCTGATGCTTGAATTGTGCCGCGATTGAGACCGATGGGTGCCGTTGATCACAGCGGCGCCCTTGAGCTTCAATCAGCCGCTGAAGGCCCTGAAAGCAAAGTCGACCGGCACCGGTGAATCAATCGTCTGTATGGGGCCTTCCAGCGCGCCACTTTTCGGATCGATGCTGAACACCTTGATGGTGTCGCTGTTCTGGTTGCCGACATAAAGGAAACGCCCGGAAAGGTCCAGGTTCATGCCGCGTGGAATGTCGCCGCCGCTGGAGACCCAGCCGGTATTGATCAACTGCCCGCTGTCATCGTCTACCTGGAACACTGCAATGCTGTTCATGCCGCGATTGGTGGCGTAGAGAAAACGCCCCTGCGGATGGATGCGCAGCTCGGCGGTGGTATTGCTACCGGTAGGCACTTCGCCCGGGTTGTCGGGATTGAACACCGGCCGGCCGAATTCGCTGTCAGCCGGTAGGGTCGACAGCGACTGGGTCTGGATAAAACTGCCGCGCTCGGGGTAAAAGTCGAAGACATCCACCGTGGAAGACAGCTCGTTGAGCACATAGGCATAAGGTTTTTGCGGGTGAAAGACCATATGCCGGCAGCCGCTGCCCGAGGCCACGTTGGCATAGGGCACCGGCCCCTTTGAGAGCTTGCCGGTGTCCATGTCCAGCTCGAACGCCAGCAGCCGATCCGCCCCCAGATCGATGCCAAAGACGTGTTGGCCTTTCGGCCCCGTGATCATCATGTGGGCATGTGCCCCTTCCTGTCGCACGCCGTCCGGCCCCAGCCCATTGGGCGATGACTCGACCAGATCGCTCATTTCCCCGATTTCGCCATTATCCCCCAGTGGAAAGACCGAAAAGCTGCCGGTGCCGTAATTGTCGGCAAACAGGTAGCGTCCGGAGGGATGCACCGAGCAATGGCAGGTCCAGCTGCCCTGCGTCGGTTGGGTATTGATAAAGGCCAGCTCGCCGCTGGCAGGGTCAATGCAATAGGCACTGACCCGCCCCTGTGGCTTGCCGGCGGTATCCGGCCCGAGTTCGTTGACGCTGTAGAGATAACGACGATCCGGTGACAGGGCCAAAAAGGAGGGGTTTTCGGCTTCCATGACCTGCACCCGGGTGAGCCCGCCCTTCATCGGGTCCATCCGAAACACATAAATCCCTCTAGCCTGGCTGGGCGCCACACCGCCCGGTGCGGTGTTGGGGCCGGTATAGGTACCGACATAGACGTATTGCGCGCTACTGCTGCCAGGGGCAGCCATCGCGCTTGAAGCTGAAAACAGCGGATAAAACGCCGCGGCACCCGCCGCCATCCCCATGCCCTTGAGAAGCCGGCGACGCATCTCGCTGGTCAATACGCTATCTGCATCGACTGATTGCCCATTCATGCCATGCCCCTCCGGGGTAAGGAAAACCTCAAGCATTGGCCTTCCCTCCTGCACCGGCAATCCAGACCTTGGTTTACTCTCGGACATGCACTTTCAGGATCACAGACATCAGGCAATATTGTTCAATGCGCCGCTTCCAGCCACGGCAGGCCGGGATGACGCCAGAAATGCATGTCATGCGATGCGCGTGCCATCCCCCCTCCCTCGCTTGCAACACCTACCGTCGCTATACCCGAATATCTTCCGGACCGCGGATTTCAGCCTCGATACGAACGCCGGTCTCGCGCTCCTCACCGGAGAAACCGTCAAGGGTACTCAGCGTCCCGAAATCCAGTCCGGTCAGCGTCTCGATACGCGTTACGCTGCGCTGCCAGGTCTTGTACTGACCAAACATGAAACCAAGCTGGTCCAGCGCGTCGCTCTGTTCGATCATGTAGGCCGTGGCCGAAGGCCGACCGTCTTCACCTACAAAGGCCACCACCTTCCAATAGGCCTCGGGGATCTGAAAGCCGCGATACACCCGGTCGTCAGGATCAAGAATGGGCCCGGAGAAGACCGTGATGCGCTGGCGATCGGCGCGGGCATTGTCCAGCAGATAATCCTCAAGCCCAAGCCAGGTCTGCTGGTTGAAGCCTGCCATCTGCGGTGTGGCGTTGGTGAAGTGAAAGGTATCGTCGTTGGCCTGTCGGGCGTTGTCTCCCCAGTTGGCCGCCGTGCGACGCACCAGGTGGCCGCGATCGAGCGGGTTACGGCTATAGAGATCAGGACCGGCCTGCAGGTCGTCATCGATACGCGGATCAAAACGCCAGTGATCGCTGCCACGGGGAACACTGACCAGCGCGCCGCCATCAATGTTGACTGCCGTGAACAGGGCAAGTCTTCGGCTTTTCGACATCACCAGCGAAAAATGGGTGTAATCGAGCCGGCCACCCTCGCGGCCGGGCACCGGCGTGACGTCTTCGGCCAGTGCCTCGGAAGGCATCGGCAGGGCCACCGGCATGTTCTTCAGAAAATCGGCGTCATATCCCTCGCGGGATGCCAATGCCTCCACGGTGGCGATAAGGGCCTCAGGCGGTTCGGCCAATGCCGTGGCGGCGGGTTCAATCAAGCGGCGCATGTCGCGAAGGCTGGTCCGTTCATGGTTGCGAACAGTCATGATGATCTCCCTGAGGCATGATATCTATAGCATGGCAGAGATGGCTCCGAACGGCGGTAGCAGGTGAATGACGTTCCAGAAGATGCTGCCGCAGGGCCTTGGCCGGCATTGGCCGGCCAAAGAGATAGCCCTGACCGAAGTGGCAGCCCTGCTGCGCCAGGCGCTCGGCCAGACGCTCATCCTCGATGCCTTCGGCCACGACCGCCATGCCCAGCGACCGGCCCATGGCAATGATCATGCGTACGAGGTTGTCCTGGCGAATCTCTTCGGCATCGAAAAAGGAGCGATCGATCTTGATCTTGTCGACATCCAGCCGGGCCAGGTGGTAAAGCCCGGAATAGCCGGTGCCGAAATCATCCAGCGACACGTGCACGCCCATGTCATGCAGCCGATTCAGGTTCTGCTGAACAATGTCCAACCGCTCGATCAGCACGTTTTCGGTAATTTCGACCTCCAGACGATTGGCTGGAAACGCGTGGCGCTCAAGCAGTGAGGCCACCTGCGGGACAAACGTCTCATCTTCTAGATACGAGGCCGTGATATTGACCGCCAGAAAGCAGTCACCCGGCCACTGCCGGGCATCCTGCATGGCCCGGTCCAGCAGGCGGCGGGTCATCTCCGGCATCAATCCAAGGCTTTCAATTAGTGGAATGAACTCATCAGGCGGCACCAGTCCTCGCTCGGGATGCTGACAGCGGGCCAGCATCTCGACCCCCACAGTTTCACGATTTGAAAGGGCAACAACCGGCTGATAAAAGGGCACGATTTCGTCGGCATCGAGCGCCTGTCGCAGGCGCTGGGCATGACGGGCATCTGCCTGTTGCGCCTCGGGGAGACAGGTTTCCTGCAGCCGTATCCGCTCACCATTGCGTTTGGCCTTGTGCATGGCGCTATAGGCCGCGGCCAGCAGCTGATCGGCCGAAGTGGCGTTGAGGGGGGCAACGGCAATCCCGATGGTGGTTTCCAGTACTTCACGCCGATGACCACAGACCAGCGGCTGTCGCACCAAACCCTGCAGTGCCTGCGCCTGATCAAAAAGCTCGCGCCGAGTCAGCGCACCGGTCAGCGCGACCACGAACTCATCACCGCCCAGTCGACCCAGCAGCGGGTCGCCCACGGTGCGAACACTATTCAGTCGCCCGGCAATACGACGCAGGGCATGATCTCCTGCCGTGTTGCCATGGGCATCGTTGATGGCCTGGAAATGATCAAGGTCGATGACCAGCAGCGCGGTCTGCTCAAGCATCGGGCTGAGCCGAGCGTGCAACAGGGTCATGAAATGGGGGCGATTCATGAGATCGGTCAGGGCGTCATGTCGGGCCAGATGATAGCCATGCGCGCGGGCGGCCAGCAGATGGCGATAGCGGTGACGCAACCGCCAGATCAAACGCAGGGAGAGCATCCATGGCACGACCATGGCAACGGCAGCAAATCCTGTACAGGTCAGGATGAAACGCCAGCGCGAGGCGGGATCGAGATCCGGCGGGTCGCCCCAGCCCAACCACTGAAAGACCGGTGCCTCCAGCCAGAACTCCCAGGTCACGGCAATCGAAAAGAGGATCACAAGCGTAGCGGCAAAGAGCGCAAGCCCCTGGCGTAGGAGATAACCCTTGGTTCGCATGAAAAGAAGTACCAGAGCCGCGGCCGTTGACTGACAGCAATTATTTGAGAACCATCTAATGATAGGGCTTTCCTATCGGCCGCTACTCTAATCTCCTGAACCCTGCGTTCATACCTTCAAATGATGTGGCGTATAAAAGAGACTGCCGCAAAGACGAATGAGCGATACCAGACCGGCGCTTCAACCGTGCTCTTTACGCCATGACCTTCAGACGCTTGTGCCTCGGTTGATCTGGCCGCGCATGCGCTCGCGCAGGGTGGGGGCCGCCAGCCGATGCAGATCGTGAGGCGTGCAGCGCACAAGCCGTCCATGCATCCTGATCAGGCAATCACTGCCTTCAACGCAGACCGGATGAATATCGCGCTGTTCGAGCCGTTCCATTTCCCGTGATGTCAGACCCAGCATGAGCGTTACTCCGTGACCGTGGATGGCATCTGTCAGGCGCAGCATGGCGAGCACAAATGTCACGGTGATGACACGTTGATAACAGTGTCATGACTTTGAACGCCGACAGCGCTCGGAGCAGTAGATCACGCTGTCCCAGTTGCGCGCCCATTTCTTGCGCCAGGTAAACGGACGGCCACACACCGGGCAAACCTTGGTCGGTAAATCGGATTTCTTTTGCATCAGTTGACCGGTGTGGTTACTGCATTTGACGAGGGAGTGCCGATCCAGTTCGAGATCCCAAGCGTTTGAGGAATCTCCTCGCGGAGCAGGTGCGTCAGCGACAGCGCACTGGCCGAACGACAGCCGCCGTCGTGCAAAAGCGTTGCCTGACGCCCGTCACGCCCGGTCCAGGTCACGGTGTATTGGGACATGTCCGTCACACGTGGTTCGCAGCCGCTGGATTCACGCTGCTGATTCATCACCGGTTGCCATGGTGCCAGCGTGCGCTGGAGTCGGGTCAACGCCTGTGCCCCGTTTTGTCGGGCCTGCTTGCCGTAGACCTGCGTATGCTGCTGGCCGATAAACGTGGTGGTGCCATCAGCGCGAACCTCAACGGAGTAGACCGGGCAGAAGCCGTGGCAGGGCCCAACGTCATAGCGAATGCTGGCCAGCTGCTCGGCCGCCGGTGCCGTACTGTCATGCGGGCCCTTTGAGTGCATTTGATTCTCGTCACCGGCGCAGCCTGCAAGCACGACGGCCCCTGCCAAAAGCGCGAAACGTAGAAAAGTGTTCATGAATGACTCCATAAGGGTTGCACCGCACCCGCGGCGGCGACATGTCTCAAGCGAACATCGTGATCATCAGGCCCGCCCCGGCGGATGAAGGTTTTCCCCCCAGCGCGGCATGCCGTCGATGTCGATATCGAACAGATCGAGCGCGCGCGCCACGCTGTGATCGACCATCTCCTCGAGCGTGGTCGGCCGGGCGTAAAAGGCCGGGACTGGCGGAAACATGATGGCGCCCATCTCGGTCAGGGACGTCATGGTGCGCAGATGCCCCAGGTGCAGCGGCGTTTCACGCAGCATCAACACCAGACGACGACGCTCCTTGAGCACCACATCAGCGGCACGCGAGATCAGATTGGTGGTCGTGCCGGTCGCAATCTCCGACATGGTCTTGATCGAGCAGGGGGCGACCAGCATGCCCAGCGTCCGAAAGGAGCCCGAGGCCAGTGAGGCACCGATATCGCCGACCGGATGGACCTCATCGGCCAGCGCAAACAGCTGCTCACGAGTAATACCGGTCTCGTAGCGCCGAGTCAGTTCGGCGGATTTGGAGACCACCAGATGGGTTTCAATCTCCAGCGGCCTGAGCATCTCCAGGGCGCGGGCGCCGTAGACAAAGCCGGTGGCACCGGTAATGGCAATGATCAGGCGACGAGGGGGCATCAGGGCTCCTGGGAATCATGAAGAAGGCGCATGAGCCCCCATTGTAGCCGGGCATGCCCTCATTCACATTGATGCAGCACGTGGTCCCGTGACAGATCAAGGACGGCAAGATCCTTGGCCAGCATCAGCGTGCCGCCAAAATGCTGACGCGCCTCGGCCTCGATCTCCCTGATCGAATGTGCTGCCCCCGGATGGTCGACATAGCGCGGACTGAAGTGCGTGAGAACCAGGTGTTCAAGGCCGGCTCTTTCAGCAAAAGCAGCCGTACGCGCGGCGCTGCTGTGGCCGTTGTCCGTGCCCAGCTGCTCGATCACCGCCTCGGTATAGGTCGCTTCATGTACCAGCACGTCCGCGCCTTCACAGAACTCGGCCAGAAGGTCGGGCGTATCGTTGTCGCCGGCCACCACCAGCCGGCGCGCAGCACGCGATGGCAGGCGGTAGTCGACGCCGTGCAGCTCACGCCCCTGCTCATCGATGACCGTCTCACCACGCTGAAGCCGGCCCCACAGCGGTCCGGGCGTCACGCCCTCCGCCCTGAGCTTCCCGACATTCAGCCCTGCCTCGACATGACGCTCTTCAAACGAATAGGCGTAACACTCGACGCCGTGAGACAGCCTTGCCGCACGCACGATGACATCGGGCAGCGCCAGAGCCGCATCCACCAGTGTGGCGGCATCAACGTGATTGAGTTCGAACCCGAGAGAGAGCCCGGTGGTGGCCCGTACCGCCTCGAGATAGTCCCGGACCGCCTTCGGCCCGATAACCGTGAGTGCTGCCCGACGACCAGCCATCGAGGCACTGGCCAGCAGCCCGGGCAGACCGTAGCAGTGATCACCGTGCACATGCGTAACCAACACCGCCTCAAGACGTGCGGCACTCAGGGGCGTGAGCATCAGCTGGTGCTGGGTGCCCTCACCGCAGTCGATGAGCATCCAGCGACGCTGCCCCTCAGGAGTGAGCGCCACCGCACTGACGTTGCGGGCTCGGGTGGGGACACCGGCCGAGGTGCCCAGAAAGCGCAGCTGCATGACGAAACCTTGGGGATTGAGCGAGACAGGGTGATGATCATCATGCCGGACGCTATGCTTGAACGCATCCACGTCAACGTTTGATCAAGGAGCAGAGGATGAAACAGTGGTTCATGCCGGCCCTGCTGGCTGCCGCCCTGACCGGCGGCGGTGCTCAGGCAGGCGAGATCAACCCGGCCGCCAACCCGTTGCTGGCCGACAAGTGGCAGTCGCGCCCGCTGGTGGTGGTGACACCGAGTGCCGACAATCCGGACTATGAACGCATGCGCGGCATTATCGAAACGCAGCGCGACGCCTTTAACGACCGCGAGATGGTGCTCTATACCGTGGAAAACGGCGATGGCATGAAGGATGGCCAGGCACTGACCAAGATTGAAACCGATGCGATGCTTGATGCTCTGGGCCTGAACGCCCGGGGGCCGCTGACCACGGTACTCGTTGGCAAGGATGGCGGTAAAAAGGTGCAGCAGGAGGGGTTCGTCGACCCGCGCCAGCTGTTCGATACGATCGATAACATGCCGATGCGCCGCGCGCGCCAGTAGGCAGCCACTGCCGGGAGGATCACACATGCGTTGTGCCATCATCGATGACTATCAGAATGCGGCGCTGGCCATGGCCGACTGGTCGCGCCTTGAGGGTCGCATCACCATCACGCCCTTCCATGATCATCTTGATGATGAGAACGCGCTCGTCGAACGGCTGGTCGGGTTTGAGGTGATCGTCATCATGCGCGAGCGCACGCCCTTCCCGGCCTCCCTGCTGTCGCGCCTGCCACAGCTGAAACTGCTGATCACTTCGGGGATGCGCAACGCGGCCATCGATCTCGAGGCGGCACGCGAGCAGGGTATTGCGGTCTGCGGTACCGACAGCCATCCGGCGCCGCCCACTGAGCTTGCCTGGGCATTGATTCTGGGGCTGGCACGCCATCTCCCTGCCGAGCATTATCACTTCACCACCAATGGTCCGTGGCAGAGCACGGTCGGCACGACGCTGGCCGGCCGTACGCTGGGCATTGTGGGGCTTGGCAAGATCGGCACCCGCATGGCGCGTATCGCGCAGGCCTTCGATATGGAGGTGATGGCCTGGAGCGAGCATCTGACCCCGGCACGCTGTGAGGCGGCGGGCGTCACCCATGCCGACTCTCTGAAGACACTGATGGGGGCCAGTGATGTCGTCTCGATTCACCTGGTGCTGAGCGCACGTACACGCCACCTGATTGATCGAGAGGCGCTCGAGTGGCTGTCACCCTCATCACTTTTGATCAACACCTCACGCGCTGACATTGTCGATCAGATTGCACTGCTCGATGTACTCAGTGAGCATCGAATTGCCGGCGCGGGGCTGGACGTTTTCGAACAGGAACCCTTGCCGTTTGATCATCCCCTTCGCCGGCTGCCCAATGTGCTGGCCACGCCGCATCTGGGTTATGTCAGCGATACCAACTACCGCACCTGGTTTGGACAGGCCATCGAGAATATCGAGGCCTGGCTGTCGGGCACGCCGATCCGGCGACTGTAAGGCCAGTATTAGCTGTCACGGGGCACGAGCGTGCTGTCCACATCCTGTGAGTAGCGCCGCGTTTCGTTGGCAAAATCGTAAAAGCCGGGCTTGTCCTGAAGATAGATCTCTTCGGTCATCACCATCAGGGACTGATCATCAAAGGTGCCGGCCGTAAAGGTATAGGCGCTATCCGGCGTATGGCGGAAATAGAGCTGGCTGCCGCAGCGCAGGCAAAAGCCACGCTCGCCCTGCTCGGAGGAGTGATAAATGCCGACTGGCGAGGCGTCGTCAAAAACCGGCTCCCCGTCACAGATTACCGCCAGCATGGGCCCGCCCGTAGCCTTGCGGCACAGGGAGCAGTGACAGACGTGCACTTCACCGCCGTGGCGTACCGTAAACCGGACCTGCCCACAAAGACAGCCGCCCGCCCTTTCCGTAATCTCGGTCATGATCTCTCCTCCTTGTGAATGCATTGCTCTGCGTGCGATGTCGCCGGCCTCTGCCCCTTTTCCCGGCAGTGATCCAGTACCGGTTTTGCCCCCTGGCACGACATCACGCCATTAGATCAGTCATGATGCATGGACGATCCTCATCTTCGTTTAAAACGAGAAGAGCGTCATGCCCTTTCTCACTCTGGCGGTCTTGTGATGTCAGCAGCCTGCTACGCTTGAAAGAACACTGTCCTTGGAATCACTTCGGGAGTCGCGCATGACCATGGAACTCTATCTGCTGGGCTGGACACTGGTGCTGGCCATCATCCAGATCATGCTGCCTGCGATGTATCGTAATCGCGAGACCGGTCTCGACTACAACGCCGGGCCACGCGACAAGGAAGGCCCGCCGATGGGCGTGGTGACCGGGCGACTGTTCCGAGCTCAGAAAAACCTGTTTGAAACGCTGCCGCTGTTTATCGGCGCCATTCTGATCGCACATGTGGGCGGACAGGAAGGGGCCATGACGGCCTGGGGCGCCTGGCTCTATTTCCTGGCGCGAGTGGTCTATGTCCCTCTCTACGCCATGGGGATTCCCTATGTGCGCTCAATGGTCTGGGGCATAAGCCTTCTGGGACTTGTGCTGGTGATACTGCCGGTCATTTTCTAGACCGCGCCCGGCCGGCGATCATGCGCGCCTTCAAAATGCCCGGCCCGGTGTTGGGCACTTATGGGATACACACCGGCGCGGCAGACATCAGAACATGGGCATGAGAGGCATCAGGAAGAAAGCGTGCCGCAGACAGCAGACAAGCAGAAAAGCAGACATAAAAAATGCCGCTCCATGGAGCGGCATTTTAGCATGTTCTGGGATAGCGACCGTGGCTCAGGCAGAGGCGCGCTGGCCGATCTGCTGGTCATTGATGGGGCGGCTCTCGCGGGCCATCATGAGCGTCAGGGTTCTGGACTTGTTCAGCGTCTGCATGGCAAAGGACGGTGAATGGAGGTCGTTCCAGTGACCTACCGTGTCCAGAAATTCACCGCACTCGGAGCAGGTAATTTCGTCCCACTCGTTGCAGGTATCCATCGGAGTATTCTGGTCGTGACCACAGCGCGTGCAGGAGATGAAATGTGTCATGGCTTGTGTCCTTCCCTGGTCATATGACCGGCCTTCCTGGCCGGTAAGTGTTGCAATCCTTGCTCTGGCCATCCTGGCCAACTACTGCGGCAATCCCTGCCGTGGCGTTCCTCGCCATTTGGATCAACGTCCCTGTTGATCCCGGGTCAGCGTCCCTGCTGACCGTGTAAGCACACTCTGGCATAGCGCTGAGCAATGTACAAGCCTTGTACACTATAAATTTTTGTAACCGTTAAACCCGGGCCAGGGCACATTTTTCAGTCCGTTTTTTTATGTCATTGGCAAGACAACAGCCGAAAATCACGTTCAGAGTTATCACAACTTGTACAACACTGTTTCCCAATTCCGCCATGAACCGCAACTGACTGAATCAAAAGGCGGGATCAGCCGTACGTTGTCGTCTAAAGGTGTCAGGGTAATCCAGCACCAGTCCGTGATCACCGACTTCCAGAGATGCCGTGAAGCCGCTGTCGAGCCCTTCATAGCGCCAGCCATGTGACGACAGCCGCGTATAGCGCTGCTGCATGGGTCTTGTACTTAGTGACGGGACGGACAGCAGCGCGACTGAAAGCGTCGCTGCCTCGCCCGGTTCAAGGCCCAACCGTCGAATCGGTAGCGTGTTGGTGAAGGGAGTCGCTGCGATATCGACATCGATACAGCCGGCCAGACCATCCAGAGCCCCCCGTTTCTGGCACCACCAGTGGCCCATCCCATCGCTCGAAAGCTGACAGGCACGGCCATCGTCCAGCCGGGCCGACAGTTGACGCATCCGCCAGCCGGGGTCGAGCACCAGTCGATAGGTCAACTGATACAGCCTGCCATCATGACAGCCCTCTACACGACTTTCAGCCGTAATGCCCTGCGAGGTGATGTTCAATTCAAGGCGCTCTATGCCCTGATGATCCCAGCCGGTCCATACGATCTCTCGCTGCATGCGTCCTCCCTTTAATCGGACCGCCTTACGCCATCTTCGAGGGTTGACCGAGATTTTCCGGCCCAAAGGAGTCGGGCAGCAGGGTCTCCATGTCATAGCGCTTGAGGGGTAATCCCTCGGCGTTGACTACCACAATTTCCGTATCGGGCGCGGCGAACTCGCGAATGCGCTGTCGGCAATCACCACAGGGCGTACACAGCGCATCGCCCGGACCGATGACATGAATGCTTTTTATCTCGCGCTCACCGTGGGCCACCATGGCGGCGATAGCACCGGCCTCGGCACAAAGGCCCTTGTAATTGGCGCTTTCGACATTGCAGCCGGTATAGACGGTGCCGCTGTTGCTGATCAAAAGCGCCCCGACCGGATGATTCGAATAGGGCGCATAGGCGTTGTCGCGCACGCCAATCAGCTGTTGGCGAAGGCTTTCGGGCAGGGGAACAAGGTCGGTCATGAGACGCTCCGGATCAGGGTGATCCGCTTATTGTCGCAGCCCTTGCGGTTCGGCAACAGTCGAGCAGGGTGGCAGCGAAATCTACATTAATGATTACTTTTTTAGATCCTGTATGATCAGGCCTTTCATCCTGAGCCTTCATTTTGTATGACAACAGGCAATCGTCCATGACCTCTCCATCACCGCACTGGCAGATGGCCATCGATCTTGAGCGCTGCATTGGCTGTCACGCCTGCTCGGTCGCCTGCAAGGTCGAAAACGATATCGAGCTGGGCGTCTTTCGCACCAGGGTGCTCTATCACGACCACGGCGCCTTCCCGAATACCCGGCGAAGCTTCCTGCCGACACTTTGCATGCAGTGTGCCGATGCCCCCTGCATGACGGCCTGCCCGTCAGGAGCGATCAGCCGTCAGGACGATGGCATCGTGCGCATCGACCCTGACACCTGTGATAAATGGGAATCCTGCATCAAGGCCTGTCCCTACGGTGCCTTGCACATCGACCCGGTGCAAAAAATTGCCGACAAGTGTGATTTCTGCAGTCACCGGCTTGATCAGTCGATGGCCCCGGCCTGTGTGGAAGCCTGCCCCGCCGATGTGCTGATCTTTGGCGACATCAACGATGACCAGAGCCCGGTATCGCGCTTTTACCAACGCCATGGCAGCGAACTCAAGGGCCTGCGGGTTGAGCGCGGCACCCGCCCGCAGGTGCGCTATCGCGGCGTGGGCACGGTGACCCCGCAGGCAGCCGTGGACAAGCTGCCCGACGGCCGGGCGCATGACCCGGTCGATTACGAAATCGATCAGTGGGCCGAACGCTGACGCGCGCGCCTTCGGGCGGGCTTCTCTGGCAGATCACATGGCGCTTTCATGAAACGACGATCCTTTATCAAGGCAGGCATTGCCGCCCTGGCCGGTCTCAGGAAAGGCGAATATATCTATCTGGGTGTCGGTGGCGCTCTGGGGGCCGCCGCGGTCGGCGGCGCACTGATGACGCCGTCGCTGCCCCGCAAGGTGAAAAACGATTACAACCGGGCCCGCAGCGTCAAAAGCGTATGCCTCAACTGCTCGACCGTGTGCGGCATCGAGGGGTTTGTCATCGATGACCGGGTGGTCAAGATTCGGGGCAATCCGAAAGATCCCAACATGGGCAGTTACATGACCTGCGCCAAGGGTCAGAGCGGGCCGACCATCAATGACTATCCCGAGCGTCTGGTCTACCCGCTCAAGCGGGCCGGCGCTCGGGGGGAAGGTCTGTGGCAGCGCATCAGCTGGGAGGAAGCCTATGACGAGATTGCCGGACGGATTCAAAAAAGCATCGATGACGGCCATCCCGAGCGGGTGGTGCTGCATGCCGGGCGCTCGCGCATCAATACCGAAATCAAGCGCTTTCTGGGCGCCATCGGCTCACCGGTCCAGCTCAACCACCGCGCCCTGTGCTCCTCGAGCAAGCGCGGCGCCAACTATGTGAGCCTGGGCGACACCGACTGGGAGTCGATCGACGCCGAACGCTGTCGTTATTTTCTCAACTTTGGCTCTAACTTTTATGAAGCCCACCAGGGCGGGCTGCATCTGGTCAAGCGCGTCATCAAGGCCCGCTTTGATCACGGCGCGACGCTGGTGACTTTCGATGTGAGGCTTTCCAACACCGCCGGGCGCAGCGATGAATGGTTCGCCCCCTTTCCCGGTACCGAAGGGGCCGTGGCGCTGGCCATGGCGCATGTCATCATGCGCGAGAGTGAGTTTGACCGTGAGTTTGTCGAGCACTTCGTCAATCTCTCGGCCACCGAGATCATCGACTTCCTGAGCGATTACACTCCCGAATGGGCGGCCGCCGAATCAGGCCTTGCCGCCGCCGATATCGAACGGGTCGCACTGGCCTTTGCGCGTGCCCGGCCCACCGCCGTGGCCTTCACAAACCGTGGCACCGGCTCGCACTACAACGGCATGAATGCCGAGCGCGCCGTAGTCATGCTCAACGCGCTGGTCGGCTCCATCGGACGGCCCGGTGGCTACTGCTACGGTACGGAAGAAAAGCTGCGCGCCGAGCGCTATCCGCAGCCCGAGCCCATCCCGCCCAAACCTGCCGTCAGGACCGATCTGGAAGATCCACCGGAATGGCCGCTGGCCAACCGCTGGCAGAAGATGAAGGTGGGTCAGATCGTCTATGAATACATCCGCCAGGGGCGCGCAAAAGTGGATGTCTATCTCTCCTATACCATCAGCTCGCCCATGAACTGGCCGGAGGGGCGCACCACAACGGTCGGGGTGCTCAAGGATGAATCGCTGATCCCCTTTCACGCCTGCTCGGATGTGGTCTATTCCGAGATGGCGCACTACGCCGACCTGATACTGCCGGATGCCACCTACCTGGAGCGCTGGGGGCTTGAAACCCGCAGCAGCCCCGAACTTCGCCACTTTGTGACCCTGCGCCAGCCCATGGTGGCCCCGCCGGGCGAGGCGCGCAGCTACGCCGACGTGTTGTTTGATATCGGCCGGCGGCTGGGCCCGGAGCAGGCGCGCTATTTCGAGTTCGGCGATCACGAGGCCTTCGTGCGCCATCAGTGTCGCCACATCCCTGCAGGCGATGAGGCCGATGGCTTTGAATGGATGAAGCGCCACGGCGCCCGCGTCGATGAGGTCCCCAAAAGCTACGAGGTGCATCGCCGGGTCTTGAGTGACGCCGAGCTTGCCGGGGCGCGCATCGATGACGATAGAGGCGTGATCCTTCAGCGTGACAATAAGGGGCAAGAACAGGCCATCGGACTGATGATCGATGAGGGCGGTGCGCCGCGTGCCGTGCGCGGGTTTGGCACGCCCTCACGGCGCTTTGAGATCTACAGCCGGGAAGTGGCCGAGGTCGCCAGAGAACAGGGCATCCACCATGACGGGCTGCCGGGCTATCTACCGGTGCCGGCCCATGTGGATCTGCCGGAGGATCGCTTCATTCTGACCAGCTTCAAGTGGAACGTGCATACCCAGGGGCGCACGGCCAATCAGAAGTACCTCAGCGAAATCGTTCACGACAACCCGATGTGGATCAATCCGGGCACCGCGACGCGTCTGGGCATCGTCTCGGGGGATCTGGTCGAACTGACCACCTATCGCCCGCTCAGCAGCGACCGGGGGGACCGGGCCTTTCGCGGTACCGGCGAGCCGATCGGCAGCCAGCAGGTGCGCGTGGTGGTGACCGAAGGCATTCATCCGCGAGTGGTCGCCATCTCCAACAGTCTGGGCTACGTCGTCTCCGGACGTGCGGCCATGGCGCGTCAGGGATCAAGAGCTCAGGAGGCTGCGCTTGGCCACAAGGCTTATGGACCGGCGCCCGAGCGCGACGACCTGCGTGATCACCTGTGGTGGGACAAGCGTCTGGGCGGGCGCGGCAATGGCGTCAACGTTAATGCCCTGCAGCCCATCAATCCCGAGCCATTGATCGGCAACCAGGCCTGGTTTGACACCGTATGCAGTCTGCGGCGGCTCAAGGAGCGCCGTATCTGAGCAGGGCGGTCGCCTCTGGTCTCCCCGATGACGCATGGAGAACAGGGCGCCGGGCACTGCCTGCCAGGATGAAAACTTCCTGGATCGTTAATGACTGCGATCAATGCACCACTGACACGACAGCCGCTGCATCGCGGTTGTCGTCAAGGAGACTCGTGCCATGGCCGCCCTGCCCTGCGATGCTGCCGCCCGTCACTCACGCGGGCTGATGCTGGCCACCGTCGGTATCGTTGTTCTGAGCTTCGACAGCCTGCTGGTTCGGCTGGCAGGTACCGACGGCTGGAACATCGCCTTCTGGCGCGGCGCACTGATGGCCATCGTCATGGGGCTTTTCTACTGCCAGCGCCGGCGACTGGCCACGCTCAACGCCCATCGCGGCGTGTCGCTGATCTCTGCCGGGCTGCTGGCGGCCATCTCGCTTTTGTTCGTGATGGCGGTGATGCATACCCGTGTGGCCAACGTGGTGGTCATTTTGAGCACCGCACCCCTGTTTGCGGCCATTTTCACCCGGCTGTTTCTACAGGAGCAGGTAGCAGCAAGAACCTGGATCGCAATCGGCCTTGCCATGCTGGGGCTGGTGATTGTCTTTGCCGGCTCATTGACCGGCGAGGGGCTACTCGGCGATATGTACGCACTCGGTGCCGCCATGGCCGTGGGCGCCAATCTGACGCTGCTGCGACGCTACCAGACCCTGGACCGCCTTCCCCTGATTGCCGGCGGTGGGATAATGACGGCCCTGGTGGCGTGGCCCATGGCAACGCCGCTGGCACTGGAGACACAGAGCTATGTGGTGCTCGCCGTCATGGGACTGATTCAGATGCCGCTGGCCACGGCACTGATCAACAACGCCACCCGCTATCTGCCTTCTGCCGAAGTGGCGCTGTTCTATCTGGTCGAGGCGATTCTGGGCACGCTGTGGGTCTGGTGGCTTTTAGGCGAGAACCCGCCGGAGGCCACGCTCTACGGCGGGCTGCTGACGCTGGTCACGCTGCTGGGCAATGCCTGGCTGGGCCTGCGACGATCACGCCTTCGCAGAGTCTCGGCCACGTCGCCAGCACGATAGTGAACGGACGACATGGCGATGACCAAAGCGTTCAGGGCATCTGAGGTGCCGACGACGTCAGCGTCATATCCGCAGTCATGCTGGCCTCAAATGCCTCCACCTCACGACGGCCCTGATACAGCTCGGGCGTGGTCACGGCCGCCACCAGCTGGCGGGCATTCGGCTGCCAGAGCACAATGTCCAGCGGCCCGCGCGGGACAAACTTCAGTGACTTGCGCTTTTGCACCAGCGCCATGACCGGCACATCCAGCGCCGCGCCAATATGCAGTGGCCCGGAGTCAGGGCTGACGAGATAGCGAGCGTAGTGCAACATGGCCGCAAAGATACGCAGCGGCCGGGGCCGACAGAGCGCACCATAGCGACTATTGGCCATCTCCTGTTCAAGCATGGGCGCATGGCGCAGCTCTTCGGGACCTACAAACACCACGTAGCGCTGACCAGCCGCCTCCAGTGCCTTGATGCTCTCCTGCCAGAAGCTCAGGGGCAGACGCTTGTCGAGATGACCTCCTACAAACAGCGCCACGAAGGGGGCTGGCCGCCCGGCATCATCAAAATCGATGCCCAGCTCTTCGAGTTCACCGCGCCCGATGCTGCACTCTCCATGGCTTAGCCGCATCAGCGGGCGATCGCGACAGGGCGTTTCAAGCGCCCGGGCAAACATCTGAGGAATGTCGTAGGCATGGGCCTGATCGCCGCTGACTTCGATATCGAACCAGCGCTGTCCGCGCTTGCCCTTGCCCATGGTGTAGCGGCTTTTAATACAACGCACGAAGATCAGTCCGGTCAGCGAGCTGGGGCCCACCTGTACGGCAAGGTCATATCGCTCCTGACGCAGCTGGCGAATCATGGCGGGAAAACGCCATGGGCGCACGATAGCATCACGCGACAGGGTCAGAACGCGGTCCAGCCGCTGATGGCGAAACAGCGACCGGGTGCTGTCAGTCGTGAGAAGGTCAATTCGGGCATCAGGGAAACGCTGTCGAAAGGTTTCGATGACAGGCGACATGATCAATGCATTGCCGATGCGATAGTTGGGTCGCACCAGCAGTATTTTTAACGGGCCCTGAAGGTTTTCGACGTCAACGCTTTCACTTTTTCGAAGGGGTTTCGTAATGAGAAAGGTCACGCCGCGGCGTGCTCTTTTTTCAATACCCTGCGCGAGTGTTTTAAGAATTGTATTGGTGCGAACCGCTGTTTTCAGAGACATCACATCACCTGGTCAGGGCATCCATTGCGAGAAAAGGCTCACAATCATTAATAATTTATTAACGCATCCGATTTTCAATCGCTGACGTTAAAAGACCACAATTAAAGCCGCTGGTTCCAGTATTCAATAGCGTTTTTTCAAAAATAATGGCTTTAAAATGAAGGAAATATTAAACATTGAAGCCAGCATTAAAACTGTATTAAAGGATTCTTTGATTTTCCTTTGGCCTCTATTTAATAAACAATGTTTTTTAATTTTGACGATTTTTATCATTAAAAATCTCTACATAAAATAGTCACGATATAACGATATGGGTCGTGCCTCCTGTTCCCGCATTAACATGAAGCCGTGCGCTACAAGGGCATGACGAGCTTTATAACGCTATGCTGAAGAGCATCACCTATCAGGGGGGAACACATTGTGACGACAGGCAAGAAGATGGAGCGCGACGTTGATTGCTGGCTGACCGATATGGACGGGGTGCTGGTGCATGAAAACAAGGCCATTCCGGGAGCTGCCGAGCTGATCAATCAGTGGCGGGAGAAGAAAAAGCCCTTTCTGGTGCTGACCAATAACTCGATCTATACCCCGCGCGATCTCAGTGCACGCCTGGCGCGCAGCGGTATCGAGGTCCCCGAGGAGCAGCTCTGGACCTCGGCGCTGGCCACCGCCGCCTTTTTGAAGGATCAGTCGCCCGGTGGATCGGCCTTCATCATTGGCGAGGCCGGCATCACCACGGCCATGCATGAAGCCGGCTTTGTCATGACGGATACCGATCCGGACTACGTGGTGCTGGGCGAGACGCGAACCTACTCGTTTGAGGCCATTACCCGCGCCATTCGTCTGATCAATGCAGGCGCCCGTTTCATTGTCACCAACCCCGATGTGACCAGCCCCAGCCAGGAAGGCCCGCTACCGGCCACCGGTGCGGTAGCGGCGTTGATCACCAGCGCGACCAAACGCGAGCCCTATGTGGTGGGCAAACCCAACCCGATGATGTTTCGCTCGGCGCTCAACAAGCTGGGCGCTCACTCCATGCGTACCGGCATGATCGGCGATCGCATGGATACCGACGTGGTCGCCGGTATCGAGGCCGGGCTGCATACCGTGCTGGTACTCACCGGTATCGCTGATCACTCCGAAGTCGAACGCTACCCGTTTCGTCCCAAGGAAATCCTCGACTCCGTGGCAGATCTGCTGGAGGACAATCAGCAGACGCAAAGCGCAAAGAAGGAGCAAGACAGCAATAAAAAGTCCGACAGCAAGTAATCATCTCGATACCGGGCATCACCCTGTCGAAAGGATGGTGCCCTACCTCTTGTGTTTAAAAAAGTTTCCAACATTTAAAATAGATAATTTTTTATGTCTTTTATTCATTATCGGTATCTTTTTAGATACCAATAACCATCCGATATCAGTTAAATAAATTTTATGACAACATCTGAGCCATAAGTCTTAGCCGGGCATGCTGCGCTGCTTTACAATATCGCAAATTTAACCGCTGCGATCCCTCCCATGACTACAACTTCTCCTGTTCATGGCGGTCAGCGTATCGCCTGGATTGATGCCGCCAAGGGCGCCTGCATTTTCATGGTGGTACTGTGGCATACCACCATTTTTTCCTACGCTCAGATCGATTTTGGCAGCCTGCCACTGGATAGCTGGTGGACCGGTGCGTTGACAGCCTTCAAGCCGCTGCGCATGCCGCTGTTCTTTTTGATTTCCGGCTTTCTTGCGCACTCGGCCATTACCCGCAAGAGCTGGCAGGAAACGTTTAAATCCCGTGTGGCAACCCTGTTCTGGCTCTATCTGCTGTGGATGGCGATCAACTGGATCGCGATCTCACTCATGCGCACGCAAATTCCAGGCGCCGCCGAAATCATTCCCGGTGAGGCCTACACGCTCAACATCATCGAGTTCGTTCGTGGTGTCTTTCTGGCCGACAGCGGCATCTGGTATCTCTATGCGCTGGTGCTCTACTTTGTGGTCTGCAAGACCTTCAATCGGGTCGCCATTCCGCTTCTGATTGTACTGGCTCTACTGCAGATCTTCTCCGAGTACATCACGGATGTCTGGAACTTCAAAAAGCTGCTGGACTACGGCATTTTCTACGCCATGGGCTGCTTTGGTCGCGACCGGATTGCTCATGTTTATGCCGAATTCAGCGCCAAACGCTGGGTCCTGGTGGGTGCAGGGCTGCTAGCTTCGATGGCCGTAGCACGTCAGCTGGGCATTTTTTATCTGCCGGCGACACAGCTTTTTCTCTCCTGTCTGATGGTTTCGTTTGCCATCGACACTCTGAGCCTGATTCTGCGCTTCTGGCAAATGCGCACCCTGCAGGCCCTGGGCAAGCGGACCCTGCCGGTGTACGTCATTCATATGCTGCTGGTTCACCCCCTGACGCTTGTGATGGTCGATGTTGAACTCAGCGGGTCACTGGGTCAGGCCATTGCCGTCGCGCTGCCCATCATCATCGCCACCGTTGTCTGTGCTGGCTGTCTGCTGGTGCGTTACCTGCTGGATCACGGCCCGGGGCGAGCGCTATTTGATTTCCCGGCCCTGAGAAATCGGCCGGTAACGCAGAACGCCTGAGCCTCTCGATGCGCTGCCTCTCCTGCGCCCGTCGGATTATCCCGGCGGGCGCATTTTATTGTATCGATGCTCAACGCTGATTTTCTGCGGTTGCCACGCAGGAATATGAGGCAGATGCTGCCAGCATTCCTGACGCTCAAGGAATTTCCCATGTAAACCTGCGCACCGGCCTGATCGGAGAGCGCATGGCTGCCCATGTGGTAGCAGGTATCGAGGCGGAGCGGCATACCTTGTGGGGGCTGTCCGGTATCGCCAGACGAGAAGATCCAGAAAGAGCAGCAGGAGGTCCGAAAATAATCAAGGATCACCAATGCCATCGGCATGACTGCGGCGCGGGGCTCACCCCGCGCCTGACGCTGCCCTGATCAGGGATACCCCTTCGATGAGCAAGCGCCCCGGGCCAGCAGGTGGGCACTGTTGATCAGACCGACATGCGAAAAGGCCTGCGGGACGTTGCCCAGCTGACGCCGGCAACGCGGGTCATACTCCTCCGACATCAGTCCCAGATCGTTACGAATTTCCAGCAGCCGGTCAAAAAGGGCCTGGGCCTCATCATGTCGCTCCTGAAGCACCAGATTATCTACCAGCCAGAAGCAGCCGATCACAAAGGCGCCTTCGCCATCTGTCAGACACGCCTGCTTTTTATCGGTCAGGAAACGATATAGAAAATCATCGTAGCCCAGCTCCTTGCGAATGAGATCAACCGTGCTGACCATGCGCGGATCGTCTGCCGGCAAGAATCCCATCAGGGGTAGCAGTAGTGCCGACACGTCGAGCTCATCACCACCGTAATACTGGACAAAGCTCTGACGACGGGCATTGAACCCCTGGGCGCACACTTCATCGTGCACCTGCTGTCGCAGTGCCTTCCAGCGCTCGAGATCACCTTTCATATCAAAGTATTCCACTGCCTTGACCGCGCGATCAAAGGCCACCCAGACCATGACTCTGGAGTGCGTATAATGGCGTTGTGGACCACGCAGCTCCCAGAGGCCGGCACCGGGCTCCTGCCAATGCTGCTCCAGATATTCCAGCAGCTGATATTGCACGTGCCAGAGATCGCTTTCAGGCGCCAGTGCGTGTCGGCGCGCCCGGTGCAGGGCATCCATGACTTCACCGTAGACATCCAGCTGTTGTTGCTGCCAGGCGCCGTTGCCAATGCGCACTGGTGTTGCCCCATTAAAGCCTGCCAGCCACGGCAACTCATGCTCCACAAGGCGCCGCTCGCCACCGATGCCATACATGGGCTGCAGGCTTTCAGGCCCGCCAGCCACCGCGCGCAGCAGCCATGAGCGCCAGGCCTCGGCCTCCTCCCGATAGCCACTATCCAGCAGCGCATGCAGCACAAACGAGGCATCTCGCAGCCAGGTGTAGCGATAGTCCCAGTTGGCTTCTCCACCACTGATTTCGGGCAAGGAGGTCGTCGCTGCCCCCAGGATACCGCCTGTATCGGCATCGGTCAGCGCCTTAAGGGTAATCAGGGAGCGTATGACCGGCGCACGATATCGATCGTCAATCTCACAACGACTGCTCCACTGCTGCCACCACTGTTCTACCGCCTGCTGTTCAAGATCGGCATCCAGGACTTCCGGAGGTGTTTGCCAGGCAAGGTGCCAGGTCAACACAAAGGCGACGCGCTCACCGGAAGCGACATTGAACCGGGCGCAGCAGACGCCTTCTTCATTTTCTTCAAGGGCTGCCTCTGATACCAGACGCAAACTGTCAGGCCCGACCACGGCCGACATGACGCCATCCTGATAGTGCGAGAAAGGCGCCACCCGGCCGTAATCAAAACGAAAGAGGGCCCGGCTTTGCATCTCGACGTGGCCTTGGCGTCCCTCGACTACACGCACCAGATCGTTATGCGTCTGTCCCTTCTGAATGGGCGGCATGAAATCGATCACCGCGACCCGCCCGCTTGCGGTTTCAAACTCGGTTTCAAGCACCAGCGTCTCGCCACGGTAGTGGCGCGAGCGAGACACGACCGGGTCCTGCGGAGAGATTTGCCAATAACCATTGTGCTGCTCTCCCAGCAGCAGCGCGCAGCAGGCCTCAGCGTCGAATCGTGGTAGACAGAGCCACGCTATGCAGGCATCGCGATCAATGAGCGCTGCGGTTTTCAGATTGCCGATAAAGCCATAATCCTCGATACACCGGGATGCCTGCATGCCGTTCTCCAGAATGTGCCTGCCGTCGTAAAATTCAGCATGAATCAAGTTTTAGACCATAATCAGGATACTTTTATTGCTCTTTAGGCCTATTCCCTTGCCCTCTCGTGCGGCAGAGAGCGGTCTACGCTAGTAAGGCACAACATGAATTGAAGCTTGAACTTCGGAGAGCGCCTCATGCCAGACGGAAAACAGGAAGTGACGGTGGTGACCGGTGCCGGCGCGGGACTGGGCTGTGCCATCGCTCATGAATTCGCCCGCCATGGCAGTCATGTCGGATTGATCGGACGCGATGAAGGACGTCTTGAAACGGTCAAAAAGGCGCTGGAAGCCATGGGGGTGCGCGCGGTAGTCGTCAGCGCCGATGTGGCTGATGCCGACCAGGTCGAGGCCGCGGCAGAGCAGATAGAAGCCGCGCTGGGCCCGATCGATGTCTGGGTCAACGCCGCCATGACGACGCTGTTTTCTTCATTGAGCGACATGAGCCCGGAAGACTATCGTCGGGTTACCGATGTCACCTATCACGGCAACGTCTACGGCACCATGGCAGCGCTCAAGCGAATGCGCGCACGCAACAGCGGCACCATCGTGCAGGTCGGTTCGGCGCTCGCCTATCGGGCGGTGCCGTTGCAAAGCGCCTACTGCGGTGCCAAGCATGCCATCAAGGGCTACACCCAGGCGCTGCGTACCGAGCTTCTCAACGAGGGCAGCCGGGTTCATGTCACCATGGTGGAAATGCCGGGATTGAACACGCCGCAGTTTGACTGGTGCAAGAGCCATCTGCCGCACCGCGCCCGGCCGGTGGCGCCGGTTTATCAGCCCGAAGTGGGCGCACGCGCCGTCTACTGGGCCGCCCATCACCGCCGCCGCGAAATCTATGTCGGCCGGTCGGCCATCATGAGCATCTGGGGCAACAAGGTTTTTCCCGGCCTGCTGGATCGTTATCTCGCTCGCACTGCCGTCAGTGGTCAGCAGACCGATGAGCGTCGCCCCCCCGGCCGCCCTGACAACCTTTGGCAACCGGTTCCCGGGGCACGCGGAGCGCATGGCCGTTTTGACGATGAAGCGCTCTCCACCAGTGCGCAGCTCTGGGCAACCACTCACAGACGTGAACTGGGCCTGATGGCCGGTGCGCTGGTGATTGTGGGATCGCTATTGAAAGCCGGTTCACGTCGCTCCACCAGACGACTCAAAAGACGTTGAATGCTTTGAGATAGCGCTGATTGTTGCCCCATCAGGCAGGTGTCCTGCACGCCTGTCTTTGACGTTGGGTATTGTTGGCCCGAGAGACAGCCGGTCTGAAAAGACAGATTTGAGACGGCATGAAAACACCCACGCTCCTTCTGCGAGGCATTCGATTTTATCGATAACAAACGCTCATTTTATGCAGTTGCCATGCAGGAATTCGAAGCAGATGCTGGGCGCATTCCAGACTGACGGAGAGCTTTCCCATGTTGACCCTGCGCCCTGGTAGCGAACGTGGCCACGCCGATCACGGCTGGCTTGAGAGCTACCACTCCTTTTCCTTTGCCGGCTATGTCGATCCTGACCATGTCCATTTCGGCCCCCTGCGGGTGATCAATGAAGACCGTGTCGCTCCCGGCGGCGGCTTTGGTCAACACGGCCATCGTGACATGGAGATTTTTTCCTACGTGCTTTCCGGCGAACTGGCCCATCGCGATACGCTGGGCAACGGCTCAAGCATTGGGCCGGGACGCGTGCAACTGATGACGACCGGTACCGGCGTGGAGCACAGCGAGTTCAACCACAGCGCCCATGAGCCGGTGCACTTTCTGCAGATCTGGCTCTTTCCTCGTGAGACCGGGCTTACACCGCGCTACAGCGAGGCGGACTTCTCTGCTGACTCAAAGCGTGACCAGCTGCGCCTGATCATCTCCCCGGACGGCCGCGATGGCTCGCTGCGCATCGAACAGGATGCCTTCATTTACGCCACGCTCCTGGAGGGTGAGACCACGCTCACTCACACGCTGGCGCCAGGCCGTCGTGCCTACGTGCACCTCATTCGCGGCACGCTTGAGATCAACGGCCAGCTTCTTGAAGGCGGTGATGCCCTGATGCTGGAAGAAGAAGCACGGATTGAGCTGACGCGCGGTCGTGACGCCGAAGCGCTGGTCTTTGATCTACCCTGAATCGACAAGGGCCTCGTTGTGTTCGATGATCACACCAGATCAATGACTACAGCGAGGCCATCATGTCCTTACCGAAGCAGCCATCCTCCGGGTCGGCCACCGTCTACAACTATGGCTCGATCAATATCGACCATGTCTATCGTGTCCCGCATCTGGTGCGTCCCGGCGAGACCCTCTCCAGCACTGATTACCAGATCGTGCTGGGCGGCAAGGGTGCCAATCAGACCATCGCGCTGGCGCGGGCCGGTGGGCAGGTGAGCCACTGGGGACAGCTTGGCCGTGCCGACGACTGGGCGCTGGAGACCCTGAAGGACGCCGGCGCCGATATCGATGACGTGGCGCTGCTGGAAAGTGCCAGCGGCCATACCGTGATCCAGGTCGATGACGAGGGGGAAAACGCCATCGTGCTGTTCGGTGGTACCAATCAGAGTTTTACGCCCGAGCGGATCGATGAGCTGCTGACCGGTGCCGACAAGGGCGGCTGGCTGCTGCTGCAAAACGAGTGCAACGATATTGACGTCGTGATTCGTCAGGCGCTCGAGCGCGGATTGAAGGTCGCCTTCAATCCCGCACCGATGACGCCGGCCATTCGCGAATTGCCCCTGAAGGATCTCGCGCTGTTGTTCGTCAACCGGGGCGAAGCTGCCGCACTGGTGGACATCGACGAGCAAAGCGATGCCGACGCCCTGATCGAGGCGCTGCAAACGGCACTACCGGGCGTCAATATCGTGCTGACGCTGGGCTCGGAAGGGGCCTGGCGCATCGACGGCGAACGTGGTGACACCCTGTACCAGCCGGCGCGTCCGGTACAGGCCGTCGATACGACCGGTGCCGGTGACACGTTCATCGGCTATTACATGGCCGCCCTGCAGGCGGGCAACGATGCCTCTACCTGCCTGGAGCGCGCTACCGCGGCCGCCGCACTGGCCGTGCAGCGTGCTGGTGCGGCCACCGGCATCCCGACGGTCGATGAGGTCGAAACCTTCCTGAAGATCGCTGCCCGCCCGTCATGAGCCACACTCGCCACCGTTTCATGACATCAAAAGGCCCCGCCATTGGCGGGGCCTTTTTTTCAAGCGCTCGGATCATGCATGCGCTGGTGACTTACGACTGACCACTCATTTCCTTCAGCATGGATTCGATCAGATCCATCCCTTCACCCAGCACGTCATCGCTGATGGTGACCGGCATCAAAAAGCGGATCGTGTTGCCATAGAGGCCGCAGGACAGCAGGATCAGGCCACGTTCGCGCGCCGTCTTGCAGAGCTTGCCGGCAAGCTCCGTATCAGGCTCGCCATCGGCGCGGACCAGATCGAAGGCGGCCATCGCTCCCAGATGGCGCGAATTGCGCACGCAGTCAAAAGAGCGTTCCAGCTTCTGGAACCGTTCACCGAGCTTGTCGCCCAGCGCCTGACTCTTCTCGAGGATGTTTTCTTCCTCGAACACTTCCAGCACGGCCAGAACGGCAGCACAGGAGACCGGGCTACCGGTATAGGTACCGCCAAGCGAATTGCCGCCCGAGGCATCCATCACACGGTCGGTACCGACTACGGCGGAAATCGGCATGCCATCGCCCATGCTCTTGGCCATGGTCATGATGTCGGGCTCAACGCCGGTATGCTCGATGGCAAACATCTTGCCGGTACGGCCGAAACCGGACTGCACTTCATCGACGATCAGCAAAATGCCGTGCTCGTCACAGATCTCACGCAGTGCCTTCATGAAGCTCGGTGAGGCAGCATGGAAACCGCCTTCGCCCAGCACCGGCTCGATGACGATCGCGGCCGTGTCCTTCGGGTTGGCATCGGTCTTGAAGGTCATCTTCAGGCCGCGCAGTGCGTCTTCCTCGCTGACACCGATCGATTCGACCGGATAGGGCGCCCGATAGACCTGCCCCGGCATGGGGCCGAAATCGGTGCGATAGGGGGCAACCTTGCCGTTCATGGCCATGGTCATGAACGTACGGCCGTGATAGCCGCCGGTGAAGCAGATCACGCCCGAGCGGCCGGTCGCGGCGCGCGCGACCTTTACGGCGTTTTCCAGCGCCTCGGCACCGGAGTTGGCCAGCATGACCTTGGCATGTCCGCGTACCGGCGTGATGTGACTGAGCTTCTCGGCCACCTTCACGTAGCCTTCATAGGGCATGACGGTCTGGCAGGTATGCATGACCTTGTCGAGCTGTGCCTTGACGGCCTCGACCACCTTCGGGTGGCGATGGCCGATATTGAGTACACCAATACCGCCGGCAAAATCGATAAAGCGCTTGCCATCGACGTCCCACAGTTCGGCGTTTTCGGCACGGTCGGCAAAATGACCATCCGGACTTGCCGCGCCGTTGGCGACATAGCGTTTTTTAAGCTCATTGAGTTCATTATTATTCATGCGCGATCTCCTTTGATATGCAGCAATTACAGCCCGCCGAGACAGACATACTTGAGCTCGGTAAACTCCTCCAGCCCGTGGTGCGAACCCTCTCGACCCAGTCCTGACTCCTTGATACCGCCAAACGGGGCCAGTTCGGTCGACAACAGCCCTTCGTTGACGGCGACCATGCCGTACTCGAGCGCCTCCATCACCTGCCAGATGCGCTTGTAGTCGCGGGCATAGAAGTAGGCCGCCAGGCCAAAGGGCGTATCGTTGGCCATCGCAATGGCCTGATCATCCTGGTCGAAACGAAACACTGCCGCAAATGGCCCGAAGGTCTCTTCCCGAGCCACGGCCATCTCGGGGGTGACATCGGCCAGCACGGTCGGTGTGTAAAACGAGTGTCCCAGCGCGTGCGCTTCTCCACCTTCCACCAGTCGAGCGCCCTTGTCGAGCGCATCGCTGACATGGGCACTGACCTTGTCGACCGCCGCCTGATTGATCAGCGGTCCAATGATCGTGCCCTCTTCCATGCCGTTGCCAACCTTGAGCTCGCGCACGCGAGCGGCGAGCTTCTCAACGAAGGCATCGTAGACGCCGGACTGCACCAGAAAGCGGTTGGTGCATACGCAGGTCTGGCCGGCATTGCGGTATTTGGAGGCAATCGCGCCTTCAACCGCGGCATCAAGGTCGGCATCGTCAAACACGATAAAGGGCGCGTTGCCCCCCAGCTCCATGGCCGTTTTCTTGACGGTGGACGCACACTGCGCCAGCAGTTTCTTGCCGACCGGCGTGGAACCCGTGAAGGAGACCTTGCGCACTCTCGGGTCGGTGGTCAGCACTTCGCCCACTGCGGCAGGGCTTTTGGCGGTGACCACATTGATCGCCCCCTGCGGAATGCCGGCTTCCAGCGCCAGCGCGGCGAGTGCCAGCGCGGTCAGCGGCGTCGCCTCGGCCGGCTTGATCACGACCGTACAGCCGGCAGCCAGCGCCGGAGCACATTTGCGAGTGATCATCGCCAGCGGGAAGTTCCAGGGCGTGATGGCCGCGACCACGCCGATCGGCTCGCGCATGACCAGAATGCGCTTGTCCGCGCCGTGCCCCGGCAGGGTCTCGCCGGCGATGCGCTTGGCTTCTTCAGCGTAGAACTCGATAAACGAGGCGCCGTAACCGACTTCACCACGCGACTCTGCCAGCGGCTTGCCCTGCTCCAGCGTCATCAGGCGTGCCAGAGCGTCGGTATTTTCAACCACCAGGTCAAACCAGCGGCGCAGCAGACGCGAGCGCTCCCTGGCGGGCACCTTGCGCCAGTCGGCCATTGCCGTCTCGGCGGCCGCGACTGCCGCGCGAGTCTCCTCGGCACCGAGATCGGCCACGTTGGCGACCAGCTCCCCGGTCGCCGGGTTGTTGACGGCAAACTGCTGCCGGCCTTCCTGCCACTGATCACCGATCAGGGCGGCGGCACGCTGGTTCTTGAACTCGATATCAAACATTGTCTACCTCATGGATGTGATGTCAGCGGTGATAAACGTCCTGCATGACCCGGTCACTGAACGCTCGTCCATAGCGGTTGAGCGCAAAGAAATACATCGCCAGACCCAGGATCATCCAGCCTCCGAACACCCCCCACTCAATACCGGTCAGCGCCGACGGGCTACCCGGCAGATAAAGACAGGCCATGGCCAGTGACAGCAGCACCGCCAGCGCGCCGACCACACGACCATTGCTCACCCTGAAGGGGCGATCCATCTCGGGCTCACGCTTTCTGAGCACCATGAAGGACAGCGCCACGAACAGATAGGCGATCACGATGCCCAGACCACCGGCATCCACCAGCCACACCATGGCCGGGCGGCCCATGAAGGGCGCAATCGTCGACAAGAGACCGATCATGATGATGGCATTGGTCGGTGTCTTGTACTTCGGATGCAGCTTGCCCAGAAAGGCCGGCAGCATGCCGGAGTGCGCCAGCGCATAGATGGCCCGTGACCCGCCGATATAAAACGCGTTCCAGCTGGTGATGATGCCGGCAATGCCTGCCAGAACCATCAGCTTGCTGCCCCAGACGCTGCCCATGACAGCCGCCATGGCATCCGGGACGGAGAGCGAGCTGCCTTCAAGCGCCGGCTGATCCAGCATCAGACTGGTGCCCAGTACGATCAGCGCATACCAGGCTACCGCCATCAGAACCGAGGCAATCAGCACCTTGCCGATATCGCGAAACGGCAGATCGATCTCCTCGGCCGCCTGCGGGATCACGTCAAAGCCCACGAACAGAAAGGGCACCATGACCAGCACCGCCATGATGCCGCCGGCGAACCCGCCGCTGGCGTCATGGTTAAAGAGCGGCGTCATGTTGGCCGCCTCACCGGTAAAGAGCGCGCCGGTAATGAACAGCACGCCCACGATCAGAATCAGACCGGTCACCAGTTTCTGGATCAGTGCCGCTGTGGTGATGCCGATGTAATTGATCGCCATCATGATCAGCGAGCCGATGACCCCGACGGCGACCCAGCTGGCCTTGACGTCCCACCCGGCCACGGTCCAGAGATGACCCACGTCATAGCCGGGGAAAAGCTGCTCGATCACGGTGGGCAGAGCCACCGCTTCAAAGGACACGACGCTCACATACCCCAGCACGATGCTCCAGGTGCAGATAAAGGAGGCAAAGTGGCCGAGGGCGCGATAGCTGTAGACGTGCTCACCGCCCACCTTGGGCATGGCCGAGGCCAGCTCGGCATAGGTCAATCCGACCAGCAGGACCGCGATGCCGCCAATGATGAAGGCAATGATCGCGCCCACACTGCCGGCATCAAGAATCGCCCCGCCGGTCAGAACGATCCAGCCCCAGCCGATCATGGCGCCAAAGGCCAGTGCCAGCACATCGGTGCGTGCCAGAACGCGGACCAGTTCGCGTGGTTTGGTGGTGCTCTGCATAGAATTTATCCGTCATTATTGTGGTCTTTCAGGGCCGGGAGGATGTTGTGCCATATCACACGGCCTGTTGTGTCTCCCTGCTCACACGCTACCACTGTCCCGCGCCTGGTACGTGAACCACTTGTGTGTTCAGGTAGACCACTGCCGGACACCACCGCCATAATGATCCTCTCTCCTGTCACCCTGCCCGGACCCGAGTCATGCAGCGATCTGTCGAAGAGGCTCTAAGGGACATCGAAACGGCCTGGCAACGTCAGCCCGACCGGCTGAGCAAGCAGGTACGTCTGGAGCAGGTCCTGACGACGCTGATCGAGCAACAGTGGGTCGATGGCCAGCGCCTGCCGGCCCATCGTCATATCTGCCAGCGTCTGGGGGTGGCGCGTAATACCCTGGCCGGCGTCATCGAGCTTTTGCAGTCGCGTCATCTGCTGGCCACCCAGCATGGCCGCGGCAGCTGGAGCCGACGCCCGGGGGTATCACCGACCATGACGCAGGATTCGCCGCTGGCCCTGTCGCAGCGCGCGCACCGGATTCTTGGGACCAGTGGGGCCAGCCCGATCCAGAGCGGCGCCTTTGTGCCGGGCATTCCCGACATTGCCCGCTTTCCCATGCGACGCTGGCGCACGCTCTACGCCACCCTGACCGTGCCGCAAAACGCGCTGCTGCTGTCCTATTCCAGCGGGGGCTACGGGCCATTAAAGCGCGAGATCGCCCATTTTCTACGCCGCGGCCGCGGCATCGAATGCGCCCTCGAACAGATCATCATTACCGATGGCACCCACCATGGCCTGGAGCTCTGCGCCCTGGCGCTGGCCGATCACGGCGATCGGGTGGTGATGGACTCGCCCTGCTACTGGGGCGCACGCAATGTCTTTCAGGCCACGGGGCTTGGCATCGAACAGTGCCGCTGGCTGCCCGGCAACGGCTATGGCGAGATGTCAGCGGTGACGCCCGCCCCGCGTCTTTTATATCTGACCGGCGCCCGCCATTATCCGCTGAGCGTGCCGATGCCCATCGAGGACAAGCGTGCACTGGTCGAGCACCTGTCTCCCGACATTGTGATCGAGGACGACTACGAGTTCTTCGAGATGGGGCATCGGGAGCTGCTCTTCTCGCCGGAGGACGGCCACACCATTCTGGCCGGATCGTTTTCCAAGCTGATGTTTCCGGGACTGCGGCTCGGGTATCTGGTTGTGCCCCGCGCGCTGAGCGGCGCCCTCAACAAGGTCCGAAGCGAAGTCTTTCGTGAAGGGCGCATGCTGGATCAGGCAGTGCTGGCGAAGTTCATGGCCGATGGTGATCTCGACCGCTGGTGTCGGCGCATTCATCGCGACTACCTGCAACGCCAGCAGACCCTGCATGACCTGCTGGCCGGCCTGCCGGGCGTGATCGATATTTCGCCCCCGGCGGGCACCATCACGCTGTGTGTGACGCTGTCTTGCGACATTGATGACGTGCGCCTGTCACGTTACCTGCTCAACCATTACCGGCTGGTGGTCAAGCCGCTCAGCCCGGTCTGTGCTGACGATGACCCTCGTCGCGGGCTGGTGCTGGGTATCGGCATGGTCGAAGGGGACACGCTGGAGCGTCTGGGACGACAGCTCGCCGAGGGTATTCGCCGATTTATCGAGGGTCGTTGAATCGCCACACCTGCCCGACCCCGTTACCCGCTGTCGTCATGCCTTCTGACTGAAGGCCGCTTCACGAGCGGCCGCCTCGGTGGTGGTCGCTGCCTCATCGCGAATACGCGCCTCGGTTTCGGGATCGAATGCCACCATGCGTGAGACATCAAAGGCAAAGCGGGTCGACTGGCCCGGGCTCAGCGGTGCACCGGGGCGCATGCGCGCGTTGATGCTGCGCCCACCCAGCTGCGTCACCACGTAGAGATCGGCACCGGTGGGCTCGACCAGTGCCACCTCAAGCGTTGCCTCATGGATCTCGCCGTCTTCACGATTGGCGCTGGCCGGATCGGTGATCGCCTCCGGGCGCAGCCCGAGCATCACGTCCCGGTCACACCACGCCTCGAGCGCCGCGCGGTCGCGCACGATCGGCAGCGTCACATCGCCCGAGGGCGACGCCATGCGGGCTACCAGCGCCCCGTCCTTACGCTCAATGCGGGCAGTGACCAGATTCATCGATGGTGAGCCCATAAAGCCCGCCACGAAGAGGTTGTTGGGATCATCGTAGACCGACTGCGGCGTGCCCAGCTGCTGCAGTTCGCCGCCGCGCATTACCGCGATGCGGGTCGCCAGCGTCATCGCCTCGATCTGGTCGTGGGTGACGTAAACGATGGTGGTGCCCAGGCGCTGATGAAGCTGCTTGATCTCGGTGCGCATGTCGACACGCAGCTTGGCATCCAGATTCGACAGCGGCTCGTCGAACAAAAAGAGCTGCGGCTCGCGGACCAGCGCGCGCCCCATCGCCACGCGCTGACGCTGACCGCCG